>JALYHT010000211.1 GCA_030776225.1 Acidobacteriota bacterium | reverse complement strand
TTGAAAAGATGGAGCGGGAGACGGGGTTCGAACCCGCGACGTCCAGCTTGGGAAGCTGGCATTCTACCACTGAATTACTCCCGCTCAGGCAGCAGCTTGAATATAGCAAACGCAGTCGCTTGCGCGCCAGATGCTTGCGCCTTTACACCCAACAGCAGTTCGCGACGACACGCAGGAGGCAAGTTTCGCAGGTGACGCGACTCACCGAGCTGCCCGCTTGCGGCTGGTGTATTTCTTGCGGCGTCATGTCAGCGCCACAAAGTGTGGTCGGACAGCCACAGAAGATCGACGCCTTAGTCGAATGTTCTCAAATATTTACGAAACTTACGGGTACCAAGCGGGTAGCATAGAAGAAATGCGCTTCGAGACCACCATCAACCGCCCGTTTGAAGTTTCGGGAGTCGGTCTGCACACCGGGGTACCCGTCCATCTTCGGATGACTCCGGCGCCGGCCGGGACGGGAATCGTTTTCCGACGGACCGATCTCGAATTCTTTTCGATTCCGGCGAACTGGAAGTATGTGGCGCGGGTCATCTATGCAACGAGCCTGATGAAGCAGGGTGTTCTGATCCAGACCACTGAACATCTGCTGAGCACGCTTTACAGTTTCGCGATCGACAACGCCTATATTGAAATCGACAATCTGGAAGTGCCGATTCTGGATGGCAGCGGCAAGCCGTTTGTGGATCTGCTGCGTGAAGTCGGGGTGCGGCAGCTGCGGCGCCAGCGCAAATATCTGCGAATCCGGCGGCCGTTGACAGTAGAAGACGGGCAGAAGAGAATTTCGATTCTGCCGGACGATGTGTTCCGCCTGACCTGCGAGATCGATTTTCCGGAGCCGATCGGGAAGCAATCGATCGAGATGGAGGTCACCCCGGAACGGTATGCGAATGAGCTTTCGCCGGCGCGCACGTTCGGTTTTGAGAGTGAGCTCGATCAGTTGCGGGAAATGGGTTTGATCCGCGGGGCGACGCTCGATTCGGCTTTGTGTTTTACGGCGAACGGGGTATTGAATCCGGGCGGGCTTCGGTTCACAGACGAGTGTTGCAGGCATAAAGCGCTCGATCTGATCGGGGATCTGGCGCTGATAGGCCGGCCGTTGCTGGGGCATGTGATCGCGGAGCGGGCGGGCCATGCGATGCATACAGCGCTGGTGGCGAAGATTATGTCCGATCCAACGCTTTATGAGATGGTGACATTCGATCAGCTTGCCGCGCGGGTGGCGGAATCTTTGGTTCCCGCGCGTTAGGCCATGCCTAAAAAACGTGAAAAGTTCAGCGCGCGAAAGGAAGTGCGCGCCATCGCGCGGGAGCGCGTGGGACCAGTGAAGGCGGGAAAAACCATTCTGCCGAAGAGCGAGCGCAAGCCGAAATACAAAGAGGATCCGCTGGCGGAATCCGAATAGCGAGGGGCGGTATACTGAACCTTCCCCAATTTCAGAAGTAAATTCAGAAAGGATCGGTCGATTCATTGCGAAATAAGTTAACGGTTGTTGGCGCGGGCAATGTGGGCGCTAACTGCGCTGTATGGGCGGCAAAGAAGGAATTAGGCGATATCGTCCTTGTGGACGTTGCAGAAGGAGTCCCGCAGGGCAAAGGCCTCGACCTGATGCAGGCTGGGCCGGTGGAAGGCTATGACGTCACAATCACGGGCGCGAACGACTACGCGCCGACGGCGAATTCGGACGTTGTAATCATCACGGCGGGGTTCCCGCGCAAGCCGGGCATGAGCCGGGACGATTTGCTGCTGGCGAACTACGAGGTCATCAGGAGCGCCACCGAACAGGCAGTGGCAGTTTCGCCGAACTGCATCATTATTGTGGTCACCAACCCGCTGGACGCAATGGCGCAGGTGGCATACATGGTTTCGAAGTTTCCGCGCAACCGTGTCATCGGCATGGCCGGCGTGCTCGATTCCGCGCGCTTCCGGACCTTTATCGCAATGGAACTGAAGGTTTCGGTGGATAACGTGACCGCCGTGGTGCTGGGGGGACATGGCGACACGATGGTGCCTCTGGTGCGCCTCTCGAGCGTGGCGGGTATTCCGCTGACCGAATTGATCCCGAAAGATCGTCTGGACGCTATTGTGACCCGCACGGCCAATGGCGGCGCGGAGATCGTGAAGTATCTGAAGACGGGCAGCGCCTATTATGCGCCGGCGGCTTCGGCAGTGGAGATGGCGGAATCGATCCTGCGGGATAAGAAGAAGGTGCTGCCATGTTCCGCGTATCTGGAAGGCGAGTACGGCATCCAGGGTCTTTACGTTGGGGTGCCCTGCAAACTGGGGGCAGGCGGGATCGAGCAGATTTACGAGATCAAGCTGACCGACGAGGAGACCGCGGCGCTGCACAAGAGCTCGGGCGCCGTTAAAGAACTGGTGGAAGTCATCAAAACGAAGATGGCCGGGTAAGCCACGGGGCCGTCGCTCGGCGGATCGCTCTCTGCCAAAAAGTCCACATCATTTGCGCATTGCGATCGTGGGCATTGCGATCGGAGTGGCGGCCTGCTAAAACAGAACGAAGGATATTTGTTTTTTCTCTATGGTCAGGTTCTGTGTACTCGCGAGCGGGAGCGCCGGCAACTCGGCGTTTCTCGCCACATCGAAGACACGGATTCTCATCGACGCGGGCCTGAGTGTCAGGGAACTGACGCGGCGGCTGGCGGAGATTGGTGAAAAGCCTGAAGATCTGGATGCGGTGATCGTGACCCATGAGCATTCCGACCACGTGGCCGGCCTCGCCCGGCTGGTGCGCGCGTGCCAGAAAAAGAAAAAGGCGCTGCCGGTTTTCGTTTCCAGACTGACGGCTCCCGTGATCGATTGGGGCGATGTGCCCGCCCCGGCAGTCGAGCATTTTCAGGCCGGTTCCGGGTGGACCATCGGCAATGTGGTGGTCCAGAGTTTTACGATTCCTCACGATGCGGCAGACCCGGTGGGATTCTGTTTGCACGCCGAGGGGATCAAGATCGGGATAGCCACCGATCTTGGGTACATGCCGGATTCGATCCGAATCCACCTGCGGCGGGTGCAGGTGCTGCTGCTCGAATCGAATCACGATATCGAGATGCTCAAGGTAGGACCCTACCCGTGGAGCGTGAAGCAGCGGGTGATGGGGCGCAACGGGCATCTTTCGAATGCCGTGACGTGCGACTATCTCGAACAGGATCTCGATGGCGGGGTGCAGACCCTGATTCTGGGGCATCTGAGCGAACATAATAACCATCCGGAG
>JALYHT010000210.1 GCA_030776225.1 Acidobacteriota bacterium | reverse complement strand
AGTATGGGCTGATCGCAGCAATAAACCGAATCCATATGCGTGGTGTAGTCTCGGCTCCCGAATGATCAGACTTCTTTTATATTCCCAGGATCTCAGCCTCCAGCCTCTTCTCGCGTCAACGCTTGGTGCCGGTTTCTCCATCTTCCTGGAACGGCGTACCGAGAGGATCAGGGGTGCCCTGTCAAGAGATCTTTGTGACGTCCTGATCCTGGACCTGGAATCCACTGCGGATCCCGTTGAGCAGCAACTCGCATTTCTCGACGAAATCACTAAATTTGGCATACCAGTAGTGGTGATGACCGATGACGATGGCAGGGCGACCGCGCTGGATATGGTCCAGCGCGGCGTGTACAACTCGATCCGTAAGCCCCCCGCGTTGCCGGAGCTGAAGATTGTCGTCCGCCGGGCGCATGAATACGCGACGCTTAAACGCGAACTCACCACTATTCGCTCGCACCAGCTGCCCGCTGGCTGTGGTGGCTTGATCGGAGCAAGCGCGAGGGTTCAGGTGGTCTACGATCTGGTTCGGCGGGTAGCCAATCTGGAGGCCTCCGTCCTCATCACGGGCGAAAGCGGAACAGGCAAGGAATTAATCGCCCGTTCGATTCACAATCTCGGTAACCGCAAAGACCGGCCTTTTGTCGCTGTATCCTGCGGAGCAATTCCGGAGACGCTGATCGAAGCGGAGTTATTTGGGGCCGAAAAAGGCGCGTTTACCGGTTCGGCCGTCCGGCGCCGGGGCTATCTCGAACAAGCCGGCGATGGCACTCTGTTTTTCGATGAGATTGGGGAGTGCAGCCCGCATACGCAGATAAAGCTGCTGCGTGTGCTGCAGGAGAGAGAATTTTTTCGCCTCGGAAGCACCGAACCGATCCCGCTGAAAGCCCGCTTGCTCTTTGCAACCCACAGAAGTCTCCTCGACATGGTTGCCGAAGGCACGTTTCGCGAAGACCTCTATTACCGCGTCAACGTGGTTGGCATCAAATCGCCCTCCCTTCGGGATCATTCGGAAGACATTCCATCGCTGGCGAACCATTTCCTTGCGAAATACTCGACAACATCGCCAGGCACGCCGGTCAGGATTGAACCCACCGCGATGGCGCTTCTGCTTCAATATCAATGGCCGGGAAACGTCCGCGAACTGGAGAATGTCATCCAAAGGGCCCTTGTTCTCAGCGATGATGGCGTGATCCAGGCTAAAGATCTGCCCGATGCGCTGCAGGAACCGGATTTGCTGGGGGTCGGCGACGCGCTTCCCGGCGGGACCTTCGAAAACCAACTGCAGGACTATAAGGTCAAGCTCGCGCGGCGAACCATCCACGAATTCCACGGCAATAAGACGCGCGCGGCCCGCAGCCTTCATATCTCGAGGTCGTATCTCCACCGGCTCGTCCGCGACCCGGGTGATGAAGAGGAGATTCTCCCGCCCTCATCGCTCAACTGAAAGGCGTGCAAACGCCGACCAGGGACGGGCATCGCAACGTTATTTAAGGTCGCGGGTAGGGAGAAATCTTTGGGGGGTCTGCGTCCGGCTCGACGAGCCAGGCCCGCCGCTCGTGAAAATACGCCAATAACGGTTCACTGTTGTGAGATTCCAGCTCCCGCGCCCAAACCACTTTCGACCCGTCAATATCCGCCCCATTGTAAACCCAGTCGTCAAAGGGAGCGTGCGCTGCGGAATATCTGACAATGGCCAATTGGGGTCCGGGATATCGTTCCAGTGCCGAAAGCACGGCCGCGCGAGGGAGCCCCAGCGGTTGTGTGCCGTACCACATGGTCGGCCAGCGCGGGAGCGAGATATTCAGGGGCGCGGCGTACAGTCGCAAGCCGGCCAAAACAAGACACGATAAAGAGATGAGCCGCAGCAGCGCCCGCCCAAACTCCTGTTGGCGGGGTCGCCAAACACGCAGATGGCGCAACGCCTGGAGCAAAAGCGCATACACGGCGCAGGTGAATGGGGCCAGGTAATGGGGAAACATCCAGGCATTGGCGGTCAATCCTGCAACAAACACGATGCCTGCGATGACGAGAAAACGGGTCCGGTGGTCGCGCAGCACCCGCGGCAGCATAACGATTGGCGGCAATAAGATGATGCCGAGGAAAAAAAACAGGGCGATTCCCGCCTTCTTTACAGTTCCAGTAAGAAAGCCCTTGAGCGTTCTCGCGTGGAGAAATTCCCTGAGTTCCCAGTTCGTATAGAAATCGCGCATTACTTTGTGACGATAGACTGGCTCGGGCCGGGGCTCCAGCCAAAGGAACACCGGAGCCGAGGCGTAGGTCGCCCGATTTACCTGATACGGAAGTGTAAGCGGATTGCCGAAGACGCGATAGTTGTAATAACCCGACAGCCCCACCGCCACGAGAAGCAATATTGCCGCGGGGATCGAATGACGAATGAGCCGGGAGGCCGTGAACCGTTTTTGCTTCATGGCCCACCACAGCAGCGCGGCCGCTGCCGGCGCGCACAGCAGCAAGCCTTCAAACGGCCGACTGTTGGCGAGGATGGCCATTCCCAGCGCCATCCACAGGCCATCGCGAATTCGGATCGTTCTTCGAATTCGCGGGAGCGCGCCAAGCACAAGGGCGCCGCCGATGGCCGCGACCGCGCCGCCGTGGTAATCATCGATCCAGTAACTGAAGAGGGCCAGCCGCATCACAGCGAGCATGCCGCCCAGCAGCGCCCATCCGGGCGGTAGCCAACCCTGCAGCATCCAGCAAATCGCCGCGCACATCAACCCGGCGCTGAGCCACACGCCGAACCATGGATTTCCCATGACCGCCTTGCCGAATGCGAGGACTAGCCCCGGCGCGGGAAAGTACATTGACATATAAGTCGGGCGCAGGGTGATATGGAAACTTTCAAAGTAGATCCACATCGGCGGCGTTGGGTTTGTCAAACGGCCCAATGCGAATGTGTCTGCCGCCAACAGGTTCGCAAATTCGTCATGGATATATGGCTGCGGAATTGGCGACAGAGGAAGGATGGCGATCCGAACGACAAGCGCCGCGGCTCCGACCGAAAAAACACACAGACCTCGTCTCCGCGCGAAGCGAGACAACCAGCGTTCGCCCCGGGAAAACTGGGTGGCGCCAATCCGGGGCCAGCACGCCGCGATGGCCATGGCCACGAGGGTGAGGCCTGCCTCAATCACAAAAAGCGATGGACCTTTGTCGATTGGCGGGAGTGAGCCGGCGATCATTTCACGGGTTTCCGGAGATCTGGCTTCGTCAGGCGATCAGCTGGTATACGTGCCCAGGTGAATTCCAATCATCGTGTAAGCGTGGGTGATCGCGGCCGCGACCCCTTTCATGCTCGAAATAGCTGCGAGCGAGATCAGCGCGGCCAGGATTGCATATTCGATGAGATCCTGGCCCTCCTCAGAGAGCGGCGCCCGAAAAATCCATGCTGTTTTGATATAGCGCGCGGATATCCAGTCCCGGCCCGCTTTAGTGCTCATAGGGAGATTTAAAGCATTTGGACTGCCACAGTTACCCCTCCGGGCATTCGATAAGGCCCCATCGTTTCATGAATCAGAACAGATACCGGAGGTCCTCTATAGGCCCGACGATGAACTCGCAACCACCATGGACGACGATACGAAGATCTCCGGCGGGAAACCGACTCATTATGCGGTTGATATAGGCGTTGTATTCGCGATCGTCCGATGGGAGCGGAAAAAGCACAAAGCTGCGGATGGATTCTGGCGGGGTCACCCCGGTCCGAAGTTCGGTAGCGCGATGGCGCATCTCAAATATCCGGGGGCCTGCCGAGAGCTGTACTGCCGGGAATTGAACGGTGAGGTAATCCGGCAGGTAGAATCCCGCGTGACGATAGCCCAGGAAATGCGAGTCGAAGCCGACGATCATAGTATCGGCTGGGGAGACAACTTCCGGAAGGGCGGCGGTAATGGCTTTGAGTCGTGCCTCGAAGCGCCGCGTCTGATTGAAAGAACAGTACACTGGCGCAGCGATAAATATAGCCGTATTGATCGCGGCGCAGATCGACAGGAGCAATAACTTATTGGCAGGCCGAAGCGCCGATGACCGATACCAGCTTGAACCCCATGCGCCCATCCATATGCATGCGGGCGGTGCGAGGAGCAGAAGATAGCCGCTGTTCACAAACAAGAGGTAGATGAACGTAAAAAACAACAAGCTGGGCGCGAGCCAGACGACCGTGAAGTTAGCTTTACGACGATCGCCGCAGGGGGCAATCCGCGGGGCAACCAGAGGAAGCAGCGCCGCGCATCCGAAACAAAGGAAGTAGATGACGACGATAGTCACGGCGCGGGCGAATGAATTCGCCATCGAAGAGTTAAAGACCGTTGCTTTCGACGGAACCGTGAGCCAAAGAGACAGTAGCGAAGACCAATAGGCCGGCCCCCCGCTCATCCTGAGCATCGGCAGAATCCACGCCAGCAGAGTGAGGGTGAGACAGCCGCTGGCGACTGCAATCCGGGAGCGGCGGGCGGTATGGAGCGAAAAGAAGAACAAAGGGGATAAAAGCAGGAACGCGGATGGACGAAAACCGGTGGCAATACCCAGTACTATTGCCGCGGGAACGATGTAGCCGGTCTTTCCAGAATAGAGCCGCCAGCATAGATAACCCAGCAGCGCCGAAAAAAATAATTCGACGGCGTACGTCAGCGCCACCGTTCCGTGAAACCATGCCAGCGGGGAGAATACGAAAATCGCGCCGGCTGACAACCCGCTTTGGCGATCGAACCATTCGCGCGCCAATACGTAGATCATCGCGACGGCGAGGCAACTAAAGACAATGCTCATCGAAACCAGCGCGGTATTCGCATCCTGAAACGGGAAGTTTGCCAGGCGGCCCAGACACACATATAGAAAGTAGCCAGGGGGGTGCGGCTGATGGAGGATGGGATCAAAACGCTTCAGAGCGAGGGCGTAGTTGACGGAATCGATGTCATACAGATAGTGGCTTCTGAATGCGATCCGCGTGGCCGCCGTAAGCGCCATCAGCATGGCCAGATCCGGCAACCGGCGGAATCTCATGGCCGTTAGCGTGGCACTTGCGAAGCCAATCGGGGGTTGGGCGGTCACGCTGCATTGAACCGCAATAACGGAACATTCCAACGAACGGGTTTCTGATTCTTCCCCGGTGTACTCGCTGGTTCACGCCAAAAAGACCATGCGTAGTCCCGGGGCTCCTCCATTCGAATCGGCAGTACATTCCTTTCGTTGAACCTGCTGGGCCTGGACCGCATAATCCGCGTTTTTTCAATTGGCAGCGCGAGTGCCTTTACAGAGCCAGGAGTAACAAAAAAATGAAAGATCCAGGCTTGAAGTTATTCGTGAAGATGCAGACCCTCAAAGACGGTCTGGCGCGGGATGAACGGGGGCAGGACCTTATCGAATACGCTCTGGTCGTTTCCCTGATTGCCCTCGCCGCCACGGTCAGCATGTCGGCCGTAGCGACAAAGATCGGCACCGCATTCACAACGATCGGCACGAAGCTCGGCACTTATACGAGCTAGCAACCGGTGGGAAAATGCGGGCTCCATCCGGCCCGGTTTCGCCCTTGGGACTCCATCTATGCACTCGATTGCCTACTGGCCTGTCTTTACTCTGCTCGTCCTCGCGACGGTTGTGGATCTCCACAGCCGGCGCATTCCGAACTGGCTTACGCTGCCATTTCTGACCGCGGGCGTCATCGTGACGACCGCAAATGGCGGCGTGGCGGGCATGGGCAAAAGTATCGCCGGGGTTGCCTTGGCTGTGACGGTGACCGGGATCCTTTGCTGGCTGCGCGGAATGGGAGCGGGGGATCTGAAATTATGCGCTGCCGTAGGGTCATGGGTCGGCCCGGAGCAGATGGGGATGGCACTGGTGGCCACGGGTCTCGCGGGCGGCGTGTTTGCCCTGTTTTGGGCGACGTTTCACGGGTCGCTTCGGGCATCCCTCAATGGGTCTGGCGATTTAATCTCGGGTTTCTGGAAGAACGGTATTCGCCCCCATCCCGAATTCGTTCTCGACCGCGTGGGTGCGCGAGCCATGCCTTACGCGCCCGCAATAGCCATCGGAACTATGTTCTCTTTTCTGGCAACCTGACGCAGAAAGAGGCAAACGAAAGTCATCATGTCCACTACCAACAATTTAGCTAAACCGAACTCGCTCTCCACTGTACTGATCGTTCCTGATGGCAACCGCCGAAAGGTGCTCCATAAAGAGCTCGCCGACGCGAACCTGGCCTTCGTCCGCGAGGTGGATTCGTATCCGCCTGCCAGTGAGCTGGCTGACATCGCCCGGCTGGATTGCGACGTGATGATTGTCGATCTCGATTCAAACCTGGAGGAGGCTATCCGCGTCATCGAGAATTTTGCCGGCAGCAACATGGCCACAATAGTAATGGCGTATTCGAGTCGGAACGACAGCGCTCTCATCCGCCGCTCGATGCATGCGGGGGCGCGCGAGTTTCTTATTCAGCCCCTTCCTGCCGAGGTCGTAAGGGAAGCCTTTGGGCGCATTTCTTCGCGACGCCCGGAAGCCAAAAGCGAACAGGGAAAGTTGCTGGTATTTGTGCCCTCCAAGGGTGGGGTTGGCGTAACGACGATCGCCGCTAACTTCGCACTCGCATTAACCAAAGAGTCGGGCGCCAAAGTGGTCGTCGTGGATATGGATTTTCAGTTGGGGGAGATCGCCCTCGATCTCGGCATGACGCCTTCTTTCTCTGTCGTCGACGCTTTGGTCAATCCCGGCCGGCTGGACAAGCATTTTCTGGACACCCTCCTCCTGCGGCACAGTTCGGGCCTGGCGATTCTAAGTGCTCCGGAACAATATAACTTCTTTCCCACACCGGTCGATGGTGGCGCAGACAAGCTTTTCGACATTCTTCGCAAGGAGTTCGACTACGTGGTGGTCGATATGGGGACGTGCTATGGAGACATCCAGGAAAAAGTTTTTGGCCTGGCCGACGCCCTCTATCTCATAACAGAGATGAGCTTTCCTTCCATGCGCAACGCGCATCGTCTGATTTCTTTTCTCTCTGCCCGGGATGAAAGCCGCGCGCTCCAGGTTGTCCTGAACCGCTTCAACTCGCGCCAGACCACTATCGACGAGAACGCCTGCACCAAGGTGCTGGGCCGTCCGATTAACTGGAACGTTCCCAATGCGTGGGCCGCGGCGCGCGCCGCCCAGGACAGCGGCGTTCCGCTTGCCATGAAGGATTCACCCATAACACGTGTCCTTGTGCAGATGGCCCGGGCAGCATCCGGCAAACCGTTGCTTCCGGACAAGAAGACCAGCGAAGGTTTCAGCTTCTTCCGTATGCGCACAGCCGAGTCGAATTAGGGACGGCCTGAAATGGAAATTCTCGACTTTGAAAAGTTTAAGACTGATCTCCACAGCACTCTTCTCTCCCGCATCGATCTGGAAAAATTGTCGTCCGTCGATGAGGAAAAAGCGCGGCGCGCGGTCGGAAGCGTAATTCAGGAGATTGTCAGCACTCAGAATATTCCCCTGAATGGAGCCGAGAAGAAACATATCGAGACCGATCTGCTGGATGAAGTCTTCGGTTTGGGTCCGCTTGAGCCTCTCCTCCGCGACCCCGCCGTTTCCGACATACTCGTGAACAATGCCAGCGTTGTCTACGTCGAGCGTCGCGGCATTCTGGAAAAAAGCAGCGCGAAGTTCCGCGATGACCGCCATCTGATGCAGGTAATCGATCGCATTGTCTCCCGCGTGGGCCGACGAGTCGACGAATCGTCGCCTATGGTGGATGCGCGCCTGCCCGATGGCTCACGCGTGAACGCGATTATCCCGCCGCTGGCTCTCGATGGGCCCTGTATGTCGATCCGGCGTTTTGGCAGCGGTCCGGTGGCAGCCGAAACTCTGGTGAAACTCAAGAGTATTTCCGCCGAGATGATGCAGATTCTGGCCGCGGCGGTGAAGGCGAAAATCAGCATTCTGATTTCGGGCGGAACCGGGGCGGGCAAGACGACATTCATGAACATCCTCTCGAGCTTCATTCCCGAGACGGAGCGGATCGTAACCATTGAAGACGCCGCCGAACTGCAGCTTAAGCACGACGACGTGGTGCGTCTCGAAACAAGACCTCCGAACGTGGAAGGTTTGGGAGCGGTGCGTCAGCGCCATCTCCTGATTAACAGCCTTCGCATGCGCCCGGATCGCATCATCATCGGCGAAGTGCGTGGCGATGAAGCCTTCGACATGTTGCAGGCGATGAACACCGGCCACGAAGGCTCTATGACAACAATCCACGCCAACACCGCGCGCGACGCTCTTTCCAGGCTGGAATCGATGGTGGCGATGGCCAGCGTAAACATGCCGGAGAAGTCCGTACGCCAGCAGATTTCCTCCGCCATCTCGGTGGTCGTGCAGGTCTCGCGCATGAGCGATGGCACCCGCAAAGTTGTCAGCATCTCCGAGATCACAGGGCTTGAGGAAAACATCGTGAGTATGCACGACATCTTCACTTTCGTCAGG
>JALYHT010000209.1 GCA_030776225.1 Acidobacteriota bacterium | reverse complement strand
TGGTCCCCTGTGCCTTCAAGCTGCAGGCCTAAAGCGTTCTGCAGTTCCGGAGATTTGGGGTTCTTTGCGATGGCCTCCCGAAGCATAGCGATGAACTTCGGGGAATCTTTCTGCACTTTCACGAGTTCACCCAACAGGCGCAGAGTGAGCGGATCGGTTGGAGCCATTTGAAAGGATGCATCGAGCGACTTCCGAGCACCCGCCAAATCGCGGGCGCGCACGCGCAGCACGGCGTCCTGATACAGAAAGCCGGGTGAGCGCACCACCTTCAACGCCCCGTCGACTCCCTTTCTGGCCTCGTCCCAGTCACCCGCGGTCATAAGCGCCGTGTTGCGGTAGAACACCCATGCGGCCGTTTGTTTTTCGTTGGGAGCCGCCTGATTGAGGATGTCGAGCGCCGTTTTAGCTTTCCCGGAACCAGAGAGCAGACGGGAAAGTTCCAGTCTGGCCTGCAGCATTCGGGGATTAAACTTAAGGGCTTCCGCAAGCATATCGCCCTGCTTAACCGTCTGACCGCGCGCGGCGAATATGCGGGATTCCTGGTAGCTCAATGGAGCCGAAAAGGCTTTGAGATCCTGCAGGGTCTTAACATCTTTCGCGGCAGCTTCGATATCGCCCCGGTCGATTTCAGAGGTGGCGCGCTGCAGAAGAGCGGTCCGATCCTTCCCATTTTTCGAGAGAGTGCCGGCTACAATTTCGTCGGCATCCCTGGTGCGTTTTGCGGAATAGAGGAACGCTGAGTACTCGTCCCGAAGTTGCGGGTCATCCGCATGTTCCTTCAGCGCGCGCCGGTATTCGGCCATGGCCTCATCGACTTTGTTTTCGGAGAACAGCAGGCGGCCATAAGCGCCCCAGGCTCTTCCCTGCGACAGCTTTGAAATCTCCCTGGTGGTTTCTTCGGCGCCGGAGGCATTGCCGTTCATCAGTTCGCGCCGCAGGCGGAGGTCGAGAGCAGGCTGGAAATCCCGTTGCAGCTTCAAGGCCTTGGCGATATACGTATCGGCATCCGCAAAATCGCGCGTGGCGAAGGATACCTGTGCGCGGAGGGTGGCCGCGTCCGGGGATTTCGGAAGACTATCGGTAAGGCCGCGGGCAATTTCTTTAGCGGTATCGATGTCGCCTTTAGCTGCGTAGAGGGCGATCATGTTGCCGGCCGCACGCAGATTCGAAGGATCTTTCCGCGCCGCGTCGAAGACGAGCTTCTCGGCTTCCGCTTTATTTCCCATTTTCGCCTGAATCAGACCGAGGGTGGCGGTTGCAACAGAATTGTCTGAATGTTTCGCCGCATAAGCGGTGAGCACGGCTTGCGCGTCCGCCACCACTTCAGGTTTATTGCTGCCCGCTTTTACGAGCGCCATCTGGTACAGCGCACCTTCATGCTTTGGATTGAGAGTGAGAACCTTCTGGAACGACTCGAGGGCGGGTTTCGGGGCTCCGGCACTGAGATAGATCATGCCGAGCCTGTAGACAGGTTCCGGATCCTTAGGCATGTTCTGCGAGGCCACCTTGAACTCGATGACGGCCTCCCTGTATTTCTTCGCCGCCGCGAATTCATTGCCTTTGCGCAGGTGCTTAGCTTCGCGCGCTTCGGGCGTGACCGAACAGCCGCCCAGAAAGACAAGCGACACCGCCAGAAAACGGACGGATTTCCAGCTGCCGCCGGCGATCCTGGGAGAAATGTTTTTTTGAGGCATGGAGTTTGGGTGAATTACCGGTTGTTATAACTGGCGTCGATCATCGCGAGGATAATCGTCTGGTCGACGCCGGACTGTTTCAGCTCGATGATCGAGGTGGCGCTCACATCGTAATCGGCATTGCTGGTGCGAATCATCTGTAGTATCACGTTCGGACCCACGTTCGCTTTCCAGAGTTTCAGGATAGTGGCGTTATCCATCGTGGCGCGGGGCTTTTTGATCATCATCTGTTCGAACGCGCTGAGACCGCCGGCCGAGGTTCGGGCCTGCGCCAGAGCTTCGGCCGCACCCTGAGGCGCTTCGTCCGTCTTGTGGATGAGGCGGGGACCGAACTGCCAGGCCAGAACACCCGAACCGATCGCGACCAGGAGAACAACCAGCCGAATAATGTTGGCCAGGTTAAAGCGCGCCTTGTTCTCATGGGTGGCGCAACGCAGACAGACGTATGGGTACACGCCAAAAAGCTTATGCCGGAAGGTGCGTGGCTTGCGCTGCATCTCTTTTGCGCCGCAATGGCCACAGGACTTCGTCGAAAAATTCGAGGACATCGATTCCGCGGTAGCTGCCATTCTTATAAATTCCTGACTTTCAGGTCACGGCCGCACAAGCAACTGCTGCTTTGGAACGAGTGAAACGCACGGATTCCCTGAAAGTGACGTTTCCATCTAATTTATAGGTTCTGGAGCGTGGCGTCTACGACCCAGTACCAGTACTATCACTGGAACCGGTTCCGGGCAGCGGGTCCCGGACCTGGGCCGCTAAACTGGTTCTTGCAGCCTCTGACTTTTTCCGATGCGCGCGCGCTGGTCCTGCGTGAGTTGCGCGATCACTCCAGCGTGCCCGGAATTGAGGTCGTAAAGCTCGATGCCTGCGCTGGCCGTGTCTTAGCGTTGGATGCGATCGCGGATCGCGATTATCCGCCCCTCAACAGGTCGGTTCGGGATGGGTTTGCCGTCCGGTCGGAGGATACGCCGGGGCGTTTGCGGGTCATCGGCGAGGCGCGGGCAGGGCAGAGATTCTTCGGGACGGTTCACTCTGGCGAAGCTGTCGAAATCATGACGGGTGCGGCGCCGCCCATGGGCGCCGACGCAGTCGTCATGGTGGAGCATTGTATACGCCACGAAGACGGCGCCGTTGAGATCGGCCAAAAGGTTGACCCGGGAACAAATATCGCGTCGGCAGGATGTGAGGCCAAGGCTGGGGACGTGGTGCTGAAACGCGGCGCCCGCATCGATTATGCGGTAATTGCGTGGCTGGCCAGTACAGGCCACAGCGAAGTTTCGGTCTATAAGCGACCGCGAGTGGCGATCATTGCAACGGGAGACGAAATCGTGCCGGTTTCCGAAACGCCTGGGGAGCATCAGATCCGAAACTCGAATGCGCACTCGCTCGCGGCGCAGATCGCACGGGCGGGCGGTGAGCCTGTGATGCTGGCAGTGGCGCGGGACGACAAACGCGCGACGGTCGAGTTGATCGAGCGAGGGCTCGAAGCCGACCTGCTGGTGCTCTCCGGCGGCGTTTCGGCGGGCAAATACGACCTGGTCGAAGCAGCGCTGACCGATTGTGGCGCGGAGTTCTATTTCAATCGCGTGCGCATCCAGCCGGGACAGCCTCTGGTATTCGGAAAGGCGCGCGGCACGTTCTTTTTCGGATTGCCGGGGAATCCCGCATCCACCATGGTGACCTTCGAGTTGTTCGCGCGGGCGGCGCTCGAATTGTTGGCCGGCGCCAGCGAAGCCCCGCTGCCTTTGACGCTGGCCAGGCTGACGCGGCCGTTCCACCACAAGCCCGGACTGACCCGCTTCCTGCCTGCCACGGTGAGTTGCGCCGAAGTCACGCCTGTAAACTGGCATGGGTCGGGCGATGTTCCGTCGATTACAAAAGCGAATGCATTTCTGGTTGCCGACCCGGATCGCGCGGAGTATACGGCGGGGGACCTGATTCCGGTGCTTTTTAAATGAGCAAGTTATCGCACTTCGATGCCGCGGGCGATGCGCGCATGGTGGATGTAGGAGCCAAGGCCGAAACACGCCGCACGGCGCGCGCGCATGCATTTGTAAAAATGAGTCGCGAAGTTCTGGCGGCGCTGCCAGCCAATCCCAAGGGCGATCCCCTAAGCGTCGCCCGTATCGCCGGAGTATTGGCGGCGAAAAAGACCTCGGACCTGATTCCGCTATGCCATTCCCTGCCCCTGTCACACGCAGACGTGGAAATTACGGTGGAAGCGACTGGCGTGCGGATCGTTGCGACGGCGGCAACCACAGCTCAGACAGGTGTTGAAATGGAAGCGCTGACCGCCGCTTCGGTTGCGGCGCTGACGATTTACGATATGACCAAAGCGCTGGATAAGTCGATCGAGATCCAGGATATTTTTTTGCTTGAGAAAACCGGGGGCAAAAGCGGCGATTTCAGGCGCAAATAAGACATGCTCACGGCCGCGGTTTTGACAATCAGCGACAGCGCGCATAAGGGAACGCGACCGGATGCCTCGGGCCCGGCGGTCGCCTCGCGCCTCGAAGCCGCGGGATTCACGGTGGTGGAGCAACAGATTGTCCCCGACGAACGTAATGACATTGCGACGCGGCTGCGGGCTATGGCGGATCTGCCGGTTGCGCGCGCCATTTTTACAACGGGCGGGACCGGCGTTGCGGCGCGCGACGTAACGCCGGAAGCGACGCGAGACGTGATCGAACGGGAAATTCCTGGTTTCGGAGAACTGATGCGCGCGCGCGGACTCGCCAGGACCCGGTTTGCGCCGCTTTCCAGAGCTCTGGCAGGATCGAGAGGCAGTGTCCTGATCGTAAACTTACCGGGTTCGCCGCGCGGAGCGGTCGATTCTCTCGATGCTATTTTGGAGTTGGTCCCGCACGTGCTTGATTTGCTTGCTGGCCGGACGGAGCACGTCAATCCGGTTTCCTGAGGGTTAGAGGCTTAAAAATGGTCAGAATAAATCCGATGCAGATGGCGATCCCGGCGTTGTTTTTGCTGGCCGCGGCAGCGAGCGCCCCCGCCCAATCGGCTGGCGCACAGGGTGGCACACAAACTACCGACGCGCCTGAGATCGGCGAGCCCATCAGGACTTCGGTTACCAATATCGTGGCGCCGGTGCTCGTGACCGACAGGTCGGGGAACATTATCGACGGCCTGCAGCCGAATCAATTCCATTTGTTCGATAACAACAAAGAGCAGAACATCCAGGTCGACGTTTCTTTTGAACCGGTTTCTGTGGTTTTGGCGATCGAAGCGTCGGTGCGCATGGACGCGATTCTGAAGCAGATCCGGCATCTGGGCACGCTGATGCCGCTCGTGGTGGGTGAGCACGGCGAAGCGGCCGTTATGGCATTCGATTCGCGATTGCGGGTGATGCAGGAATTCACAAACGATTCCGACAGGGTGAAAGCGGCGATCGATAAAATCACAGCGGGTAATTCGAGCAGCCGTATGATCGACGCGGTGGAGAAGGGCGTTTTCATGCTTCGCAACCGCCCCAAAGACAACCGTAAGATTATTCTGCTGGTGAGCGAGACGCGGGATATGGCCAGCGAGGGCAGGCTGCGCGAGGCCCTGATCGATGCGCAGCTTTCAAACGTTTTTATCTACACGGTGGATGTTACCCAGTTGGCTGTGCGGCTGACTGAAAAACCGACTGCGCCGCGGCCGGATGCGATCGACGTGACGGCGCGGCCGGGTGTGTGGGGTAAACCCAGCACCCCGACAACCGCGGCGCAAGGGTATGGGCCGCAGAATGAGGTGCAATTTGCGCCTCTGCTGGCGGAGATTTATCGCGATACGAAGCGAATCTTTGTGGAGAACCCATCCACGGTGTTCTCCAAAGGCACAGGTGGGGCGGAGTTTTCCTTTGTGAAGCAGCACGGGCTTGAGGAGGCGCTCCAGCGCATCAGCCAGGAAATCCGGAGCCAGTATCTGATTACTTATAGTCCGAACAATAAAGAAGAGCCGGGATTCCACGCGATTGCCGTCACAGTGGATAAGACAAATTACGTAACGAAGACGCGGCCCGGCTATTGGCTGGGCGGCGGCAAGGGGCAATAGCAGACGGCTGACTTCCCCGCCCGCGTAGAATAAAGTATTGCGATTGCAAAATGGCCTGACGCGCGGGGAAAAGCGCCTGCATCCCACTACAGGCGCGGCTGGCGCCGGGGCAAAAACCGAAAAGAAAGCCGCATCCGAACGTTTTCGGGAACTGTGGCCCGATATCCGGATCCTCGTGAAACCGCGGCGCGGCAAGCTGGCCCTTGGCCTGGTGCTGATTGCCGTCAAAACGGTAACCGGCTTCGCTCTTCCCGCTTCCACCCGATATCTGATCGACGACGTAATCGGCAGACATCGGACCTCTATGCTGTTACCGCTGGTGCTGACCGTGATCTGCGCGACGCTGATTCAGGGGGTTACGGCATACGGACTGACTCAGATGCTTTCAATCGAGGGTCAACGCCTGATTGCCGAACTGCGGGCCAGGGTACAGCGCCATATCGGACAGCTGCCCGTCGCCTACTACGACGCGAATAAGACCGGACAACTGGTGGCGCGCATCATGGCGGATGTCGAGGGCATGCGCAATCTGGTGGGTACGGGCGTGATCGAGTTCATCGGGGGCTTGCTGACCGCGGCGATAGCGCTGATCTGGCTGGTCCGTGTAAGCGCGCTGATGACCGGGATCTCGCTGGCCGTCGTGCTGGTATTCGCATTCGTGCTGAGCAAGGCCTTCAAGACCGTGCGACCCATCTTTCGCGAACGCGGAAAGATCAATGCTGCCGTAACGGGCAGGCTTACGGAATCGCTCGCGGGCGTGCGCGTGATCAAGGGCTATCACGCGGAAGAACGTGAAGCCGCGGTGTTCGCCGAGGGGGTTCAGAAACTCCTCGCGAACGTGATGCGGAGCCTGACGGCCATGTCGCTGATGTCGCTTTCGGCAACGGTGCTGATGGGCATCGTGGGCGCGCTCGTGATGTACCTCGGCGTCCAGCAGATTTACGCGGGCACGATGACGATGGGGCAGCTGATCATGTTTAACGCCTTTCTGATTTTTCTGATCGCGCCGATTGTCGGGGTGGTGAATATCGGGACGCAGATGAGCGAAGCGCTGGCGGGTCTGGAGCGAACGCGGGAAGTGCTGCGCGAAAAGCCGGAGGATGACGACCCGGAGCGGACCGAAACGATAGGGCCCATAACGGGAAAAGTGGATTTTGAAAACGTTCAGTTCGCTTACGAAACAGGCAAGACGGTACTGCACGGTATTTCTTTCGAAGCGAGGCCGGGCACAGTCACTGCTTTCGTGGGCCCTTCAGGTTCGGGAAAGTCAACCACCATTGGGCTGATATCCGCATTCCACAAGCCGGTTTCAGGGCGCATTCTGGTCGATGGTATGGACCTGAACCGTATCAAACTGCCCAGCTACCGTTCGCAGCTGGGCGTGGTGCTGCAGGAAACCTTTCTTTTCGATGGCACCGTCCGGGAAAACGTGATGTTCTCGCGACCGGAGGCGACAGAGGCGCAGTTCCTCGATGCCTGCCGGATTGCCCGCGTGGACGAATTCGCTGAAGCGCTGGAGCAGGGTTACGACACCGTTGTGGGCGAGAGGGGCGTGAAGCTGTCAGGGGGACAGAGACAGAGGCTTTCCATCGCGCGGGCCATTCTCGCCGACCCGCGGATCCTGATCCTCGACGAGGCGACTTCCAGTCTCGATTCCGAATCGGAGGCGATGATTCAGCAGGGCCTCGCCCATCTGATGAAAGGGCGGACGACCTTTGTGATTGCGCACCGGCTTTCGACGATCCGCCGCGCGGACCAGATTATGGTCATCGAAGCAGGGGACATCGTCGAGCGCGGCACGCATCCTCAGTTGTATGCGCTGCACGGGCGCTATTGGGATATGTATACGCGCCAGCACGAACTCGACGAGAACCTTTTTCTCGCGCCGGGGGAAGGCGACGCTGTGCCTGAAACAGAAGCAGCGGCCGGGCCGACGCGCGAAGGGGCGCTGCTTCCTCGCGGTGTCTGAAGAGAGAAATTCCGAACATCCTGTATCCTGAGACATCATGCTTCTGAGCGTCAGTACGCGCGCGTGCGAACCGGGGATCTCAGTGATCCAGGTCCGCCCCACCCCCGCGGTTTAAGATATGCAGGTACTTCAGGCCGGACGGCATAAGCTCATTCTTCTGGAAATCGACGCTGCAACCGTATCGGCAGTGGCGCAGCAGGCTGGTTTCGAAACCAAACTGAAAGAATCGGCGCGCGGCATTCTGGTCGAACTGACTGCCGAACAGCGGGAGACTCCGCTGCTGCTTTTCGATGCGGCCGATCCGGCCAATCTCGGCTGGTTTTCGCGGTGCCAGTTTTATGTGGACGGACGCACGGGTAACGTGATGCAGACGCCGCTCACAGTAGCGAATAAA
>JALYHT010000208.1 GCA_030776225.1 Acidobacteriota bacterium | reverse complement strand
CCTCCTATCTATACAGCGATAACGAAGGCTCCCACTTTCTCGATCAGGACAACTTCGAGACGCTGACGCTCAGCGAGGCAATGGTGGGGAAGGCGCGCGATTTTCTGCTGGAAGGCGCGATCATTCAACTGCAGAAGTACAACGGCAATCCGATCGGTCTGGAGTTGCCCATGCATGTGGAACTGAGCGTGGCGCATACGGAACCGGGCGTGAAGGGCGATTCATCGAGCGGCAGCGTGACCAAACCGGCAACGCTCGAAACAGGTCTCGAGATCCGCGTTCCTCTGTTTATCAAGACGGGGGAGAAGGTCAAGGTTGCCACCGAAACCGGCGAGTTCGCGGGACGCGCCTGAATGTCCGCCAGGCACGCATAACGCACCGTGGCTTTTCGGGCTGCTGATTTTCCCTTATGGGTTCGGCAGCGCGGTCACAAGCATCCTCGCTCCTTACCTGCTGCGCAAACACGGAGTACCAGTCGACCGTATCGCGGACGTGGTTGCCATTGCGGCGCTCCCGGCGATCTGGTCTTTTCTGTGGTCGCCGCTGGCGGATGCGGGATTTCGGCGGCGTACGTGGGTTTTGTTGTCCGCCGTCCTGAGCGGTGCGGCGGCGGCAACGGCGATTCTGCGGATCGGCGGTTCGCTGCCCGTTCTCACTGCCCTGTTGTTCACCTCGAACGCCCTCGCGGGGCTCATGAGCGCCGCGCTCGGCGCGCTGCTTTCGGGCATGCCGGAAAACTTCCGGGGACGCGTTTCCGGTTGGTATCAGGCGGGAAATCTCGGGGGAGGCGCGGTGGGCGGAGGCGTCGTGATCTGGCTGGCGGACCGATTTTCGCTGCCCGCGGTCGCGTTTGCCAGCGCCGCGGCCTTCGTTCTGCCTTCTCTCGCGGCGTTTCTGATCGAAGAGGCCGACCCGATACGCCGGGTCCTCGGGCCGGAGTTGCGGGATTTGTTTCGCGACCTGAAAGAACTCTTCGCTTCGCGCCGCACATGGCTGGGACTAGCGTTCTTTCTTTCGCCGGTGGGAAGCGCGGCGGTCTCAAATCTGATTTCAGGAGTCGGACAGGATTACAGTGCTTCGGGTAATCAGGTTCTGATGGTAACGGGGATCGCGGGAGGGCTGTTGTCCGCGGGAGGGAGTTTTCTCGGGGGCATCATGGCGGACCGCATGAACCGGATGGTCGCCTACGCGCTCGGCGGAGTGTTGACGGCGGCATTCGGCGCTTATCTGGCGCTCGGTCCGGCAACCCCTTTTACATATAGCGCCGGTTATCTTGCGTACGCGGTAGCGGCAGGGTTTTCTTATTACGTTTATACGGCATTGGTGCTGGTTGTTATCGGGCGGCAACGCGCAGCTGCTGCTGCGGCTTATTCAACGCTGAATTCGTCGGGAAATGTACCGATTGCATACATGACCTGGCTCGACGGGGCGGGGTATAAGCGCTGGGGCGTACGCGGTCTGATGGGTATGGACGCGGTGGCAAACGGCGTTTTCGCAGCAGTGTTGCTGCTGGCAGCCTGGGTCGCGGGGCGCCACTGGTATAGCAACGCGTTACTCGAACACGGCCCAGACGACGGTGTGGTCTGATGCGCCTTCGGCTTCGCGCGGTTTCGTATCGACCTCGGCTTCCGTGCAGCGCGCGGCGAGCGGCGCGGTGGCGAGAATATGATCGATGCGCCAGCCGAAATTGCGCGCGTAGGCGTTCCGAAAATAATCCCAGTAGGTGTACTGGACGCGGTCCGGGTGCAGTTTCCGAAACACGTCGGTGAAGCCCCAGGAGACGGCTTCCTTCCATGCGTTGCGCGCGTCGATGTGGAAATCGGGATCGTTGCCCCGTTTGTCCGGATGGTAAACGTCGATCGGTTCGGGGGCGACGTTCAGATCTCCCAGCCAGATGGCGGGGGATTTGGGGTCGAGTTGCTCATCGAAGTAACGCCGGATACCAGCCAGCCAGGCGAGCTTGCCGGCGTATTTATCCGAGCCGACGGCATAGCCCTGTGGAACGTAGCTGTTGACAATGGCGACTCCTCCGATGACAGTCGTCAGGAGGCGGACGTCTTCGTTGTCGGGGCCTTCGTGGAAACCATACAGGATATGCCCGGGTTGTTCACGGCTGAGCGTCGCCACGCCGTTGTAGCCCTTCATGCCTCGAAAAGCGGCGAAGTACCCGGCCTCGCGGAAGGCTTCGACCGGGAACTCGTGATCCTGAACTTTGGTTTCCTGCAGGCACATGATGTCTGGCTTATGCAGAGCCAGCCAATCGATGACAATCGGCAGCCGTCGGCGTACGGAATTGACGTTGTAAGTTGCGATTTTCATGTGGCCTGAGGCAGCCAGCGGCTGGCCTGGGGGTAAACGCGCAGAGCGTTGTCCGAAAAAACGCGTTTCTTATCCGCATCGCTCAGCGAAGCATTCTCCACATACCGGCGGGTGTTATCGGCGTGGTCTTTGGTTTCCTCATTGACTACGCCCGGAAAGGCACCATCGCACTCGGAGCCGAAAAGAATATTGTCGAGCCGCACCGCTTTGAAAAGCATCTCCATATCCATGTCGTTGTAAACGCAGGTATCCACAAAAACATTGCCGGAGCCGAGAATTTCGTCGGGGCTCGACCAATCGTTATACTTCGCGAGGGCGCGCCACCGGCCCATCTGGCAGGGTAAAGCGCCGCCTGCGTGCGGGATCAGAAAACGCAGTTTCGGGAAAACTTTGAAAAGCCGCTTCGCCATCATTAGCTGAACAAATCCGGCGATATCGGCGACGAGATACTGCGCGGCTGTGTGTGGAAAATTTGGGTTGATCGATTCGGTGGCATGCACCACAAGGGGCACGTCGAGCGCCTGGGCCGCTTCGAAAATCGGATAGTTGGGCTTGCCCGTGAAAGGCTGGTTGGTCCAGCGGCCGCCCGTGCCGTCCGGGTCGAAATTGAAGGCCACGAAGCCCTGGTTCGTCCAGCGTTCCATCTGTGTCGCCAGCTGGTCCGCGGGGCAGGACTGGTGCTGGCCGAGCACCCCTACGGGCGCGAAGCGACCCGGGTTCAACTGGCAGGCGCGCAGCACAAGACTGTTGTTGAGATCCGCCCAGATGCCGTTCTGTGCCACTGTGCCCTCGTGCATCGCCATGGCTTTGGGGCGGGGCGAGGCAAACGCGATGTCGATTGTGCGGTCCTCCATCAGGCCGAGCACGGGCAGCAGGGACTTGCGGATTTCGGCGTCGGAGAGTTCGGGCAGCGCGTCCGGATCCCTGCCGGCAAGCTGCGCTTCGCGAAAACCTTCAATCGAGGCGTGCTGCGCAAGCCGACCGAAATGCTGGTGGGAGTCGATGATCATCGGTTTGGAAGTTAGAGGATATCAACGACGTGCCGCGGGGTGGGAATCCAGGCTCGCCGAATTTCCAGTTGTTTAGTCGTTCGATTTTCGAAAATAAGAAATGCCGTCGCGGGTTTCGGCTTCAGTAACGTGATCGTCGATCGCGACGCGGTCGCCTTCGACCCGTGCCGTGATGGTGCCGCCTTTATCCAGTTTCACGATGATGACCTGGTAGGGCACATCGGCGGCGAACCGCGCAGGGGCCAGGTGAACCACTGTCTCGGTATAAACCACGCCTTCTCTTGTCACTATTCCCCCAGTATGGTGACCACGCACGTGCCGCCGCTGCCGCCGAGGTTCTGCGCGAGCCCGAGGGAGCGTCGTTTGAGCTGACGTTCGCCGGCTTCGCAGCGGATCTGCTGCACGACGTCGCAAATCTGCGCGACGCCGGTGGCGCCAACGGGGTGGCCTTTCGATTTCAAGCCGCCGCTCGCATTGATGGGCATGGCGCCATCGCGGCGGGTGGCGCCTTCGGCGGTGAAGAACCCGCCGCGGCCGCGCCCGACGAAACCAAGGTCTTCCATCGCGACGATCTCGGCGATAGTGAAGCAGTCGTGCAGTTCGGCGAATTGTATATCGTGGGGCCCGAGTCCCGCCATTGCGTAAGCTTTCCGGGCGGCGCCCTGGACGGCCGCAAAACTGGTGATGTCCGGCTTTTCGTCCAGCGCGACGTGCTCGGAAGCCTGGGCGACGCCCAGAATTTTCACAGGCTTTCGGCTGAATTCCGCCGCGCGATCGGCCGCGCAGAGCACCACGGCGGCGGCGCCATCGCTGATTAAAGAGCAGTCGTAAAGATTGAGAGGCTCGGCAATGGCGCGCGCGTTCATGGCCTGATCGAGCGTGATGATTTTCCGCATCTGCGCGTCTGGATTCAGGGCGCCGTTCTCATGATTCTTCACGGCGACGGCCGAAAGGTGCGCGCGGGTGGTGCCGAACTCGTGCATGTGGCGGCGCGCGATCATGGCGAAAAGGGAAGGGAAAGTCGAACCGGCTTTGACTTCGGTGGCGCAGTCGCCCGCGCCCGCCAGAATTTCAGTGACACGCGAGGTCGGCTGGCAGGTCATCTTCTCGACGCCCGCGGCCATCACGATATCGTAAATTCCACTGGCCACTCCCATGTACGCGTGAAAAAAAGCGGCGCCGCCTGATGCGCAGGCGGCCTCAAAACGGGTGGACGGGATTCCAGTCATTCCCAGGGCGGTCGAAATATACGGGGCGAGGTGATTCTGCCCGGTGAATTCCGGGCCCGCGAAATTGCCAAGATAGAAAGCGTCAATGGATTTTGCGTCGAGGCCGGCGTTTTTCAGCGCTTTTTGGCCGGCGGTGACTGCGAGCGAACGGAGATCCAGATCCGCGAAGGCTCCAAACGGCGTTTTACCGGCTCCGACGATCGCGACAGGTCTCATTTGAGTTTTGAGCAGGTCGAGTTGGCGACAACCACCTATAATTGAACATAGCAAGTAAGTTCCTTTCCACGTCTGGCGTTTTCGAGCGTCATGTTTTCCAGGGAATGGCGACTTCCGCGCTGTATATTCGCATGAGAGAGCACGATCCGGCGCCTGCGGACGAAGATCGCCAGCGTGGCATGCTGCTCCAGGCGCGCAGCGCGTCGGAAGCGGAAGAGCGTGAACTCCAGGAGCGATTCGTCACTGAAAATCTGCGCCGCATTTTCCGCCAGATCTATCGGATGGTGGGCAATGTTCACGATGCGCAGGATCTGACGCAGGAAGCCTTTATCAAGGCGCTGCAGCGCCACGAACAACTCAAGGATGAGTTGAAAGCGGCGAACTGGCTCTCGCGCATTGCCACGAATACGGCGCTCGATTTTCTGCGGCGGCATGGCCGAGTGGCTTTCTGCGAAATGACGGAAGCGCCTGAAAGCCACACGGAGACTCCGGAGGCGGCGGTACTGCGGTCCGAACAGCGCGATTGGCTGGCCGCGGGTATGGAAAGGCTGACTCCGAGGGAGCGCGCGGCGCTCGTGCTGCGCGACATGGACGATCTTCCGGCGGAAGAAGTGGCGGCGCGACTCGATTGCTCGAAGGCAACGGTGCGCTCGCACATCGCCAACGCGCGCACGAAGCTGAAGAAATTCGCGGAAAAGCGGAAACGGTGAACGGCTTGGGACTGCATCCTGCGGAGAACGATCTGGCGCTGCTGGCAGGTGGGGAGACCGGCCGGGCGCGGCGTTTTTTTCTGGACCGACATGTACGCGGTTGTGAGCCGTGTCAGGCGCGAATTTCGGAGTATGCGGGTCTGCGGGCGGAACTCGCCGAAGCCGATGAATTATCCTCTCTGAACTGGAATTTCCTCGCCGCGGATATGCGCGCCAACATCCGGCTCGGGTTGGAGGCCGGGGCGTGCGTGGGAACCGCGCATATTTCGAAGCGGTGGAATCCCTGGCTTTCACTCGCTTTTGCAAGCGTGCTGGCGCTGGTTTGTTCGGGGCTCGTGGTGCGAGAGCTGAGGCCGGGGCGGCACCCCATGGCTGGCGCCACCGCGGTTTCGACTGCGCCGGTACTGGAATCGAATGGCGCGGGCGTGGCGTTCCGGACGGGTGGCAACAGCATGACGCTGCTGAACCGCCATGGCAGTGCCATGAACCAGACGGTGAGCGCTCAGGGAAATGTCGGAACGCGTTATATCGACAGCGAAACCGGCTCGGTCATTATCAATGATGTCTATCTGCAATAAAGCGGTTGTTTTCGTGGTCTCCGGCTTACTGGCGTTTGCCTGCATGTCGGCAGCCCAGGAAACGGCTCTCGATCCGTCCAGTTCCGTCAAGATCGATCTGCCGGCCGATTCCCCGCTGCACCTGATTTCAACCACAATGGGCGATTCGCGCGCGACTACGCGGGGCGGCGCCATCGTGCTCGATCTCCACATGGGCCTCACGCTGCGGAACGGCGGATGGAAACATATCCGCGGAGTCACGCTGCTGATTAC
>JALYHT010000207.1 GCA_030776225.1 Acidobacteriota bacterium | reverse complement strand
AGCCACTCCTTAGCATTGGCGCAACTTGGGCACCTGCGTTGCGATGACGCGGCACAACGACGCGGCACAACGACGCGGCACAAAAAGAGAACAGCACCGATGACTGCGGAACCCATTCAGCCCGAATTTGATTCCCTGTATCACCGCGCCTTTGCGGATTTCAGGCTGCGGGCGCTGTGGAACGTGCGCGAACTCGAACACCCCACGGCGGAGGAAGCGTTGGTCATCACGCGGAGCCAACCCAATACGAAGCCCTACGACGGCACAGTTACAGCGGCGGCCGTGCCACTCGTGACCGGCTTACTGGCAGCCGATACTGTCACCGGCGCGACCGAAACCTACGACACCCCATACGCTGGAAGCGGCAAAACGCTTTCCGTGGCCGCGTATACCGTGAATGACGGCAATGGCGGGCGAAACTACAGCGTCAAGACAATAGCGAATACCTCAGGTGTGATTGGACCTCGTCGGCGCTCAGTTATAGGGAGCGTACTCCCTTCAGAAGATCGCCAGGCAGGGACAGGGAAACATGGTCCGGGACTGGACCATGCAGGCCAATAGCGACGGTTCGAGCGGAAAGCGCGTCGGCAGCCAATGCTAGACTCCGGTTTGCGCGACGAAGCGGCAATCACCGAACGCCTGAAAAAACTGGTTACGCTGCCGGCGGGGTCTCCCGTCCTGGTGGGTATTGGAGACGATTGCGCCGTCTATCGCCCGCGCGGCTCCGCTGACGATCTGCTGTTCACCGTGGACATGTTTCTCGAAGGCGTCCACTTCGAGCGGGAGACCCACAAAGCGGCGGTCGCCGGCCGGAAAGCCCTGGTCAGAAGCCTCAGCGATATTGCGGCCATGGGCGGCTCTCCCCGTTTTTGTCTGGCGGCCCTCTGCGTCCCCGCCTGGGCGAACGAGCGATGGGTGGACGGCTTTTTCGACGGCATTCTGAAACTGGGAGCCATAACCAGGACGGTGCTCGCGGGGGGCGACCTTGCCCACGGAGAAAAACTATCCTGCGATATCACCGTGTGCGGCGCCGTGCCGCGCGGGACCGCATTGCGGCGGGACGGCGCGCGGCCCGGTCACGATATCTACGTTTCCGGACGGCTCGGCGGGTCCGCTCTGGGTCTTGAGAAGCAGGAGGGAAGAGCCTGGCGGCGTCATCTGCAGCCCGAACCCCGCCTCGCGCTGGGTCAATTTCTGCGCGCCAAACTGCGCGCGAGCGCCGCCATCGATATCAGCGACGGCCTCTCTCTCGATCTGCGGCGCCTCTGCCTTGCATCCGGGGTGGATGCGGAAATTGACGCTCCACCCCGTTTTCGAGGCGCCAGTCTTGAGCAGGCGCTGCACGGAGGCGAAGAGTACGAACTGCTGTTCACTGTCCCAGGCGGGTCGGGAGTTCCGGACAACTTCGAAGGATTGCCGCTGACCCATATCGGCCACACCGTCCGAAGTACCCGCGGCGGTGGAGCGGTCTATCTGGATTCCGTGCCTCTTCCCGCATCAGGCTACGACCATTTTCGGGCCGAACGTACTTCTTCCAACAAGCTATAACGCAACCGCTGAAATCCTGAAGTAAAATGGAACCCACGGCGTTTATGAGAATTACTGTCATTGGAACGGGCTATGTCGGAACAGTTACGGGAGCTTGCCTGGCATTCCTCGGGCACAAGGTTACCTGCGTAGACACGGATCTGAACAAGATCGAGAAACTGCGGATGGGCGAGGCTCCGATTTATGAACCGGGTCTTGAAGAGTTAATCGCGCTCGCTGCACAAAACGGGGGGATTGACTTTCAAACGGATCTCGCCCCGGCTGTGCGCGAAAGCGACGTTATTTTCATAGCGGTCGGCACTCCTCCGCTGCCTTCGGGCGAATCGAATCTTGTCTATCTCGAAAGCGCGGCGCGCAGCATCGGGGCCGCAATGGACCGGAGCCGCTTCCGGGTAGTCGTAAATAAGTCGACAGTTCCGGTAGGCTCCGGCAACCTTGTCGAAACGCTGGTGCGCGAGGGCATGCTCGAAGCCAGACCCGATGCGCAGGACCAGGCCTCTTTCGGCGTGGCCAGTAACCCCGAATTTCTGCGCGAAGGCTCGGCCATTCACGATTCTTTGTATCCCGACCGCATTGTGGTGGGCACCGATGACCCGGAGACTCTGGCTACAATGCGGGGATTGTATGAACCGCTGATGGCTCAGCAGTTCCCGGACCCCTCGTTCGCGCCCCGGCCAGCCAAACTGGTGGGCGGGACGGAACCGGTTCCACTGGTTGAAACCAGCATTACCAGCGCCGAAATGATCAAGTATTCGGCAAATGCTTTCCTCGCGTTGAAAATTGGTTTTTCGAACGAAATGTCCAACATCTGCGAACGTGTCGGCGCCGATGTGACGGAGGTCATGAAAGGGATCGGGCTCGACTGGCGGATCGGCCGCGGCTTCCTGAACGCGGGAATCGGCTGGGGCGGCAGTTGCTTTGGAAAGGACATCGGTTCCCTGCTCCACACCGCTTCGGAATACGGCTACCAGGCCCGGATTCTCGAAGCCTCGCTTGCTGTGAACCGGATGCAGCGCGGCCTCGCGATCCAGAAGCTCCAGGAAAAACTGTTCATTCTGAAAGGGCGCACAGTGGCGCTGCTGGGCCTTGCGTTCAAACCGAATACGGACGATATGCGGGACGCGCCCAGTCTGCAGATTGCGGAGAAACTGGTGCAGATGGGGGTGCGGGTGCGCGTGTACGATCCGGTTGCCATGGCCGTGTGCCGCGAACAGAACCCCGACCTGCGGGTGGTTTACTGTAACGATGCTCTTTCAGCCGCCGAACACGCGGACGCGCTGGTGCTGGTCACCGAATGGCCGGAATTCGCCAGCCTCAACCTGAGCGAGCTCGCCCGGCGAATGAACAAACCTGTGCTGATCGACGGCCGCAACCTTTTTCATCCCGAGCAAGCGCGGGAAGCCGGCTTCGACTACACGGGTATTGGCCGTTGCCTGCCGGGACGCCGGATGACGGATCGAACTCCGCAGCGATCTTCGGCCGCCTCTACAGATTAGGCGCGGCCGAGACTCCTGTCGGAAATGGGGAATGTAATCGCGATTGACGGGCCCGCCGGGGCGGGCAAAAGCACGATTGCCCGGCGCCTGGCCGAAAGGCTGGGCTACGTCTATATTGACAGCGGGGCGATGTATCGAGCTGTGGCTCTTTGGGCTCTGCGTGAAAATATCGACCCCGGCGACGCCCTGCGCATGGAGCAACTGGCGCGTGCCGCCGATATCGAGCTGCTTCCCCAGCGCGGCCTGCGGCTCAACAGCGAAGATGTGAGTCATGCGATTCGGCTGCCCGAGGTGGCTGTGGCGGCTTCTCGCATCGCCGCCATCGGCCCCGTGCGCGCGGTGCTTGTTACGAAGCAGAAACGCATGGCGGACTGCGCGAATGTCGTCATGGAAGGCCGCGATATTGGCACCGTGGTCTTCCCCGATGCGAGGGTCAAGATTTTTCTGGATGCCGACCCGCTGGAGCGAGTGAGACGCCGTATCGGTGAGCAGCCTGAGGTGCCTCCCGACAGCCTCGCGCAGCAGATTGCCGAACGCGACCAGCGCGATACGCATCGGGCGGAGTCTCCCCTGATGCAGGCGCCGGACGCCGTTTACCTCGATTCAACCGGTCTCACCGCGGAAGAGGTGGAGGAAGAAATCCTGAAGCTGGTCCGCGCCCGTATTTCGAATGGAAAAGAACACTAGTCAGTCAGACTCCGACCTCGGTATGAAACATCTTCTGGTTATGAAATTCGGCGGTACGAGTGTCGGGTCCGCCGAGCGTATGGCGGCCGCATGCGAGCTGATTTCGAAAGAAAGCGCGCGCCGTCCGGTTCTGACGGTCGTGTCTGCGATGTCGAAAATCACCGACCTGCTGCTCGACACAACCCGCCACGCCGAGGGCGGCGATCAGGCCGGACTGGATCGTAATCTGGCGCAACTCGAAGCCCGCCACTTCGAAGCCGCAGCCGGGCTTCTGCCCGAGTCGGCACAGGCGCTCATCCGCGCTTCGATCGGGGAAATCATCTCGGATTTCCGGCGAATCGTCAACGGCATTCAGATGCTGGGCCACCGCCCCCCCCGAACGGTGGACGAGGCGGTTGCCGTGGGCGAGCGGCTTTCCGCGCTTCTTGTATCCGAGCGTCTGAAATCGCAGGGCGTGACGGCGGAGGCGATAAACGCGGCCGAGGTCTTAGTCACCGATGCCGTATTCAACAATGCATCGCCCCTGATGCCGGCTACCGAGATAAAGGCAGCCGAGCGCATCTTACCCATGCTGAAAGCGGGAAAGATCCCCATCGTGACCGGCTTTAATGGCGCGACCGCGGATGGCCGCCCCACAACTCTCGGGCGCGGTGGTTCGGATTTTTCCGCTTCCATTTTCGCCGCGGTTCTCCATGCGGAAGAGCTCTGGATCTGGACCGATGTGGATGGGATCATGACCGCCGATCCGCGTTTAGTGCCCGATGCGAAGATCCTCGCCGAGATCACCTACGGCGAAGCGGCGGAACTGGCCTATGCGGGCGCGAAGGTCCTGCACCCGCGTACGCTGGCTCCGCTCGCGGAGCGCAAAATTCCCGTGTGGAGCAAAAACAGTTTTGCGCCGGAGAAGCCCGGCACCCGGATCGTGCCGGCGCTGGGCGCGGGAAACAATGGAGCCCGCGCGGTCACATCGATGGCGAATGTCGCACTCGTGTCGCTCGAGCCCGCCGGCGCCGGTGTCGCCGGTGTGCACGTGATGGCGCGGGCGCTCGATGCGCTGGATCGCGCCAATCTGGAAGTGCTCGCGATTTCAAGCTCCAGTTACCGGCAAAGCTTCTGCTTCCTGGTGCGTAACGAGGAACTGGAAGCGGCTACCGAGGCCATCGAATCGGCGCTGGCTCTCGAACTGGCGCATGGGTACGTTCGGACCATCGACGTTAACAGGAACGTGGGGCTGCTCGCGGTGGTCGGCGAGGGGATGCGGGGATTCTCCGGTATCGCGGGGCGAATTTTCACCGCCATTTCCCGCGAAGACGTCAATATCATTGCGATCGCGCAGGGCTCAAGCGAGCTGACTATTTCAATCGTGGTCAGGAGAGACGGGCTGGATAAGGCCGTCCGCGCGGTCCATGGCGAGTGTCATCTGAGCGTTGTGCCGGGCAAACCCGGCAC
>JALYHT010000206.1 GCA_030776225.1 Acidobacteriota bacterium | reverse complement strand
GGGCTCGCCAGAGTCTCGGGCAGCGACGTTTTTGCCGTGAGCTCGCGGGTCAGCTCGGCGTAAGTCTGGGTGTAGAGGTTCCACAGCAGTTGCCGCCGCCAGGGCGTCATCGCCGCCGGGTTCACGGCGCTGATATCGCCATACGTGAGGAGCGTCAGCAACTTGAGCCTCTCCACGGTTCCCGTGCGCGCCGCTGTATCGCGCGCTGTCGAAGGGTCGGACAGGTCGCGGCCGTTCATCGCGGAAGATAATTCCAGATGGGCGAGGATCAGGAAGTTCACGATATCCCAGGCGCGCTCGCTGATGCCCGAGCGCCGCAGCGCTTTCTCTGCGATCCGGGAAGACACGGTGACATGGCCTTCGTCGGGCGTTCCCTTCCCTACGTCGTGAAACAGCAGCGCCGTTATCAATAAATCCAGTTCGTCGGTCTCGGCCGCAAGGTCGCCGAAAGTATCGCCCTTCCTGTCGCGAAGCTCCAGCACCGTCTCAATCGCCACCAGCGTGTGCTCATCCACCGTGTAGCGATGGTAGAAATCGCGGATCACCAGCGCTTCCATGTCGCGCAACTCGGGGAAAATGGCCTCAAGAGCGCGCGTTTCATGCATGGCGCGCAGAGCTTTGGATGCGTGCGGAAGCCGCAGCAGTTCGCGAAACGGAGTCCAGATGCCCGGATGCGTTCGCGCCCACTCTTCGAACCCGGCCCGGTGCCGCTCCATACGTTCTTCGGTATCGGGGGCCAGCGGCAAACCATGCCGGCCGATGAACTCGAACAGGCGCATCATCAGCCCCGGATCGGCCTCCAGGGCCTGCGGAGAACGCAGAAAGACCGATCCCTGCAGCACTGAAAAGTCGGAGTTCGAGAACCGGGCCGTGCGATCGCGGAACTGCGCAAACAGCGAACTGCGTTTGGCCTCAAAACGATCCAGACGGCGGTTCGCGAGCCGCGCAATGTGGCGCACCGCTCTGTAATACTGCCGCATCAGATCTTCCGGATTCGTCACGCCGCTGCCTTGTCCACTGCTTTGTCCAATGAGCTGCGCGATCTCGTCCTGCCTGTCGAAACTCAGCTTGTTATCGTCCCGTCCACCCAGATAATGCAGGAAGCAACGGATCTCGAACAGCACCGGCATTCCCGCCGGTAAATCCTGATCTCCGGCCCCGAGCTTCGAAAGCCAGCGCAGCACCTGCAGATCGCGCAAACCGCCCGGCGCATCTTTAACGTTGGGCTCCAGATGATAAATCGTGTTGTGGAATTTCGCATGGCGCTCATGCGTCAACTGCGCAATGTTGCGGCCAAGGTCGGGGCGCGGATCCCGAATCTGGCGGAACAGCGCCTCATTGCCTGTGAGCAGACGCCGGTCCAGCAGGCTCACGGCCAGCTCGGCATTCCCGGCGTCGATCTGATTGCACTCGGCGGGCGTATGCACCGACTGGCCGATACGCAGTCCCCGATCCCATAGATTGCGCAGAAACACCGACAACGGCTCGTTCACGGCGAGTTGCGTTTTTTCATCCGGCGTCAGGATGAGCAGATCGATATCGGAGTAGGGAAAAAGCTCGCTTCGGCCGTAGCCGCCCACCGCAAGCAGCGCGACCTCCGCCGGCATCCCCTGCCAGCGCTCGCGGACCAGCGCGTCCACGCACGCGGTTCGATCGGCGATGGCCGCCGCGGCATCGCGAGTCTCAAAAAACCGCTCGCGGATTTCCGTCTCTGTCACTTCATTCAATGTAACCCGCAGGGTCTGAGGCAATAATAAGCGCGCAATAATAATCGGGTGCGGAATCGAAAGGTACTGGCGGGGCTTCCGCTTTTAGCGGGGCTTCTTTTGACGAAGCTCGCGTTCGCGCATCATTCCGCCTCTGCCGAGTACGTCTCGGAGCTCTCGGAATGGAAGGGCGTAATCACGAAATTTTCCTGGATAAATCCGCATACGTGGATTTATTTCGAAGGGAAAGACGCCCGCGGGACGGTCGGGAAATACGACTGCGAAGGCAGCGCGCCGAGCGGCCTGACCGGCAACGGCTGGACTCGCGACACCCTGAACCCCGGCGACCGCGTGACAATCATCGGCTACCGCGCGAAAGACCGGCCCGAAGGCTGCAAAGTTCGCGCTGTGATCTTACCCGACGGACGGAAAATGACGATGGGCTGGATCGATGCCCACTGACCCCGTTATCCAAACACCCTAACGTAGATCAAGATAGATACATTTTCCTTGACCTGCGGCTTGGCTTATATCTATACTAATTCTATAGACATTGGGGCATTTCCGCATGTTCAGGCGCGTCTACACCACCAAAAAAAGAAAAATCATGAAACGCACCCTCGCCGCTGCACTCATCTTCATCGCAGCGCACGCATACGCCGCCGACCCGGTAAAACTTCTCAACGTTTCCTACGACCCGACGCGTGAACTCTACCAGGACTTCAACGCCGCCTTCGCCAAATACTGGAAAGGCAAGACCGGAGCCCATGTCACGGTCAACCAGTCGCACGGAGGCTCCGGCAGCCAGTCGCGCGCCGTAATCGACGGCCTGCAGGCAGACATCGTGACGTTGGGCCTTGCCTACGACATCGATGCCATTGCCGGGAAATCGAAAGCGCTTCCCGAAAACTGGCAGACCCGTCTCCCGCACAACAGCACGCCGTACACGTCCACAATCGTGTTTTTGGTGCACAAAGGCAACCCGAAACACATAAAAAACTGGGCCGACCTCACTCACGATGGAATCGGCGTGATCACGCCCAATCCGAAGACCTCTGGCGGCGCGCGCTGGGCTTATCTCTCTGCCTGGGGTTTCGCCCTGCGTCACAACAATAATGACGAGGCAAAAGCCCGCGCGTTCGTGGCCGGCGTCTACAGGAACGTACCGGTGCTCGATTCCGGCGCGCGCGGTTCCACCACCACCTTCGCGCAACGCGGCATTGGCGACGTCCTTCTCTCCTGGGAGAACGAAGCCCATCTTGCTCTGAAAGAATTCGGCGCCGACAAGTTCGAGATCGTCTACCCGCCCGAGAGCATTTTGGCCGAACCGCCGGTCTCTCTCGTGGATAAGAACGCCGCCAAACACGGGACGACGGAAGTCGCGAAAGCCTATCTCGATTACCTCTACGCCGATGAAGGCCAGGAAATCGCCGCCCGCAACTACTATCGCCCGCGGAATGAAAAAGTCGCGGCAAAGTATGCGGCCAATTTCCCGAAGCTCACTCTGTTCACCATCGATCAAGTGTTCGGGGGCTGGCAGAAAGCCCAGAAAACACACTTCGCCGATGGCGGGGTCTTCGACCAGATCTATCAGGCCAAATAGCTTGCGGCTGGACTTCAAACGGCCAGGCATCCTGCCCGGCTTCTGGCCCGCCTTCAGCTACACGGTTCTGTATCTGACGCTCATTGTCCTCATCCCGCTGAGTGCCGTCTTCCTGAGGGCGGCAACGGCGGGGTGGCCGAAAATCTGGGAGACGATCTCATCGCCCCGCGTGGTCGCTGCCTATAAGATCAGTTTCGGCGCATCGTTCGCGGCCGCCATCGCAAGCGTCTTTATTGGATTCGTGATCGCCTGGGCGCTCGAACGTTACGAGTTCCCGGGCAAATCGATTGTGGACGCGCTGGTCGATGTCCCCTTCGCGCTTCCAACAGCGGTCGCGGGCATCTCGCTCACCAGTCTTTACGCGCCCAATGGCTGGCTGGGCCGGTGGCTGGCGCCTCTTGGCATCAAAGTGGCGTTCACGCCTCTCGGCATCACCGTCGCCATGATTTTTATCGGCTTGCCCTTCGTCGTGCGCAGCGTACAGCCGGTCCTCGAAGACGCCGATCACGAAGTGGAAGAAGCCGCGCACAGCCTCGGCGCCAGCCGTTGGCAAGTCTTCCGTCTCGTTCTCTTCCCGGCATTTCGACCGGCGCTGCTCACCGGCTTTGCCCTCGCCTTCGCGCGCGGATTGGGCGAATACGGCTCCGTTGTATTCATCTCCGGCAACCTGCCTGGAAAAACCGAAATTGCGCCCCTCCTCATCATCGCCAAACTGGAACAATACGACTATGCCGGGGCTGCCGCCATCGCGGTAGCTATGCTCGTGGCCTCATTTCTCATGTTGCTCGCCATCAACCTGGCGCAGGGCCGTACACGCCGTTTTATGGAGACTAAACTCCTGTGAGCCGGCGACCACGCGCTGTCCGATCCGAGCCATCCTGGATCCGCTGGGCCTTTGTGCTGCTGGCCATCGGATTGACAGTACTCTTCATTCTGCTGCCGCTCGCCGCCGTGTTCGTTCAGGCTTTCGACAAAGGCTGGCACGTATGGAAAGCGGCCGTTACCGAAGAGAATGCGCGCTCCGCCATCCTCCTGTCGCTCCTGGTAATGGGAATCTCGGTGCCCTTGAACGTAATCTTCGGCCTCGCCGCGGCATGGACCATCGCCCGGTTTCAGTTCAAAGGCCGCAATCTTCTGCTGACCCTGATCGACATTCCGTTTGGCGTGTCGCCGGTGGTTTCCGGACTGATCTTTGTGCTCGTCTTCGGCGCGCAGGGCTGGCTGGGGCCGTGGCTGTCGGATCGCGATATCCAGATTATCTTCGCCGTGCCCGGTATCGTGCTGGCTACGTCTTTTGTTACTTTCCCGTTTGTGGCCCGCGAGTTGATTCCGCTGATGCAGGCGCAGGGCTCGGATGAAGAGGAAGCTGCCATCGTCCTCGGCGCTACCGCGTGGCAAATGTTCAGGCGCGTGACGCTGCCCAACATCAAGTGGGGGCTCCTCTACGGCGTGGTCCTCTGCACCGCGCGCGCCCTCGGGGAATTTGGCGCCGTTTCAGTGGTCTCCGGTCATATCCGGGGCATGACGAACACGATTCCACTTCAGGTGGAAATCCTTTATAACGAATACAACTACACAGCGTCGTTTGCCGTCGCGTCGCTTCTCAGCGTGGTCGCGGTTATTACCCTGGCGGTGAAGAAGCTGCTGGCATGGAAGACGCAGGAGAGACTTTCATGAGTATTGAAGTCCGCAACATCCGTAAGACCTTCGGAGCTTTTGAAGCCCTGCGCGATGTGAGCCTGAAAGTGGAAGACGGCGAGCTGTTCGCTCTGCTGGGACCATCCGGGTCCGGCAAAACCTCGCTCCTGCGCATCATTGCCGGTCTGGAATTGCCCGACAGCGGAACCGTCTCCCTCAACCAGGAGGACGCTACCAGATCCGCGGCCCGCGAACGCCAGGTCGGATTTGTCTTCCAGCACTACGCGCTGTTTCGCCACATGACGGTCTTTGAAAACATCGCCTTCGGACTCCGCGTCAAGCCGGCGAAAGACCGCCCATCCGCCACCATCCTCCGGCAGAAGGTGGACAAACTCCTCGAACTGATTCAACTCACGCCATTGGGCAACCGTTACCCCAGCCAGCTCTCCGGTGGTCAGCGGCAGCGGGTAGCATTAGCGCGCGCCCTGGCCGTCGAACCGAAGGTCCTGTTGCTCGACGAGCCGTTTGGCGCCCTCGACGCCCGTGTCCGTAAAGAACTCCGCCGCTGGATGCGTCAACTCCACGACGAACTTCATGTCGCCAGCGTCTTCGTCACCCACGATCAGGAAGAGGCCCTCGAAGTAGCCGATCGCGTTGCCATCATGAACCACGGCAAAATCGAGCAAATGGGCACGCCCGCCGAGGTTTACGATAATCCAGCCAACGCCTTCGTCTTCGAGTTTCTCGGAGACGTGACCCTTTTCAATGGCAGCCACGTCCGCCCGCACGATATCGACATCTACCGCCACATTGGCAGCGATCCGGACGCCGTAACGGCCACCGTCCGCTTTATCGGGGCGGCCGGCGCGGTGGTGCGCGTCGAATTACGGCGCGAAGACAGCGGAGCCGCCATTGAAGCCGAGATTACCCGCGAACGCTATCGGGAACTGGAATTGGCGATTGGCGACCAGGTGGAAATCGCGCCCCGCCATGCCAGGATCTTCTCTGCCAATCAAATACGTACTCCAGTCGCCGCCAGCCGTCTCACGGCCGATACCAGCCCATCGATTTCGCCGAAGGTATTGTAGAGGGCGAATGAAGCGCGCACCGTGCTCTCAACCCCGAATCGCCACAGGATCGGCTGTGCGCAATGGTGCCCCGACCGCACTGCGATTCCTTCCCGGTCGAGCGCCGCGCCCACGTCTTCCGTCTTGTAGCCGTCGAGCACGAACGAAATAACGCCGGCTTTTTCCGGCGCCTCGCCGATCAGGCGCACGCACGGAATCTCCCTGAGCAATCGCATGGCGTACACCAGCAACTGCTTCTCGTACTCCGCGATATTGTCGAGACCGATCCCCCGGACGTAATCGATCGCGGCGGCCTGCCATAGCCGCCGCCCGTTGCTGACTGCCCGGCGTAATGTCGTTTTTCGGATCGAGGATACGGTCAACCTGGGTGCGGCTCGTCTTCAGCAGCATTGCCAGCTTGTTCTTGGAGATTTTATTTTTCTTCATGGCCTCGGCGAGCTGCCACGCAACGACCTCTTTGACCGCCTGCGCTTGCGCCTCTTCGAAGATGCCCTCTTCCCTGAGGAAGTCATCAAGGCTCGAACCCATATGTTTCTTGCTCATTGCTCTAACTTCTTCTTGTGCTTCCGCCCCGTTGCCAAATCTTCATCCGGCGTGGCTCGCGTTTTCTTGATGAACCCGTGCAACGCCACCAGGTGTTCGCGGGAAAGACAGAGCAACACACGCGCTGTCCGTTTCGTCGGAAGTCCAGGCGGACCTCCCACAAGCCGTTTCCCATCGGGCGGCTGTGGTCTTCGGCCATCCTGCACCTTATTTAGCACAGTGCACCATAAAAAGTTCACCCTGCAAAGCTTACTCCTGCGGATTCTCCTCATAAGCGACGTACGTCTGAGACAACTCGCGCTCATCCCGATCCGAGCAATCGACCGTGAGGCTCAATTCGTCTTGCACGCCGCTCAGCCGGTAAGTTCCCGCCTCCAACGATGTCCACTGCGGCAGTTGGTCGACCCCTCGGGGTGATGCGGGATATTTGTGGAACTGTCCTGGTCGCGCTGGCAAGCTGCCGGGCGGCTACATCTCCCAGCGGTGCTTTGGAATAGTCAACGCGGCTCCGGCG
>JALYHT010000205.1 GCA_030776225.1 Acidobacteriota bacterium | reverse complement strand
GCTACTTCCTCCGTCGTGCGCGGAAACACCACCAGTTCGGGCCGCGCTTTATCCACGCCGCCGTCGTATTCGTAGAGGCTCAGATCCTGCGGACTGTCGAGATAACCGCCAGTCCCGACCAGCTCCGCGATTTTCTTCTTCGCCGTTTCAGAGGAGAGACTTGACATGCTCGATCATCCGGGGCGATGACCAGTTGGTTTCCGAAACCACCTTCTCCACCACCTTGCCGTTCCGGTCGATCAGATAAGTTTCCGGTATCAGATGCGTGCCGTACTTCAGCTTGACTTCCTGCGAAGGCTCGCGCGCCGTCAGGAACGACACCCGGAACCTGTTCAGAAATTGTTTGTACGCCTGCGGGTCCTTGTCCTCGCTCACTCCGAGAACCACCAGGCCCTCCGGCCCCAGTTCTTTTGAAAGTTGATTCAGCGAAGGCGCTTCCGCCACGCAGGGTTCGCACCAGCTGGCCCAGAAGTTCAGAATCAGCAGCTTGCCCCCGAAATCCCGTGCAGAAATCGCGCGCCCGTTATCGGCTGTCACGCTGAACGCCGGCGCCGTATCGCCCGCCTGCACTACGTTATCGTGCAGCGACGTATACAGCACGCCGATAAACGCGCACAACATCACTACAATCCCGCCTTCGATAATGCGATCGACCTTCATGCCGTGTTTCCTATAATTCTATTGAAGCAGACCGCGTGTAATTCTATCGAACCCAATGGTCATCTCGAAGAAGGTGGAATTCTCGGCGTCCCATATCTGCCGCTCGCACCGGCTCACCGACGCGGAAAACGAGCGCGTCTACGGCGCCGCCGCCAACCCGCTCGGGCACGGCCATAATTATGTCGTGGAGGTCGCGATCCAGGGCGAGCCCGACCCCCTCACCGGCATGATTCTCGACCTCAAGCGTCTCAAAGAAATCCTCGAAGAAAAGGTTCTGGCCATCTACGACCATCGCCTGCTGAACCGCGAAGTCGCCCCCTTCGACCGCGTCGTTCCCACCGTCGAGAATATCGCCATCGACATCTGGAACCGCGTCGCCCCCTCCCTCGCCGGACCCGCGCGCCTCTATTCTGTAACGGTGCGCGAAACCGACGAGCTTTCCGTGGAATACCGAGGCGAATGATGGTGCATCTGAGCCGCAAATACCGATTCTCCGCCTCACACCGCCTGCATTCGCCGGCCCTGAGCGAGGCGGAAAACTACGCAGTGTTCGGCAAGTGCAACAATCCCCACGGCCACGGCCATAACTACGAAATCGAAATCACCGTCGCCGGGTCGGTCGACCCCACCACTGGCCGCGCCGTCGATCTGGCCGCGCTTGACGCCCTGGCCGAGCGGCAGATCCTCGCGCCTTTCCGTTATCGCGATCTGAACCGCGAGATTGCGGCCTTCGGCAACTCGATCCCCACCACCGAAAATCTGGGTCTGGAAGTAGACCGGCGCCTGCGGGAAGCATGGCCGGGAACTTTCGCCCATGGTCCGAAACTCGAAAAGATTCGCATCTGGGAGACGGAACGGAACATCTGTGAAATAGTACATAACGGCGATGAATGACCCGATGAATAAGAAGCGCGCAGTCGTGAAAGTCATGTCCCCCGGCGCGGCCGCCCAGACAATCGCGCCGCATATTTCCGAAATCCTGACCGCACTTGGCGAAGATCCGTCCCGCGAAGGCCTGGCGCGCACGCCCGAGCGAGTCGATAAAGCCCTCCGCTTCCTGACCAGCGGCTACGCGGCCGACATCGGCACGATCGTGAACGGCGCCATCTACGAAGTCAAGTACGACGAGATGGTGATTGTAAAGGATATCGAGTTCTTCAGCATGTGCGAACACCACATGCTGCCCTTTTTCGGCAAGATGCACGTGGCTTACATCGCGCGCAACAAGGTCATCGGGTTAAGCAAACTGCCGCGCATCATCGACGCCTTCGCGCGCCGCCTGCAGATTCAGGAGCGCATGACGCAGGAAGTGGCGCAGTGCATCCAGGAACTGCTCGACCCGCTCGGCGTGGGCGTCATCGCCGAAGCGCAGCATTTCTGCATGATGATGCGGGGCGTGGAAAAACAGCACTCCGGCACCGTCACCAGCACTATGCTGGGCGCCTTCCGGACCAACAAAGAAACCCGCGACGAATTCCTTTCACTGACTCACTCCCGGTGAATCTGGCCGGCTTAACGATCGGGTTCCCAGCCATAAACCTTCTTCATCAGTTCCGGACTGAGCGGCCGTGCCGTGACGCGAAGAAAAACCTCGCGCTCATTCGCCTCGGGATACAAACGCCGCACCTCCGCCGTTTTGCAGCGCCGTCATCGCGTCGTACAGTTCTGCCACTCGGGATAGCTTCTGTTCAGGCGAAAACCCGCTCTGAACGTTCAGGAAAGCCCGCAGTGCATCCGGATGCGTATCGCTCATCCAGCCGTGGCTAAACTTCATCAACCTAACCCTTACCG
>JALYHT010000204.1 GCA_030776225.1 Acidobacteriota bacterium | reverse complement strand
AAGGAAGGCCGCGCAGTCACGTCGCGCGCGCTCGCTTCGCACCCGGTGAATCGGGGCAAGCTCTGCCCCAAGGGTCTGTCTGAGCATTACACCATCGGCGCCGAAAACCGCGCGAAATACCCACTGTTGCGAAAGAATGGCAAACTCGAGCGGGTCAGCTGGAAGGAAGCCATTGCAACGATGGTGGAGCGCTTCCGCCAGACGCAATCGAAGTACGGGCCGGAATCGCTGGGCGTGCTCAGCACGGGTCAGCTGGTGACCGAAGAGTTCTACGCGCTCGGCAAGCTGATCCAGCTTGGATTCGGCACCAACAACTACGACGGCAACACGACGCTTTGCATGGCAACGGCGGTCTCGGGGTATAAGATTTCTTTCGGCAGCGACGGCCCCCCGGGCAACTACGAAGACATGCAGACGGCCGACGTGGTGCTGCTCATCGGAGCGAATCTGGCGGATAACCATCCGATCCTCTGCCAGTACCTCGAAGCCAATACCAACAAGACCCTGATTGTGGCGGATCCGCGGGTCACAAAGACGGCGATGATGGCCGATATCCACCTGCCGCTCAAACCGCGCTCGGATCTGGCGCTGCTCAATGGCATCGCGCACATCCTGATCGCGTACAACCTGATCGATCGCGACTACATCGAGAAGCACACGACCGGCTTCGCGGAACTCGAGAAGTTTCTGGGAGATTATGCGCCCGAGAAGGTCGCCGCGCTCACGGGACTCAGCCAGGACGAGATTCACAAGACGGCGTTCCTCTATGGCCGCGCCAAAGCCGGCTTCATCGGCTGGACCATGGGGGTCAACCACAGCACCATCGGGACGGCTACCGTGAACGCCATCTGCAATCTGGCGCTGCTGACGGGAAAGATCGGCCGCACGGGTTCCGCGCCGTTTTCGATTACCGGCCAGTGCAACGCCATGGGCTCGCGTGAAACCAGCTTTACGTCGAGCATTCCGGGTTACAGGAAATTCGAGAATCCCGCCGATCGCGCCGAGTATGCGGCGCTGATGAACATCGATCCGGAGAAGGTACCGGTCAAACGCGGCCTGGCTTATCCCGACATCGTCGAAGCAACGGTCGCGAAAAAGATCCGCGCGCTGTGGATCATCGCGACCAACCCTCTGGTTTCGTATCCGAATCAGGGTCTGCTGCGGCACGGTCTTTCCAATCTCGATTTTCTGGTGGTGCAGGACGGGTATCACCCGACGCCCACAACGGAGCTGGCGGATCTGGTGCTCCCGGCGGCGATCTGGGGCGAAAAAGAGGGCACGTACACGAACTCCGAGCGGCGCGTCAGCAAGGTGAACAAAGCGGTAGAACCTCCCGCCGAAGCCCGTTCGGACTTCGACATCTTTCTGGCGGTGGCGGAAGAACTCGGCTGCCGCGATACGCTTTTTCGCGGCTGGTCGGGACCCGAGGATGCTTTCGACGAATGGCGGCGGGTGTCGGGCGGACGGCTCTGCGATTATTCCGGCATCAGCTACGAGATGCTCGCGAACGAGGGCGCGACACAGTGGCCGCTCGCGGAAGGCGCGCCGCGCGAGGCAAATTCGCGGCTTTATGCAGACGCCAATTTTCCGACCGGCGATGGACGGGCGAAACTCATCTGCGCCGACTGGGCGCCTTTCCCCGAACAACCCGGTAAAGAATATCCGTTCGTGTTGAACACCGGCCGCACGGTGGAGCACTGGCACACGCGGACTAAGACGCGCGAGGTGCCGATTCTGGAGCGCCTCTCGCCGCGCGCCTGGCTTGAGATCAATCCCCGCGACGCGCAACGGCTGGGACTGCGCAGCCACGACTCCGTGGATATCATTTCGCGGCGCGGACGCACCGCGGGCGTGGAGCTGCGGCTCACTGAAATTACAGCGCCGGGACAGGTATTTATGCCGTTTCACTTTTTCGAAACGAACGTGAACGAAATTACGCAGAGCGCTTTCGACCCGATCTCGCGCGAACCGAACTACAAACAATGCGCGGTGCGCGTAGAGCGCTCGCCTGGAGCACACTCATGAAACGCCTGGTGGTGGTGGGCAACGGTATGGCCGGCGTTGCCTGCGTAGAACACATTCTCAAGCAGAAGCCGGATTTTGAGATCACGATTTTCGGCGAGGAGACGCATGTCAATTACAACCGCATCATGCTGTCGCTTGTGCTGGCGGGCGAGAAATCGGCGGACGAGATTGTTCTCAACGATGTGGAATGGTACCGCTCGAACAACATTCGGGCGAAGCTCGGCGCGAAAATTTCCCACATAGACCGGCAGGCGCGAGTCGTGATCGACGAGGAGGGTCTGGCGACTCCCTACGACAAACTGATCCTCGCCACGGGCAGCAGCGCATTCATTCCGCCGATCCCCGGCGTCGAGAAGAAGAATGTCCATGTGTTCCGCACACTGGACGACACGCAGGCGCTGCTCGCCAAAGCGAGCCCGGGATTGAAAACGGTTGTCATCGGCGGCGGACTGCTCGGCCTCGAAGCGGCGCGCGGCCTGCAGGTCAGAGGCTGCGACGTGACTGTCATCCATCTGGCGGATACGCTGATGGACCGGCAACTCGACGCCACGGGCGGCGAATATCTCAAGCGGCGTATCGAAGGTCTCGGTATCCGGGTGCTGCTCCCGCGGCAAACGGCCGCCATCTTCGGGAATGGCCATGTGGATGGTCTGCGCTTTGCGAGCGGCGAAGAGCTGGAAGCGGAACTGGTGGTCATCGCGGCGGGCATCAGACCCAACGCGGGCCTCGCGCGCGCGGCCGGTCTCGAAGTCAACCGCGGCATCGTGGTCAATGACTTCATGGAGACGTCGGACCCCGACATTTTCGCGGTCGGCGAATGCACGGAACATCGCGGCCAGACTTTCGGACTGGTGGCTCCGCTTTACGATCAGGCCCGCGTGCTGGCTTCAACGATTACGGAAAACCGGGGACCGGTATTCACCGCTGCCGCCACGGCCGCCAAGCTCAAGATCATGGGCGTGGATATTTACTCGGCGGGCTCCATCGACGACAAAGAGCCGGGCGTTGAAGTCGTCCGGTACGAAGACCCGGCGCTCGGCGCTTACAAGAAACTGCTGATCAAAGAGAACCGCCTGGTGGGCATGATTCTGGTCGGCGATATCGAAGATGAAGCGACTTACATGGACTGGATGCGGAGCGGCACGGACCTCGCGCCCCTGCGCCGTCAATTGCTGTTTCCGCCGCAGCTCGATCTCGGGCTCGAAGTTGCCGACATGCCGGACAGCGAAACCATCTGCGGCTGCAACGGGGTGCGCAAGGGTGAGATTATCGAGGCCATCCACAAACACGGAATCACGACTCTGAATCAACTGAAAGAGCGCACCAAAGCCTCCACCAGTTGCGGGACCTGCGCGGGCCTTTGTCAAAAACTGCTGCGGGCCGTGGCTCCCGACTTTCAGGAAGAAACCAAGACGACGCTGTGCGCCTGCGTGCCGTTCTCTTACGAGCGGCTGCGCGACATCGTGCAGGGTCAGAAGCTGAAATCCGTCGAAGAAGTGCTGGCCATTTACGGCAACCGGAAAGGGTGCGAGGTCTGCAAACCGGCGCTCAGCTATATGCTCGACATGCTGTGGTGCGGCGATCACGAAGAAGACCGGTCCGCGCGCTTCATCAACGACCGCGTGCACGCCAATATTCAGAAGGACGGAACGTTTTCCGTGGTTCCGCGGATGCGCGGCGGGGTCACCACGCCCGACGAGCTTCGCCGCATCGCCGACGTGGCCGACAAGTACAACGTGCCGATGGTCAAAGTCACCGGCAGCCAGAGGCTGGACCTGCTCGGCGTCAAAAAGGCCGACCTTCCTGATGTCTGGCGCGATCTGGGCATGCCTTCGGGACAGGCGTATACCAAGGGCGTGCGCATGGTGAAGACATGCGTCGGCACGGAGTTTTGCCGCTTCGGAGTGCAGGATTCCACCAATACCGGAATTGAACTGGAACGCCGCCTGGAGAATCTGTTCACGCCGCACAAGTTCAAAATGGGCGTCGTAGGCTGCCCCCGCAACTGCGCGGAAGCGACGGTGAAAGACCTCGGCTTTATCGGGCAGGAAGGCAGCTGGCAGATTGTGGTGGGCGGGGCGGCCGGCAAGTCGGTGCGCAAAGCCGACCTGCTGATCACGGTGGAAACCACGGAGCAGGCCTTCGAAGCCGGGGAGCTTTTTTTCCAGTATTACCGCGAAAACGGCAACTATCTCGAACGCAGCTACGATTTCGTGGAACGCGTGGGCATTGAAAAGGTCCGCAAGGAAACGGTATATGCGTCCGATGAGGATAAACGCAAACTGCTCGACCGGCTGAATCGCTCGAAGGCGCTTTCGCAGGACGCGTGGCTGGAGCGGGATTGTCCGGCCACGGCGACGCAGTTCGTACAGATCGAAGCGATGGAGCCGATCAAGGAGCGCCAAACCGTATGACCGCTGAAACGCAATGGACAAAGATTACCCACGTGGAAAATATTCCGCCGCGCGAAGGGCGTCCGGTCAAAATCGGCAATCTTGAGATCGCGATATTCAATCTGAACGGCCGGTTTCTAACCGTGGAGAACGCGTGTCCGCACAAGGGCGGGCCGCTTTGCGATGGTATTGTGTCGGGCACCGCCGTGGTCTGTCCACTGCACGGCCGGCACTTCGATCTGGAAACCGGCATGCCGGTGCGCGCTTCGGAACCTTCCTGCCTGGCCATCTTTCCCACGCGCGTGGAAGCGGGAATCATTTTCGTAAATCTCGAAGGCGGACATAAAGCCATAGACGAAGCGGCTTAGGTCTTTTCGCAGTTCAAGTTCGTCACCTCAACGTCTGAGGAAACCAGTCGGTCGCGACGCGGATGCAAACGGGCACTCCCTGTGACTCAACACAATACTCCCCCGTCGGAGCAGATCTGTAATCTGTTTTTGAGTCAACAGCTCTATTGAGCAAAAGGAGGGTCTTTGACACTGAAAAACAAAGCTACGGCAATCAAACTTGCCGATTTCACGAGCGTACCCATGCGCGCGTTCCACATGTCGTGGTTCGCATTCTTCATTTGCTTCTTCGGGTGGTTTGGGCTCGCGCCACTGATGCCTGTGATCCGGGCCGAGTTCCATCTCACAAAGCCGCAGATCGGTAATCTCACAATCGCCTCAGTTGCCATCACGGTGCTGGTGCGCGCGCTGATGGGGTTCGTGTGCGATCGCATCGGCCCGCGCCGCGCTTACACATGGCTGCTGATACTCGGCTCCGTGCCCGTGATGCTGGTGGGCCTGGCGCACGATTATCAAACCTTCCTGCTGTTCCGCCTTGCCATCGGCGCCATCGGCGCATCCTTCGTGATCACGCAGTATCACACGTCGGTCATGTTCGGGCCGAACATCGTGGGCACCGCAAACGCCGCGACGGCCGGCTGGGGAAATCTGGGCGGGGGCGTCACTCAGATGGTTATGCCGCTTCTCTTCGCCGGGTTTCTGAGCCTCGGGGTAGACAAATGGTGGGGCTGGCGCATGGCGATGGTCATTCCGGGCGTGGTCATGCTGATCACCGGCATTGCTTACTACTTCATTACGCAGGACACGGCAGACGGCGATTTCGCCGCGCTTCGGGCCCGCGGTGAAATGACCGGCAAGTCCGCTGCCCGCGGAGCTTTTGCCGCGGCGTTCCGCGACTCGCGCGTCTGGACGTTGTTCCTGATCTACGGAGCGTGCTTCGGCATGGAACTCACGATCGACAACATAGCCGCGCTCTACTTCACCGATAATTTTCATCTCGGGCTGACGGCGGCGGGAATGGTCGCCGCCTCCTTCGGGATGATGAACATCTTTGCACGGGCGCTGGGCGGTATCGTCAGCGACCGCTGTCATCGGAAAGCCGGGCTGCGGGGGCGCGCGCTTCTTCTGGGCGGCACGATCTTCTGCGAAGGCCTCGCTCTGATGTTGTTCTCGCAGATGCGCTGGCTTCCCCTCGCCATAGGAGCCATGATGCTCACCGGTCTGTTCATCAAGATGTCGAACGGCGCTACCTATGCGGTGGTACCGTTCGTGAACCGGAAGGCGCTGGGGGCCGTGGCGGGTATCGTCGGCGCGGGCGGAAATGTCGGGTCCGTGCTGGCGAGTTTTCTTTTTAAAGGCAGCATGCCGTGGACGCAGGCGCTGCTGGTACTCGGAGCCACCATTACGGTGATCTCCATCTTTTCCGTGACGGTGCGCTTTACCGAAGCGGAGGAGCATTCGGCACAACGAGAGATTGACGCAAGACTCGCCGGAATGGCGACTGCGGGAGCGATGGGAGATTAATTTATGAAAAACGCGATCTACACACTATGTACATTGAGCCTGCTGGCCGTGTCACACGCCAGCGCGCAACAGAGCGACACCATCAAACTGGGCGACGTCAAGGTCACGGCGACCCTGCGGGTGCGGGAATACGCATGGGACTGGTTTGAGCCGGCGGGAACGCGACAGAACGAATATGCGTACTCGGGGAACATCCTCCGTCTGAATTTTGCGGAGAAGCGCGGCGCGCTCGATCTGGACGCCGAAGTCGCGGTACCGTTCCTGTTGGCGTTGCCCACAAACGCGACCGCCCCCGCTCCGCAGGGCGCGCTCGGCCTCGGTTCGAACTACTACACGGCCAATGGCGGCCATCAGTATTCCGCAATGGCGTTTGCGAAGCAGGTTTACGCGCGCTACCACTTCGGTCCCAAAGAATCGGAGAGCGTGCAGGCGGGCAGGTTTGAATTCAACGACGGGTCCGAAATCGCTCCCAAGAACGCCACTCTCGCGACGTTGAAGCAAAGTCGCGTCAGCCAGCGCCTCATCGGAGTGTTCGGCTTTTCCGATGTGGGCCGCAGCTTTGACGGGGGACGCTACTCCTGGACGCGACCCACGACGGATTTCACTTTCGTCGCGGCCACGCCGACACGCGGGGTTTTTCAGACCGACGGGTGGGGCTGGAACCGCGTGGCATTCGGCTATGCCGCCTTCACAAAAGAATGGGGCCACGGTAATCACGCAGCGGACACACGTTTTTTTGCGATCGACTATGACGATTTCCGCCACATCGTGAAGACGGATAACCGGTCGGCCGCGGTCCGCGCAGGGGACACCGAGAACATCCATATCCAGACCTGGGGCGGGCATAGCCTGCATGCCGTGACAACGAAGTCCGGCACATTGGATGCCCTCGGCTGGGTTGCAGTCCAGACCGGACGCTGGGGCACGCAGACGCAGCGGGCGTACGCGTTCGATCTGGAAGGCGGGTTCCAGCCCGCGATCCTGCCGCATCTGAAGCCGTGGATCCGCGCAGGCTACACGCTTGGCTCGGGCGACAAGAACGCGAAGGATTCCACTCACGGAACATTCTTCCAGCTTCTGCCCACGCCCCGGCTTTATGCGCGCTTCCCGTTCTTCAATATGATGAACACGGAAGACGCGTTTGCGTCAATGATACTGCAGCCACATCGGAAGGTCACCATTTCGAGCGAATACCATGCGCTGCGCCTCACCAATGCGACCGACCTGTGGTACTCGGGCGGCGGAGCTTATCAGCCCTGGACCTTCGGATATAACGGCCGCTCCACTTCCGGCCGGCGATCGCTCGCCAATCTTTACGATACGAGCCTGGAATATCGCGCCAATCGCCATACGACTCTGACGGCTTATTTCGGCTACGCGCAGGGACGGGCGGCGATGCGCCAGATCTATCCAGCGGGGACGGATGCCCGTTTCGGTTATCTGGAGGCGCTGTTCCGGATGTAAGAGAAGTCGTCTGGTATGACCCGCGGGTCATACTGATAAGGAGGCGGCTCAAGAGGGTCGCCTTCTGAATATGCCATTTGGGGGTTTAAGAGTTCTCAGTCTGGAAAGCCGGCGCGCGAAAGAAATGGAAACCCTGATCCGTCGGGAAGGGGGCAACCCTTTCATCGCGCCTTCGGTGGAGGAGCGCGCGCTGGAGGACCACAGCGAAGCGCTGGACTTTATTGATCGATTGCACGCGGGCGAGTTCGATCTGGTCGTCTGTATGACCGGAGCCGGACTCGCCTTCCTGCGTGAAATCGCAATTGCGAGCGCCAAAGTGGAAATGCTTGCAGAGGGTCTGCGCAATACTTTCATCGTGTCCCGAGGCCCCAAGCCGGTCCCGCTGCTGCGTGAAATGGGCGCTCGCGCACAAATTGTGGTGCCTGAGCCGAATACGTGGAAAGAGGTTGTGGCGGCGGTGGCGGCGCGCAAGGAGCGGCGGATCGCCGTGCAGGAATATGGCAAACCGAACCTCGAGATGACAGCGGCGCTGGAGGAATTGGGAGCGAAAGTCAGGCCGTTTGCGATCTACCGCTGGGATATGCCGCCGGATCGGGCGCCGCTGCGCGAAGCGGCGCGGCGTCTGGCTGGGGGCGAGATTGACGTTGTGCTGTTTACGTCGTCTATCCAGCTGGATCACCTGTTTCAGATCGCGGTTGGTCTTGGGCTCGAAGAAAAAGTGAGAGAAGCGCTGACGCATCGTACGGCGATCGCCTCCGTGGGGCCGATTATGAGCGAGGCTCTGGAGGTCGCCGGCTTGCCTGTCGACATTTCTCCCCTCCATCCCAAGATGGCAGGTTTAGTTAAGGCCGCTTCGGATGCCAGTGCCGAAGTTTTGTCGAGAAAGCGGCGACTGAATATGTGCTGACGGGCGATTTTTTTTGCGGCGCAGCAGAGCGACGCCGATAAGCCCCGCGCCTATCAACGCAAACATCGTGGGTTCCGGGGTCTCGTTGAGCAGCCATGGAGCATATGAAATGAGGCCCGGGTCGGCAGCGACTATGGCGGGCCTTCCGGCTATTTCCGACGGAATACTTCCCGTGAATGGAATGTTTGTTTCCGAGCGAACATAAGATAGTGAAGTAAGAACTGACATTGCCAAACTCCCCTGCATTTACCAGCGAACCGATGTATTCTTCAGTCTGTTTCAAAGTTCCGGCAGATATGCCAGTGATGCGAAGGCATGCACTCTTAGCGCCAGGTTGCCGTAATCACTGTATTTTTAATAACGCTTGAGGCTGGCTCAGCGGAACAGCAGCACGGCCATTCCGCCATCCGTTTTTAACGGGTCGCCCGTCGCATTGGTGGCATTCTGTGGAATATTCGGTCTGGCTACAAGGGCAATCGAGCGAACCGCGCCTGTGTAGAGAAGGTCGTTGACCACTTTGGCGCGTTCGTTATCGATATCGGGGTCGATCCTATGGATAAAAGTCCAGTCTCGCTCTGAGTAATCGATCGCGATGTCGTGAGTCGCCGAACAGACCCATACTGGTTTGCCATCGAACATTTCCGGTCGCCGGAAAATCCGCAGATGGTGGCGCTGCGCAAACGTGTTGTTGCCTTTCTGATAAGAGAGATCGGGCGGGCGACCATCCAGCAGCAGAATCGACATCGGCCCTTCTTTATACCCGCGGGCCTCAATGAGCGCCCGCGCTGTCTCGAGCTTCGATTCCGCGTTGAGGCGCGAGGGTGCAAACCACCCGGCCTTTTCAAAAGCCTCGCGCAGTTCATCCGGCGTAGCGAGGAACATCAGATTGGTCACGTCGGACGGCCGTTCGCCGCGCCCGGTGAAAGTGCGAAAGGGCTGGCGGGCGACGAGATCGATCAACGCGCTTTCATTCGGAACCGGCTGGAGGTTGGCCGCAGGACCATGATCCCCGGCGCGCCATTCAAAAGGCTGCGACAGACGAAGGGAGAACTCGGCCCCGGCATCGTAGTCGATATTTGGATTCGCATCCTGAATATTCAGCGCCTGTTTGGCGCCCGCGATGATACCGGCGAGGCCCGCGAGTCTATCGTTCGCCTGCAGCTTCGAGATTCCCTGGTCGAGGCGCGCGCTGAACGTTTCGCCGGGCGCGATGCCGGTGATCACTCCGTTATCGTCGACCGATTCCCGCGCATTGTCGATACGGGAAACCAGAGCCTTGATGTGCGCGTGCTCCGCCCCATCCGCCAGATCGGTAAACACCAACTGCAGTTGCGCCGGATCCTTTTCGGCAGCTGCTTTAGCGTGGTTCACGGCGCCCGTCAATCTGGAACCCGCGGAGACCGCTACCTTGCCGTTCACGAGCACCGGCGCGATCAGCACGGCATGTATGGCGGACGGTTGGTTTGACGCTTCGCTCGCGACCTTGTCGGTCAGCCGCACGCTGAACTCCGTGCCTGCCGGAATCCGGACCGCCAAAAGCGGCGCGGCAATCAGTGCCGGTATGAGCGCAAGGCCCGGTTTCATTTCGTGAGTTGAACGGTGCTGCCGGTAATATCGTCCAGCACCAGCGTTAACCGCTTCCGCCCGTCTATTTTCTCCGGGGGAGCGCCGAACCGTATCCCTACCATGCGATCTACCTCCCCATGCGCCGGAATGGTATCCCGTTCTTTCAGCACAGCGTTGTATCGATCACCGAGAAGCGGGTAACTCCGGAAGGCGTTCTTAACATCCGCCTCAGCCACCCCCGACCCCGGAATCACCTCTCCATCCGGCATCACCACGGAGGTTTCGATACTGCGTACGACCATGTCCCGGTCCGAGTCGTTCTTCACTTTGAAATCGATGGCCATGAACGTCAGGTCTTCCGCCGCTTTGATCGTGCGCACTTTGCCTATCGATCCGGCCGGAGCAAGATGATTGCCCTTTGTGTTGGCGAAGCCAGCCCACACGAGGCCTGCGATGACGGCGAGGGCCACCGCAAAGGTAATACCAAAAGCTTTGCTCATAGAATGTATGAATTCGAATTCCGAGCGATCACCATGCCCATTACCTTGAGATGATAGCTCCTATGGACGCACACAACCATGGCGTTTTGATCGCTGCCGATGCCGGGCCGGGGGTTCTGCACCGCCTCACAGGCGTGATAGCCGAACACCAGGGCGACATAGAAACCGTTTCGATTATCGAGAATACGACAGCCGGTTCGCGCGTCTATTTCGAGGTGACCACGCCCTCCTGGGACGAAATGATGCAAGGCCTGCGCGCGCTGCCCGTAGTCCGCAAGGTCGACCTGGTCAAGAGCATGCAGGAGATCTACGGCAAACGGATCATCATCATGGGCGGCGGCGCGCAGGTGGGCCAGGTGGCGCTCGGGGCCATTGTCGAAGCGGACCGGCACAACATCCGCGGCGAGCATATTTCAGTAGATACGATTCCCCTGGTGGGCGAGCAGGCGCTGGCCGACGCGGTCCGGGCTGTCCCACGCCTGCCGCGCGCCAGAGCCCTGGTGCTGGCTGGAGCGCTGATGGGCGGCGACATTGAGGCGGCGGTGCGTGAGGTCCGCGCCAGCGGCCTTCTTGTTATCAGTCTCAATATGGCGGGCAGCGTACCGGACGCCGCCGACCTCGTCGTTACAGATCCCGTTCAGGCGGGCGTCATGGCGGTGATGGCAGTGGCCGATACAGCTAAATTTACGGTCGAGCGCCTGCGGCGGCGCGTATTCTGAATGCCTTGAGGACTTACGCGTGTACGCGGAATCCGTACTCCCGAAGCACCTGGCCTTCCGGCGAATAAATCCGCACGAAGTAATCGCCGGACGCGAGCTTCTGCTGCACATTGACGTGTACCCCGTCCGCCGAGGCCGGCGCCAGACCGCGCCACATGGAGACGCCAACCTCATTCACCACGTCAATCCGGAAGGGACCCCCTTCCTTCGGCGCGTCGGAGAGCGTCAGTTCGAACTGGCGCGCCGGAACCGTGGAAGGCATCTCGCCGCGCATGGCCGTGAGTTGCAGAGAAGCGCTGGGCGCGAACTTCGTGCGACCGTTTGAGAAGATCCCGATCGCGATAATCAGCGCCACAAAACCCAGCGTCATGGAAAAGGCCGGCCGCCGAACCCGGTTCAGCCACCCTGCGGTGGGCGGCGATCTTTCCCCGGCGGCTTCAGCGGCCAGTAAAGGGTCTGCTTCCAGAGCCTCCCGCACGCCTATTGTGAAATCCGTCGCGCGGTCCAGTTCTTCCTGACAGGCGGCGCACACAATCAGATGCTCCTCGAGTATCGACACGTCCGCCGAGGGCAGACGGCCCAGGACGTAGCTCTCCAGCTGGTCGTCCGTTAGATGAAATTTCTGCTCCACGCTTAGCTCCCTATCGGAAAAGTTCGTATATCGGAAAAATTTCTCAAAGTTTTAGTAATTTTTTTTGAGATTGATTCCGGCGCCCGCGGCGATCTTCTTTCCGAGCTCTCCGAAACGCGCTTTCGCCCGCGACTTCAACAGGCGGAACTGATTGTAGCTAAGCCCCATATCGGCGCAGATCTGTTCCTGCGATTGTTCCAGCACATAGAAGCGATGGAGAATATCCCGGTCGCGGCGCGAAACGCCTTCGAGGACGCGGCGCGCGATCTCAGCCCTCTGCCTGGCCATGGCGCTGTGTTCCGGGTTGTCCCGCCAGTCGCTGACTGTAAAAAGCGTATCTTCGAAATCCACCCGCGAACGTCGCTGCTGCACGGCGGTATCGATTGAAGCCGCGATCTGCCGCTTCACCACGGTCCGGACATATCCCATGAGCCGTTCGGGCTCGCGCAGATCGCCTTTTCGGATCGCCTGGGCGACGATCAGGAAACAATCGTGGACCTTATCGTCGATATCTTCAGGACCGAGATTCCGCAGCAGGAAGTAGCGGACACCTTTGGCAAAGACTCGGTAGAGCGAGGCCATCGCGGTGGAGTCCCCGTCCCGAATCCCATTGACCAGCGCCGCCCAGTCGGGAACCTGAAACTCCTCAGCCCGTTCCTCCCCTGGACCTGCCTTCTCCGGATGCGCCACGGGATCACCTGTCATTCTTGTGATCTTATACGCTGCGATGTTACCGATGTCGGGGACACTCGTTACTCTCTTCCGGTGACGAAGTAAGCCGCCCATACGGCGGGGTTCCCCTGAGCTCTTCCCGAGTCCTGAACCGATCGCTGCGCCTGCTGGAGGGCGGCATCCGGACCGCGTTCCGGATGCGCGCGAAGCGCTTCGTAAAACGCCACCATCATTTTCGATGCCCCCTCATCCGGAACGTCCCAATGCGTTGCGAGCACCGAGTGCGCGCCGGCTGCGAGCCATGCCCGCGTCAGCCCCATCAGTCCCGTGCCAGGCAGTGTATCTCCCTGGGCTGAGTGGCAGCCATCCAGCACGACCAGCCCGGGGGCCGCGGGTCGCGCCACTATTTCCGCCGGCCCCATCAACCCCATAACCCCGGTATTGTCCAGCCCCAGCGCGATCAGACCCGAGGAGTAAGAGCCCTGCGCCGGTATAACATGCGTAGCGAAATGGATGACGGCCGGGTTGGAGTTCAGCGCGGCCCTTACCCCCCGCAGATCCGCATCGGCCCCGGTCAGAATGCGCGATTTTGCCGGGTTCCACGTGCGCGCGCAGGCCTGCAACTCCGCAGCGGTCGCCGGCAGGCGCGGGAGCACGATTTCCTGTTTCTGCCGGCTGCCGCGATAGCGAGCATCCGCTTCGTTATAGATCGGGTCTCCGATCCCAAGGAAAGCTCCATCGGTGAATGTCGCGCGGGGCTGCAACATGAGCGCACCGGGAATCGTCTCCAATACCACCCGTTGCGATAACCAGACGGGCTCACCTTTGCGCGACGGCGAGCCTAACCCCGTGCTGCCCGATTGCGTGCCGGGCATCAGGGCGCCGAACGGCAGATCGAACAAAGGCCCGTCCAGCTCAAGCAGCCATCGCTCGTGAGCAAGGTAGCGGGGCGGCACCTTTCCGAAGAGATGTTCGTATAGTTGCCGCCCCCGCGCCGCCGCGTCCGGCTCCCCGTTTTTCGTCGCCTTGACAAAGCCGGCAATCTCCGGCTTCAGAGTTTCCACGCGGAGGATAGAATAGACGGCCACGCGGCTCCGGTCGACCGCCCAAAGCCAGCCGCGGCCTTCGGCGATGTGAAAGCTCAGCAGGACACTGTCGGCGTCCAAAACGCCCCGCGCATGCGCCAGCGCGGATTCAGTCGCCCCAGGGCCGCCCCGGACGCGACCAGCCGTCGCAGCCTCAATTTTCTGCAACTCCATTTCAAGCAGCGCCGCGCGACTGGCCTGCTCGGCGGAGGGGTTCGCCACGCCGTCACGCTCGATCGCCTGATATTGCGCCAGCAAATCCCCGTATCTTTCCGGAAGACGTGTGCGCCAGTCGTTCGGCGTTGCCAGCAACGACCGCAAACTCCATTCCCTGTCCTGTTCCGCCGCGTCGAAAGTTTCGCGCATCAAAGCCTGGCGCATCGGAGAGGATGCCGGAGTTTCCTGCGCCAGCCGGTTCCCCGCGTCCACCAGCCCCGCGGCCATCCGGCTAAGCCCGCCCTCCAGCGTGATTCGATCCCGGTCGGCCGGCACCACATCGGCCCGCATCTGAGCGGCAATGCGGCGGGCTTCGCGGAAGTCCGACAGCGCTCCGGCGAGATCATTTTCTTTCAGCCGGAATTCCCCCCGATCCGCATAAATCACGTGGCGCGGCATTGTACCCGGGGGCGCCTGAATCGCAGCGTCGAAAAAAGCAGCCGCCGCCCGAACGTCCCCCCGACGCGATTTCAATTTCCCGAGCGCGCGCAGAACATTGGCCGGGGAATCGATATGATGCAGCCGCACGAGCAGGAGCGCATGGCTCAGCACTTCCTCGGCGTCATCGAGCTTCCCCGCGGCCAGACAATCGCCTCCGAAATTGCCCAGCATGCGGGTCGCGGTCTCGAAATCGTCACGCTCCAGGGTCTCGCCAATCACCCGCCGAAAAATGGGGGCCGCCTCGTCAAAGCGATGCAGGCGCGCAAGAGCGGTCGCCTGCTGGTAGCGCAATTTGGAAGACGTCACCGGGTCGTCCCGCGAATCGCCGCCGGCCAGCGCCTCACTGGCGACTCGCAGCGACGCTTCAGCATCATTCATTTGTAAATAGAGCGCTGCCATGTTGTTTAACGTGACGCGAAATGCGGAACGAAGCTGTGAATTCTCCGCAATACTTCTGGCTTTAAGGAAATCCGGCAGCGCATCGCGGAAATCGAGGCGGAGCAGCGCCGCCGCTCCCGCATTATTCCAGTTCATCGCTGCCTGCTGTGGGGAGCCATCCTGCTCGGCGCGAATCGCCGCGGCGTGGAATGCTGTTCGCGCCCGTCCGTATTCGCCTGCCCTGGAGAGTTTAAGCGCGCCTTCATACAGCGCTTTTTCAATGGCCGAGGCCGGGCGAGGCCGATCGGGTTGCCGCCATGTGGAACCAGACAGCACGGCGGCGATCAGAGTCGAGCCAAAGATCGCTGCCTTAATTCGAGTTGTGCACCGCACCTTGAGATTAAACGAATAGTGGAGATTCGCACTAAAAGTACTACAGCTGAAATTCTACCAGGACGGGTGAAAATAAGGAAAGTCAATATCTGGTACTGGGGGTAGTTAGTGCCGCCCCCAGTCACCAGTTTTATGTCGCTCGCGGCGACGACCGGAGTTCCGGTTTGTATCGGCTGATGCGCTCTGTTACGCATATAATGCAGTAACTTACAGAACCAGAAAATTGCCGAAAATGATAATCGGTTCGCTCATTCTGAGTTCGCTTTCTGCACTCCCGTCTGCCGAATCGGGAGACGAGCCGAGGGTACAGTCGCGATTTTTCAGAGCTGCTTAAAAATGAGATAATTCTTTGATTCTAAATCGAAATTATATAATAATATTCACTTAACGGACCCAGATTCAGAGAGAAGGCATGAATCATTCGCCATCCTGTTGCGACTCGAACCCCACAACCCGGGCATGGCTGGAACAGATAAGATGGCCCGCTGGCCCTGTTTGTCCGCATTGCCCGGCAGGCAGCAAAGTGTACGCAATGGAATCCCACCCGGAAAGCGCGCACCAGCTACGGAAAGGCGTTTACAAATGCGGGGCCTGCAAAAAGAAATTCACCGTCACTGTGGGAACTGTGTTTCAGGATTCCCACATTCCCGTGCACAAATGGCTCATGGCGGTGCGACTGATGTGTTCCCGCGAAAATGGGATTCACGCGGCACAGTTGCAACGCGAACTCGGCCTTCGCTCCTATCGCACGGCGCTCTATATGTGTTACCGGATAAAATGGGCGCTCAACCAGGAACCGCTGGCGGAGGCGCTGCAGTCCCGTGCAAAATAGACACCGTGCGTTGAAGGGCCGAAACAATGCCTCGCGCCGGCAATAAAATCCACATTCCGCTGGACCCCGACACGGCAATATCGTTGCTGTTGCGCGTTAAGCCGTCGCCGGCGATGCCGAGGCCAGGCTCCCACCGCCGGAAATCCGTCTGGGCCGAAGTGGAAGAGGAAAATCGCCGGCCCGGCAAAGCGCGGCCCCGTAAACCAGCATTACGTTTGAGTCACTGAAGCGAACTGGTGGTCGGCTGAATGGGTTGCCCGATCAAATCCCCGCTCACGACCATTTCCACACGGCGATTCTGTTGCCGGCCCGATGCCGTATCGTTTGAAGCTACCGGACCATCTTTGCCCAGGCCTATCGCCTGCACATTGGCCGCATGGATGCCGTTCGAAGTCAGGTAATCGCGAACCGCGTCGGCGCGGCGTTGAGAGAGCTTCAGATTGTATTCATCCGTGCCTACGCTGTCGGTATGCCCTTCCACGTTCATATGAAGCGTGGGATAAGCGAGCAGAATGCCCGAGACCTTCGCAAGTTTCTCTTTAGCTCCGGGTTTCAATGTTGCCTGGTTGAAAT
>JALYHT010000203.1 GCA_030776225.1 Acidobacteriota bacterium | reverse complement strand
CTTTCGAAAACTCAGCGCCTCCGCATTGGCGGCAAACCGTTCCGGAAGGCACGAGTTCAGCGGCGGTTCGTTCGAACCAGATATCGGCGGAATGCTCTTCAAACAGATCGACCACGCTGGAGAGTATTTTGTGGTCGGTAAGCGGCTCACGGCATGCCGAACAGTAGAAGACCACAATGGGCACGCCCCAGACGCGCTGCCGGGAGATGCACCAATCCGGGCGCGAAGAAACCATGTTCGAGATACGCTCTTCGCCCCATTGCGGAATCCATTTGACGCTTTTTATGGCCTCGAGCGCCTTCTGCCGGAGATTATTGTTCTCCATCCCGATGAACCATTGGTCGGTGGCGCGGAAAATGGTCGCGTTGTGGCAGCGCCAGCAGTGCGGATAGGAGTGTTCTATATGTTCGAGCGCCAGCAGAGCGCCGCGTTGTCTGAGAATGTCGATGACGATGGGGTTCGCTTCCCAGACGGTGTGCCCCACAAGTTGCGGGGGAATGCCGCCTTCGGCGCCTTCCGCTTCAAAAAAACGGCCTGCCGGATCGACCGGGCAATAGACGGCGAGACCGTACCGCATGCCGACCACATAGTCTTCCTGCCCATGACCCGGAGCAGTGTGAACAGCGCCAGTTCCCTGCTCCAGCGTGACATGGTCGCCGAGGATTCCAACCGATTCGCGGTCGATGAACGGGTGGCGAAAAAGGGCGCGATCAAGCTTGTTTCCGATGAACCGGGCGAGAACCGGAAAGTCGGTCCAGCCGCACTTTTCGGCCGTGGCGGAGAGAAGATCGGCCGCCACAATGTAAACCTCTCCCGCCGTCTCCACCGCCAGGTATTCATATTTGGGATGGAATGCGATAGCCAGATTTGCCGGCAAGGTCCACGGAGTTGTCGTCCAGATCAGCCCGAAAACTTTTTTCCCCGCGAGCGCAGCATCTATCGCCTCTGGTTCCGACGTGAGAGCGAACTTTATCCAGACGGAAGGAGTCGTGTGGTTTTGGTACTCTACTTCCGCTTCGGCAAGCGCAGTTCGGTCGTGAAGACACCAGTTAACGGGCTTCAGCCCTTTGTATGCGTAGCCTTTGTCCAGAAGATCGACGAACGCGCGCGCGATGACCGCCTGATACGCGGGCTTCATCGTCAGATAAGGATCGTCCCATCGACCCAACACGCCTAAGCGCTTGAAGTCTTCCCGCTGCAGATTCACCCATTTCTCGGCGTACTTCCGGCAAACCCGCCGGACCTGCGCGGCTGTCATCTGCGCTTTTTTTGCGCCCAGTTCCTGATCGACCTTATGCTCGATCGGAAGCCCATGGCAATCCCAGCCGGGCACATAAGGCGCGTCATGACCCGCCATTGTTTTTGACCTTACGATAAAGTCTTTAACAATTTTGTTGAACGCCGTTCCAAGATGAATGCGGCCATTCGCATAGGGTGGCCCATCGTGCAGAATGTAAATGGGTTTCCCTGCCCGCGATTGACGAATCTGGTTGTAAAGGTCCTCCGAATACCACCGGGCCAGCATCTTCGGCTCGGCCTGCGGAAGATTCGCCTTCATGGAAAAGCTTGTGCGAGGCAGATTGACCGTCTGCTTCAAGTCCAGATTCTCAGGATTCATTTCGGGGATGCCTCTCATTATATAGGCGGGCTGAAATAGAGCCGCCGATATGGGGATTCCCGGGCGGTGAACCGTGAGCCGCGAATCAGTGTTTATCTAGGCCGGCCTTCCCCGGCGGAGCCGACGGCCTGGAGGCCTCCACGCCGCCTGCCCGTCCGGCCTCAGGATTTGCCAGGGCTTCGGAAGTTTGGGTGTCATTCGCTTTCAGGTACTGAATAACGAGGGTTACCCTTCGGTTGGTGCCCGAATCCGGGTGGGACGCGTCCCAGAGACTCTGATCCGCATACCCGCGCACCTGGCTCACCTGATCCGCGCGCATGCCGTGATCCTGCATCCACCGGCGCGCCGAGTTAGCTCGGTCGGCCGACAATTCCCAATTCGAATAGTCCGCTTTTGGCGTGAACGGTCTGGAATCCGTGTGCCCTTCCATGGCGACGCGATTGGGAAGTTTTCCGATCTCCTCTGCCAGTCTGCTGAGGAGATCCTTGCCGAATAGCGTCGGGATGCTGTTGCCGGATTCGAAGAATGTCGATTTCTCACCCTCGATCAGTTCCACCCGCAGGCCTTCACCGGTCACGGTTAACACCACATGCTCTTTGATCTTCTCCAGCGAGGAAGAGGTTTTCACCGCCTGCTCCAGTTTTTCTTTGAGCTTGTTCATATCGTCTTTGTGGACTGCGAGGCTCTCGCTCCCGGAACCTCGCAACCCGTTGCCCACATCTTTGCCTCTCCCCTTTGGATCGGTAAAGTAGCCCCCGACCGCTTTTTGAACCTGTTCACTGCTGCTCAGGAGCCAGAGCACAATAAACAGCGCCAGCATAGCCGTAACAAAGTCGGCGTAAGCTACTTTCCACGCCCCTCCATGGGGGCCTCCGCCGTGGCTTTTTCTTTTGCGGATGATGATAATCGGCTGGGATGTCTGCAGTGGCATTTCAGCTCCTTGTCTTCAGGCTGCCTTCGCGGCCTGGGCTGCGCTCCCGCCGCCCTTGCATGCAGTTTCCATGTCTTTGAAAGTGGGACGCACATCGTGTGGAATGGAGCGGCGGGCGAACTCGACCGCGATCATGGGAGCCATTCCCTTGGCGAAGGCCATCAACCCCGACCGGAGCATCTGGTAATACTGGCCTTCCGCGTCGATCATGCCCTGCAGATTCGCTGCGAGCGGAGACACCACGCCGTAGGAAAGCAAAATGCCGAGAAAAGTTCCCACCAGCGCGGCGGCCACCTTCTCGCCGATTTGTTCCGGGGGGCCGCCGAGCGCCCCCATCGTGATCACAATGCCCAGTACTGCCGCCACAATTCCGAGGCCCGGAAGAGCATCTGCGACAGTGGAAAGCGCGCGTACCGGGGCGGAACTGGCGGTGTGATGAATTTCGATATCGGCCTCGACCAGCGTGTCCAGATCGTGCGGGGCCACTACGCCCGCCACCGATGTCCGCAGAGTGTCGCAGATGAAATAGAGAACGTGGTGATCTTTTATCAGGTCTGGATATTTTGAGAACACCGCGCTGCCCTCGGGATTCTCAATATCTTCTTCCAGCTTCGCCATCCCGCTCTTCCGGGCGAACTGAAAAATATCGCTGAGCATCTTCAGGCTTTCGAGGTAACAGACAGCGTTGAAGCGGCTCCCCGACAGAATGCCGACCAGACCCTTGAAAATCTTTATAATCAACGGGAGCGGGTTCGCTACCAGCAATGTACCGATCGCCGACCCGCCAATGATGATCAGTTCCGCCGGTTGAATCAGGACTGGTATTTTCCCCTTTTCCATCAGGAAGCCGCCAAATACCGCGCCGAAGACCAGAACGATTCCAATGATTGAAAACATGTCCTGCCTGCTGATCGGCAGAACCGGGGAAAAACTTAAGAGGAATAGAGGGGGTGGAGGCGCCGCGCTCCGCAACGGAACTGCGAAACGAAGCCAGCGCCCCGATCAGACCTTATTGCAACGTCAAATCGTGTATTTCGAAATGGAAACGGTCCGGCGGAAGATGACCGGCTTTTTCCGGAGATAAGCGCGCCCATGTCTCATACGCAGCACCCGCCAGCCGGGTGTTCAGGTAGAAGAGGAACTGATTCGAGCAACAATCTATGGGAGGTGGCTGCCTGAAGGTTAACCGCATCCCCACCGCCCTGTCGATAGCAACGCCCGGTGTTTCGACGTGCTTTTCGAGCAGCAGATCGACGAAACTGCTGCGCGCCGCATGCGGCCACACATCGCCGCTGAGAAGGGAGCGCAAGGCGCTGGTGGAGGCAAATGTGATCTCGCACTGCCGGATCCATTCGAGTACCGAATCGCCCCAGGCCCAATGCGAAAGCAGCCCGAAGTACTGATCGGTCAGGTGCAGAGCGAGATCCAGCTTACGGTGCTCCATCAATTCGGGAGTGGATTCCGCAACCATGTCCTCCGTTTCGACCATGGCAGCGGCGCGCTCCATCAGTTCAGAACGGCTGGCGTCTTCCGGAATTCCATGTACCAGAAGCGGCGGAAGCTCATGCAGCCCGAAACCCGGAACTTCTACGTATGATCGATCCATCAATAGACTCCTGCCGCGTTTTATAACGCAGGGGAACTACTACTATTTTGTATATAACACGTATTTCAAAACAGAATCCGTTAAACTTGTAATCCGCTGGATAAGCTTCCTTTATCCTCAGCCGTGTTATGATCCTCAGCCATGTTGACCACTGTCCCTTTCAGCATCGGGCTCGATCTCGGCGGTACCAATCTTCGGGCCGCCGCTGTTACTTCAGACGGCCGGATGCTCGACAGCGTTTCCGGGCGCACTGCATGGTCGGCGGGGCGCGAAGCGATTCTCAGCGACATGGTGCAGGCGATCGTCACTTTACGCGAACGTCTGGGGAACGAAGCGCTCCAGGGAATCGGAATTGCGGTACCAGGCTTCATTCTGCTGAAAGAGGGGGTCATCCGAAATTCGAATAACCTCGCCCAGCTCGAAGACTTTCCCATTCGCGAAGAGCTGAGCCGCCGCCTCGGCGCCACCGTAATACTCGAAAACGATGCCAACGCAGCCGCTATGGGAGAGAAGTGGGTCGGGGCCGGTCGCAATGTGGACGACCTGGTGTTGCTGACGCTCGGTACCGGCATCGGCGGCGGCATTGTTTCAAACGGCAAAGTGCTGCGCGGTTATCTCGGGATGGCCGCGGAGCTCGGGCATATCACGGTTGTTCCCAATGGAAATCCATGCGGCTGCGGTAATCCGGGCTCCGAGGAAAAACACGCCTCCCCCACCGCGCTAACCGCTATGGC
>JALYHT010000202.1 GCA_030776225.1 Acidobacteriota bacterium | reverse complement strand
CTCGTAAGATGATGGAATCAGGTAAGATAGTAAACGGAGGAATGGCAGAGCGGTTGAATGCGCCGGTCTTGAAAACCGTTAGAGTCGAAAGGCTCTCGGGGGTTCGAATCCCTCTTCCTCCGCCATCCCCTTCTCAGATCCTCGGGCGCGATCCCAGCGCAATCCTCAACCGGAGAATGATCGCGCTCAGCCAGTAATGCGGGTAGTCCTTCCGGTGGCGCCCGATCAGTTCCAGCTGCCGCTGCAGAAACATCCGGAATTTTTCCTTCGTATAAGCAGGTACCCGGTAGATATCCAGCGGTTCGGGGAAGTTGTACATTTCCCCCTGCGTGCCGAGCCGCAGCCAAAGGTCGTAATCTTCCGTCACGTTACTGCCATCGTCGAACCCGCCCACAGCCAGCGCAACGCTCCGGCGAAACATCACGGTCGAAGTAAAAAAATTATTCCGAAGCAGCATGGTCTTCCGAATGGCCGCATCGTCTTCAGGGCGTGAGATTGTCACCATGGCGCTCCCGTCGGGCTTTTCATAGGAGTGCCGCAGCAACCTGCCTCCGCCGATCAGAACCGCCTTCGGATGCGACGCAAAGAAAGCGACCTGGCGCGACAGCTTCCCGGAATCCACCCACTCGTCGTCGTCGTCCAGCATCGCCACAAACTCGCCAATGCAGTTCCGCAGCGCTTCCTGCCTGCTCTTCGCGATGCCCTGAGAAGCCGAATGCGTGATTGCTTTGATATTCAGGCGCGCCGTAAAGCTGTCAATCACCGCGGGAGTATAATCCGTGGATCCGTCGTTCACAAGAACGACTTCAAAGTTGCGGAAAGATTGCCTGTCAATGCTTCGCAGACAAGCTTCCAGCAGCGCCGCCCGGTTTTTCGTCAGAATGAGGATCGATACCTGTGGCAAGTCCCAGCGTAACGTCGCCTGAAAAGACGCGGCAAGCCGTCTGACCAACGGCCGGGGCTTTAGAATACGTTCGGGCTCTCCACCCGCTCAACTTGCTACATTGGGAATAGTTATGAGCTTTTCCGATTCTTTTTTCGCCGCCAGATTCGGCATTTCGCGGCGGGATCTGGAAAACTATCTCTCCGAAGCGCTCGGGCGCGGTGGAGATTATGCCGACCTCTATTTCGAATACCTCGCCACGGCCTCGCTCAGCATCGATGAATCGATCGTGAAAAGCGCCACACAGGGCGTTTCGCTCGGCGTCGGCGTGCGCGTGATTGCGGGCGAACGCACGGGGTACGCCTATAGCGACGATCTCAGCCCCGAGAAGATCCGGCGCGCCGCCCAGGTGGCAGCCCTCATCGCAGCCGGACCCGCCAAAGTCGATCAGACTCCGCTCCAGGAAGGCCGGAAGCGCAATCTCTATCCGGTCTTGACCGCGCCCAATGAAACCGAATTCAGAGCGCGGGTCGAACTCGCCCAGCGCGCCGACCATGCCGCGCGCGTTTACGATCCACGCGTTTTCCAGGTACAGGTCACTTACGCGGACAGCCTTCGGCAGGTGCTCGTGGCTACCAGTGACGGCGTCCTGAACTTCGACCGGCAGCCCCTCGCCCGGCTCAACGTCATGGTGCTGGCGCGCGCGGGAGATGGCGTTCCGCAACAAGGCCACTCCGGTGGCGGCGGGCGTTACGAACTCGAATACTTCCGGAAGGAACGCACCCCCGAATACTTCGCGGCGGAAGCCGCCCGGCAGGCCATCGTGCAACTCGATGCGGTAGAGGCGCCCGCCGGCGAACAGGTGGTGGTGCTCGGTCCCGGGTGGCCGGGCGTGCTGCTCCACGAAGCGGTGGGTCACGGTCTCGAAGCCGACTTCAATCGCAAAGGCGTTTCCGCGTTCAGCGGCCGCATCGGCCAGCAGGTCGCCAGCCCTCTCTGCACGGTTGTTGACGACGGCACAATGGGAGGCCGCCGCGGTTCGCTCAACGTGGACGACGAAGGCAACGAAACGCAGCGGAACGTCCTGATCGAAAACGGCATCCTGCGCGGGTATTTGCAGGACAACCTTTCCAGCCGCATCACGAAGGCCGCGCCCACCGGAAGCGGTCGACGCGAAAGTTACGAACATATCCCCATGCCGCGCATGACCAACACGTTCATGCTCGCCGGCGAAAGCGACCCCGCCGATATTATCCGCTCCGTGCCGCGCGGCCTTTACTGCGCCAACTTCGCCGGCGGACAGGTCGATATCACCAGCGGCAACTTTGTTTTCTCGGCTTCCGAAAGTTATCTCATCGAAGATGGCAGGCTGACGCGCCCCGTCCGCAATGCCACCCTGATCGGCAACGGTCCGGAGGCGATGAAATACGTCAGCCTCGTCGGTAACGATCTCAAGCTGGATGAGGGAGTCGGCATGTGCGGCAAGGAAGGCCAGAGCGTACCTGTGGGTGTGGGCATCCCCACGGTTCGCATCGACCGTATGACGGTCGGAGGGACCGCTTGAGTTTTCAGGCAGTCTCCTGGGAAGGTCTGCCCGAAATTGCCGGCGACGTCATAAAACAAGCGCTTGCGGCGGGAGCGACCGACGCCGAGTGCACCATCTCCGAAGGCGACGAATTTTCCGCCAACGTGAGGATGGGCGAACTCGAAACGCTGAAAGAGGCGGGCTCGCGCGGGGCGGGCGTGCGCGTCCTCATCGGCAGGCGCATGGGCGCGTCTTACACCTCAGACCTCACGCCGGAAGGCATTCGCCAGATGGTGCGCTCCGCCATCGATCTCGCAGGACTTACGACGGAAGACCCGCACGCCGGCCTTCCCGATCCCGCGGAACTGGGCTCGCTCGCAACAGACCTCCAGCTCTTCTCGAATGAAACGGCGAATCTCCCGACAGAGGAACGGATCGCGATCGCGAAACGCGCCGAAGCCGCCGCGCTGGCGGTGGACCCCCGCATCACGAACTCGGAAGGCGCCTCGTTCGATTCGAGCGTGGGCGGGCGGGTCTTCGCCAATTCGCGCGGCTTTCTGGGGTCATACCGCACCAGCTACTGCTCCGTTTCCGCCGTGCCCGTCGCAACCTTCAACGGCAGCATGGAACGCGATTACTGGTTCACTATCGCGCGCAACTATCATGGCCTCGAAGACGCGGAGACCGTGGGGCGCAAAGCGGCAGCGCGCGCTCTGCGGCGGCTGGGCGCGGTGAAAGTGGAAACGCAGCGCGTACCCGTGATCTTCGAGCCGCGCACCGCGCGGTCACTGCTCAACAACATCTTCGATGCCGTGGATGGCCGTTCCATTTATCGCAACGCGTCTTTTCTGGCCGGCAAACTGGGCGAGAAGATTGCCGACGAACGCATCACCGTGATTGACGACGGCGCCATTCCGGGTCTCTTCGGCTCTTCGCCTTTCGACGACGAAGGCGTCCCCACGCGTCGCACGCCCGTAATCGAGCGCGGCATTCTGAAGAATTACCTGCTGAACACCTACACGGCCCGCAAATTGAACATGAAGACCACGGGCAACGGCTCCCGCGGCATCACCGGCAACGCCGGCATCGGGCATGGGAATTTTTTCCTCGAAGCCGGCCCGCGTTCGCAGGAAGAAATTATTCGCAGCGTGAAAAACGGTTTTTTTGTGACCGAACTGATCGGCAGCGGCGTCAACATCGTTACAGGCGATTATTCGCGCGGGGCGGTGGGGATGTGGATTCGCGATGGCGAGCTGGCCTTTCCCGTTTCCGAAGTGACCATCGCGAGTACGCTGCAGGAGATGCTGAATGGCATCGCCGAAATCGGCAGCGACCTGGAATTCCTGAGCTCCGTCTCCTCCCCGACCGTCATGCTCGGAGAAATGACAGTTGCCGGACGTTAAGATCTCGCCCGCGAGTATCGTCATCGCGCTCGCCCTGATTCTGATTCTCGGCGCTTTCGGATGGCTCACCTTCGGCCCCAGGCCCGCGGCCCCGCCGCCTCCCGTACTGACCTCGGAAGCAAAGCGGTATATCGGCAATCTGAACTTCAGCAATGTGCATATTCAGGCCGCCGAAAGCATGGTCAACCAGCGGCTGGTGGAAATTCTGGGCGATATCACAAACAAGGGAAACCGCACGGTGCAGGTGGCGGAGGTCACCTGCATCTTTCACGATTACACCGGCAAAGAGCTGCAGCGCGAGCGTGTGGCGATCATCGGCCAGGCCACCGGGCCGCTCAACCCCGGCGCAACCCACGCGTTTCGCCTCGCCTTCGACGACCTGGCGGAGGGCTGGAACCAAAGCTATCCAACGTTCGTGATCGCACAAATCCAGTTTGAATAGGCGCTCAATAAGTCCTTGCCCGCACCCGTTGTTACCATGAAGGTTCCCCAAACATGGCGCTGCGTTTCTATAACAGTCTGACCCAGGAGGTCCAGCCGTTCGTCCCCGTCGATCCGAACGCTGTGAAGATGTACACGTGTGGGCCGACGGTCTACGATTATGCCCACATCGGCAACTTCCGGACCTTCGTGTTTTACGATCTTCTGCGCCGCGTTCTGCGCCTGAACGGGTACAAGCTCGACCACGTGATGAACATTACCGACGTGGACGACAAGATCATCCGCAATGCCGTGGCGCAGGATAAGTCGCTGGGCGAATACACCGATATATATACGAAGGCTTTTCTCGACGATTGCGCCACTCTGAGGCTCGAGCGCCCGGAACGTATCGCGCGCGCCACGGAGCACATCGCGCAGATGGCGCAGGCGATTCATAAGCTCGAAGATACCGGCCATACCTATAAGAGCGACGGGTCAGTCTACTTCAGGATTTCGAGCTTTCCCGGTTACGGCAAGCTCTCCCATAACGATTTCGACGGCATGGTTTCCGGCGCACGCGTGGACGTGGACAGTTATGAGAAAAGCGATGCCCGCGATTTTGCCCTGTGGAAAGCGCCCAAGACCGGTGAGCCTTCCTGGGATACAGAAATTGGGCCGGGCCGGCCGGGCTGGCACATCGAATGTTCGGTGATGGCGATTGAGTTTCTGGGCGCGACTCTCGATATTCACGCGGGGGGCGTCGATCTGATTTTTCCTCATCACGAGAACGAGATCGCGCAGTCCGAAGCTCTGACCGGGCAGCCGTTCTCGCGTTACTGGATGCACTCGGAGTTTCTGCTGGTGGATGGGCAGAAGATGTCGAAATCGCTCGGCAACTTCTACACGCTTCGCGATCTGTGCGATGAGCGCGGGTTCTCGCCCGAATCGATCCGCTACCTGCTGGCGTCGGTGCCGTATCGCAAAGGCCTGAACTTCACGATCGAAGGCTTGAAATCGGCCACTACGGCCATCGAGCGGCTGCGTAATTTCAGTCTGCGGCTCGATTCCGCCAAATGGGCAGCGGGTAAGAACGAGAAGCTGGAAGAGCTCGCGGCCAAAGCGGGGAAAGACTTCCGCGATGCGCTGGACGACGATCTGAATACAGCGGAGGCGCTGGCGGCCGTATTCGAGTTTATCCGCGAAGCCAACATTGCCGCGGACGCAGGTTTGTTCCATGCGGATAATGTGGCGTCCGCGCGAAGTCTGCTGGACGGATTCGACAGCTTCTTCGACGTGCTGAAGCCATCCGTAATTGCCGGCGGTATGGCAGACGCGGAGGTGGAAGCCCTGATTGCGGACCGCACCGCGGCGAAGAAGGCGCGGGATTTCGCGAAAGCGGACAGCATCCGCGGCGTACTGCTTGAAAAGGGCATTGTCCTCGAAGACACTAAAGACGGAATCAGATGGAAAAGGAAGTCAGCTTAAACACGCGAGCGGTGCATGCGGGCGACCGCAAACCGGGCGGCCGCTACATCCCCGTAACGACGCCGATCCACACCGCCACAAGTTTCTTCTACGATAGCGCCGAGAACCTGGAACGCGTTTTCGCGGGCGAACTGCCGGGCCCGAACTATTCGCGCCACGGCAATCCGACGAACGAGGCACTGGAAGAACTTGTGGCCTCGCTCGAAGCGGGCGGCTGCGCGATTTCGTGTGGTTCCGGGATGGCCGCGCTGAACCTTGCCATCATGGCGGCGCTGGTGGACCGGCCGCGCGTCATCCTCGCCGCGAGCGCGCTCTACGGAGCCACCATCAACATGCTGGCGAAGGTGCTGGCGCCTTTCGGCGTCGAGACCGTCTTCGCCGATTTCAACGACGAGCCAGCCGTGGAGGCCGCCATCGCGGAACACAAACCCGGCGCGCTGCTGATGGAAACGATTTCCAATCCGCTGCTGCGGGTGGCTCCTCTCGACAGCATCGCCGCCATGGCGAAGGCAGCGGATGCGCCGCTCATCGTCGACAGCACCTTCGCAACGCCGCTGCTGGTACGGCCGCTTGAACTGGGCGCGGCTTATGTGGTTCACAGCCTTACGAAATACCTGGCCGGGCATGGCGACGTGCTGGGCGGGATGGTCGTAACGGACAAAGCGAATCTCGAAATTCTGCAATCGCTGTCGCGCGCGCTTGGCCCTGTGCTGGGACCGTTTGAAGCGTATCTCACGATGCGCGGAATCAAGACCTTTCCGCTGCGCATGGAACGGCAGTGCGCGAACGCCTGCAGGGTCGCGAGCTTTCTGGCGTCGCATCCGAAAGTGGAGCGGGTTTACTTCCCGGGAGATCCGCATCACCCGGACGCCGCCATTTCCAGGAGGATTTTCGCGCCCAATCTGTACGGAGCCATGGTGAGCTTCGAGATACGCGGCGCCGACCGGGACAGAATGTTCCGAGCGATGAATTCGTTCCGGCTGGTCGTGCCGGCGACATCGCTCGGCGACGTGCATACGATGGCGTCCTATCCGGTGATGTCGTCGCATCGTGAGCTTTCACCGAAGCACCGCGCGCGTCTTGGGATTCAGGACAACCTGCTGCGGCTCTCGATCGGCATCGAGGCGGCGGAGGACATCGTCGCCGACATCGACCGAGCGCTCAGCGAATCGGATTAACGGTGCGCATGAGGCCCGTGCTTCAAATCATCGGCGCCCTGCTGCTGGCAGGCGTGGGGTGGAGCGCGGACAGCGCGCCCGGGGAACTGCTCGACCAGGTTCGGGCGAAGGTGCTCGCTAACGCACAGCGCGTGCCCCGCTACACGTGCAGGCAGACAGTGACGCGCACGGAGTACCGGCCGCAATACGGCGGGGTACCCGACAGCTGCCGCGCATTGATTGCAGCGCGCGATTCGTTAACGTCTCCCGGTCTCATCCTGTGGCATGACAGACTGCGGCTGGATGTCGCGATCCTCGACGGGCGAGAGACGTTCTCGTGGGCGGGAGGAAGTTCATTCGAGACCAACGACATTCATGAGCTGATCGCTGCGGGCTCGACGGGCAGCGGCACCTTCGCATCGTTTCTGACCCAGGTCTTCGGACTGCGGGAGACGCAGATTGCGTTCCTCGGCGGAGATCTGTTCGGGTTCCGCGTGCCGGAAGCCGTGAGCGGTTATCAGTATCGCAGCCATGGCACGGGAGCGGAGAAGAAGTCCGGGTTTCACGGGACGTTAGAGATAGACGCGGCGCGGGCCGACATTCGGCGGATGGTGCTCGATGCGGATGAGTTTCCGCGCGACGAGCCCACATGCCGGGTTCGCGACGAGATGAACTACCACCGGGTGAAGATGGGGGCCGGGGATTTCCTGCTGCCCGAGACGGCGCGCATGACGGTGCTCTTCCGCAGCGGGAAGGAGTCGCAGAACGAGACGCGCTATTCCGAGTGCAGAGAGTACGTGGGGGAATCGACGATCCGTTTTAACGACGAGGCGGAAGCGCCGGGGACGGATAAGCCCGTGAAGCAGGCGGCGAAGTTCCCGGCGGGCGTGAAGCTCGAACTCGTGCTTCAGCCGGCGGTGCATTCGGAGACGGCGGCAGCGGGCGATGCGATTACCGCGGTGGTCAGGAAGGGGCCGCATGCGGGCGACATCGCGCATGGCCGGATCGTGCGATTCGAACAGTCGCTGTTCCCGCTGCCGAAGTGGACGCTCGCAATGAAGTTCGACGCGATGGAGCACAACGGCGTCATGCAGCCGGTCGACCTGCGGCCCACGAAGGGCGACACGTTTACCTTTGGGGAGCGCGGGAATATCGTGCTGAACGAGAAGTTCCGGTCCGAGTGGGAGTCCCGCTAAGCGCCGCGAGTTCGGCTGCTTCGAGATGACGCCAGGAGCCGATCGGCAGGTTGCCGATCTGTACAGATCCGATGGCGGTGCGGACCAGTTTCATCACTTTACTTTCGATTGCCTCAATCATGCGGCGGACCTGACGGTTGCGGCCTTCGGTGATGCGGATTTCGAGGTGCGTATACTTGCCGGAGTCACGGACGCGGCGGACCTCGGCAGGCCTGGCGGGGCCGTCGCTCAGCACGACGCCGCGACGGAGGGATTCGATCGACTCGTCTGTTATCGGCCCGACGCACTTGACCAGGTAAGTCTTCGGGATCATGTGATCGGGATTCGTGAGACGCTCGGCGAACTGCGTGTCGTTGGTGAGGATCAGCAGGCCGCTGGTGTCGAGGTCGAGGCGCCCGACGGGGGAGAGGAACGAATCGATATCCTCAATCAGGTCGTAAACGGTGGGACGGCCTTCGGGATCTTTGAACGTGGTGATGTAGCCGGTGGGCTTGTACAGCAGGATGTACATGGGCCGCTTCGATTCAAGCGGCTTGTCGTCAAACAGGATCAGATCGCGGTCGAAGTCGATCCACTGTTCCGGGTTCTCGACGACACGGCCGTTGACCCTGACGCGGCCGGCGTGGATCCAGCTGCGGGCCTGGGTGCGGGAGCCGAGTCCGGATTTGGATAAAACACGATCGAGCGTTTTAGTTTTCAGTGGAGGACTACTTTCAAAAGGCCGGTGTTGCCGCCGCTATCGGCTGCGCGGATGACGAGGAGATGTTCTCCGGCGGGCACCGGACTTATATGCAACCGGAAGGCTGCCTTTTTGGAATCGAGGATACCATCGAGCGGGGCTACAGGAGCCCATGGACCGGCGTCTATGGAATAGTCGACGGAGCGGAGAACCGACGCGGCGTCTTCGGCTTCGAAGAGGATATCGCCGCTGTTGGAGGAGGCGAGATGGACAACCGGAGGCGTGTTGTCGATCAGAACGGGAGAGCTGGTGAGTTCAGCTTCTTTCGCGGTGGAAGGCGTGTTGACGTCGCGATCGGAGGCGATCACCCTGAAGAAGTAGCGTCCGTCGGCGAGGGAGTTGCCGTCGATGGTCCAGCTGTTTTCGTGCAGGTCCTTTTGCAGGACCACCCAGCCTCGCATGTCTTCGGCGCGGAAATCGACCTGGTAGACGAGCTTGTCGCCATCGGGGTCGTCGGCCTGCCAGGAGATCATGAGCTGCTGCTGGGCGGCGCGGGAAAGCGTCTGCGTGGGCGTGCCGGTGGAGCTTACAGGAGTGGCATCTCCGGTATCGGTCACGGTGACGGCGTAAGGAGTGGAGGCGCTGCCGGCCGTTGACGTTGTTTTCGCGGAAGCCGGGGCGGGGGTGACGGTGGTGAGCACCGTTATGGAGCGGACAACAGGCGGATTGTTTTGCGGCAGCCACGTGGCGGTGACGTTATCGAGAGTGACGCCGGCGCCGGAGAGTCTGGCGTCATATTGAAGAAAGCGCGCGTTGGGACTTTTGATCCGGGCGCCGGAAGCGTCGTTCATTGGAACGGACCAGTCGCTCCAGGTGGGATCGGGACGGAGACTGTTCCCGGAGCGGGTGCGGAACGCGATGGCCCCCGCGGCGTTTTCGGCCTGCCAGCGAAGGTGTCCCCAGCGGGCCACGCTGCCCGCATCGAAGACAGGAGATTCATAAATTCCGCTGTGGGCGGCGGCCGGGTGGCCGGATAAATTCAGCCGGTAGATCTTGCCCATGTTGCCGGTGGCGGCGAGAAGAGATCCGCGCCATTGCAGCAGGCGGGTGGCTTCGGACTCATTGGTCTGCGAGACCAGCGTGAGTTTACGATCCGGAGTGAGGCGATAGATGCGGCCATTGCCATCGGTGGAGAAATAGAGCTGGCCATCGGCGGCGGTCAGGACGTCATAGACGTTCTCTTCTTTCGAACTCCAGAGGGTATCGACAGTATTGTCGGTGTTGATGCGGTAGATGGCGCTTTTTTCGACAGGAGTTGTGTCCGCGGTTGTGTCGGCGGCGATCGCGGCGGGCGCGGGAACCGCTTCCCGCGGCCTGGCTGGCACGGGTGGTTTGATTTCGCCGCCTGCATTGGCTGTCACGGTGATGCTGGTGGTGGCGGTGGGCGTGGCGTCGGCGGCTGTGGTTTGTGTGCCCGCGGCGGCTTGCCCTTTTTTGGTGAGCGAGCCGCCGAGAGCCACGGCGTAGACGCTGCCATCGGGATTGGGCGAAACGGCGCGGATTTCCGGGAGGTTGGAATCGTAGAGAGCGAACGCTTTGTCCTTCGCATCGATGCGGTAGAGAATGCCGTTGGGCTCGGTGCCGGCGAGGAGCCGCCCCTGCGAGTCGAGCATCAGGCTGGTGACGTTGCGCTGGCCCGTGGTATACCAAAGCTCGCCCTGGCCGGCGGCGGAGATGCGGAAGACCCGGCCGTCATCGCCGGCGCCGGCGAAGAGAGTGCCGTCCGGCGCGAGAGCAAGGGACCAGATGTATTTGGTTTTGGGATCGAAATACTCGCTGGCTTTACCGGTCGAGTCGATGCGGTAGATTTTGCCATCGGGTGAACTGGCGGCGTAGAGGACGCCCGATTTATCGACTGCAATGGCGAAGACCTCGGGACGGTCGGAAGTCCAGATGAGCTTCGATGCGCCGTTGGGTTCGATGCGGAAGACGCGGCCGCTGTGGCCGGTGGCCGCGTAGATGGCGCCATCGGGAGCCGCGGCGACACTCCAGATTACGGGTTGTTCGGAGGTGAAGAGCGTGTCGAGTCCGGGGGCGAGAGAAAGGCGTCCATCGCGGCCGAGAGAGACGCCGTCGAAATGGCCTTTGATGAAGTCGGAGAAGGTGGTCATTTCCCAGAGAGCGGAGGTGGAGGCCTGTGCCGCCGTCAAAGAAATCAGCAGAAGGACAGGCAGGAAGAGACGCCGGGGCTTCATTCCCCGATCTCAACTTTCACGGTGCGCGAGCCGGTGATCATCATTTCGCCGGCTTCGATGACGAGCTCGGCGATTTTGGAGTTGCGGGCCTGGGAGAGGTTCTGGGCGCCTCCGAGTATGAGGGCAAGGGAGGGGGGCGGGCCGGGCAATTCCTCGCCCGCGACTTCATAGGCGGGATCGGCGCGCCATACGCGAACCCAGGCTTTATCGGCGGGGCGAAGACGCGCCACGGTGGAAATGGACTGCTCGGGGGAGTGGGGCGTTTCCGCGACGATCTGCCGCAGCTCGGCGAGACTGGTCTGGGCACCATCCGCAACCGTGAAATAGAGAGGGCCGGGGGCGGTCCCGAGCGGGACGACGTATTTCACAGACCGGGTGACTTCGATGCCGTTATCGCCATCGAGCTGGGTCATGATCTCAACGGTGTCGCCGGGCCTGGCTTCTTTGCGCGAGAGATACACCTGACCGATGTTGAGCTCGCGTTTGGTATCGAACGATTCGATTTCGAGCGAGATGCGCCTGAGCCTGAGCTGGTCGAAGCCGGCCTGCATCAGATACGCCAGCGGGACGGCGGTGGAAGCAGCGGCCAGCATGGCGGAGCCGCCATCGCCCGCATAGATATTGCGCAGCGGGACGGGATCTTTGCGGTTCTGAAATTCGATAGCGCCGCGGACGAGGATACTCGAAACGCCGGTGGCGCGCTCGGTGGCATCGATGGCGGAGAAGAGCGCCATCTGTAAGAGGAAGGGGGACAGAAAACGATCGTTGACGATGCGCATCCGGTAATTCGCGATGTGCTTCGTATCGCGCGTGACGGAGATATCGAGAGGGACCATGTCGGCGCGGGCGCCGAGAGAGCCTTCGATGGCGGTGTTGCGGTCCTGCGAGATGACGCCCATGAGCTCATGCGCGGAAGAGATCTTGAAAGACGTATTGACGTTGGCGAGCAGCGCCATGACTTCGGAGCGGGTGAACGGGAACCGGGCGGGTCCGAGGGCGAGGAAGCGGTGGCCGAAGGCGTAGACTTTATCGCCGTCGATGGCGGTGAGGGTGCCATCGGCGCCGACGCTCATATCGCCGGTCATGATCTCAACGCTGATCATGGAGCCGGGCTGGAGGCGGGCAGGGTCCCCCATACGGTCTTCCGGGGCACCGCCGGTGGAGAGCCCCTGGCGCGGTTCGAGACCGAGCCTGCGCATCTGCGGGGAGAACTGTTCGACGGCAGCAGCGGTGAAGCCACTGAGCGAGAGAGGGGTGGCGACTTCGGTCATGCGCGTGTCCGCTCCGAATGCGGCGGGTTCATGGGCAGGAAGAAGCGCAGACAGGTCGGCGGAGCGATTCAGGGCCTGGG
>JALYHT010000201.1 GCA_030776225.1 Acidobacteriota bacterium | reverse complement strand
GTTCTCGGCAGCGTCAACTGCACGTATTCCGGCAAATGCGCCATCGATGTCGACCCGGCCAATTCGAGCAGCGGCTGGGGTGGCTGGAGCAGCGGCTGGAGCAGCGGCTACGGTTCGGGCAATGGTGGCTGGGGTAACGGCGGATCAGGCCAGAGCGGCTATGGCTGCGGCAGCAGTAACCAGAGCGGCAGTAATAGCGGCTGGGGCGGCTACTCTGGCAGCCAGAGCGGCAGTTGCTGGTAAACCGGCGCATAAACGGCGTTGATTCAGGGGAGACGGGCAACCGTCTCCCCTTTTGTCGTTCCGTATCACTATCCATCGCGCTTGCCCTGTGGCTCGTATCGGTTGCCATGGCTCAGGAGTCCGAAAATATCGCCCGCCTGCGTGCCCTGAACGGCACGGTCCTGAGACACCACCAATCTGCCCTGGGCAGAAAAAGCCAGGCGCCCGCCGATATCGAAAAACGGGAAATGGCCCTCGCGGCCCTGATCGAAACCGATCCCTCCGCCGCGCTCAGCGTCGCCTTCGCTCCCGATTTGCTCCAGTCGCTGCAAGCTTCTTTTCCCGATTCAGCCTCTCATTTCGAGACGCATCAAACCTGGGTCGGCACTCTCCGCACAGCCGTCGAAGACGCTCCAGATCTGAAAAACGCAAAAACCGTGAATCGTCTGCTTACCCCTGAGGGAGAGTTCAGGGTATATCTGTCCGCCTCACAACCGCAGCCGATGAGCGGTTCGATAACGGTTGAGGGTATGAGGGTGCTGGGCAATATCGCGGCGCGAACCGTGCGTCCGGCGGCTATCGCGAGTGCGAGCGTCTCCAACGGAGCGGGAACCCTGGGAACGCAGAAAATCGTTACCATCCTGGTGAATCTGCCGAGCTATAAACTCCCCTCCGCTGTAACGCCGGATTTCATGAAAGGGGTGCTTTACGGCAATGCATACGCCTCCAGCCAAAACACCCCCAACTGGTCGGTCGACGATTTCTGGCAGCAGAATTCCGACGGCCAGGCTTCCGCTCCTTTCGCTGCCGGCCAGGTGGTCGGGCCCTATAACCTGACGAGCGACTACAACACGAATTCGACCGGCGCCGCGTTCTGCGATTACCTCGACATGGAACAGGCTGCCATAGCTGCCGCCGATCCCGCCGTCGCGTTTCCCGCTTTCAACCGGGTCGTGATCGTCATGCCCAACAACGGAGTTTGCTCGTGGTCGGGCATCAGCAGCGTGGGCTACTGGCAGGCATCCTCCGCGAGCGGGTCATTTTCAGCGTCTTTCCACTGGCTGCGCGCCGATTCCATAACGTCCCGCGCCGCCGGCGTGCAACTGGCCGCGCATGAACTCGGGCATGGCTTCGGTCTGAATCACGCCCGCAGCCGCGCTTACCCTGGCCCGCCCGCCCAGGCGCTCGGAGCCATCGGTGCCGCTGGCGCCCTCACGGAGTATGGGGACCCCTTCGGCGTCATGGCCGCCTGGAACTTCGGCTTTTACAGCGCCATGCACGCGGAAGGAGTGCTCGGCTGGCTCGCGCCCTCCAATTACACGACCGTCCAGAATGCCGGGACCTATACAATCTCCAACTACGAAGCCCGCAACGCCTCGACACTCGTGAAGGCCCTGCGCGTTCTGCGCGACGCGGCCTCCAACTCCTGGTTGTGGATTGAGTTCCACACGAACACAGGAAATTACGACTCTCAGGTACCCGCGCAGGTCTGGTCCGGCGCGCTCGTCCATTATGAGGAGTCGGGCACCGGCGCTTACACAAACCTTCTGGATATGACTCCCGCCAGTTCCGGCGCTTTCAGCGACGCCGCGCTTGCCTCAGGGCAGACGTGGACTGACCCCTATACCAACCTGTCGATTACCATCGGAAACATCACGCCCACCAGCGGCGGCAGCACCCTGGGAGTGACGGTCAACTACGGAGTTTCCGGCTGCAAGCGCGCGAATCCCACAGTGACGCTGTCTCCTTCCAACCCGACCGTCAATACGGGCGGCGCCACGACACTGACCGTCACTGTCAAAAGCAATAACGGCGCCGTGTGCCCTCCTTCGGCTTACAGCCTCTCCGCGGTGCAGCCCTCCGGCTTCACAGGCGTCCTGTCAGCCACCTCTCTGACGCTCACGGGCGGCGCGAGCGGAACGGCAACCCTCGTCGAAACAGCCAGCTCTTCCGTCGGGACCTTTGCGGTTTCCGTGACCGCAACCGATACCGCCGACACAGCCGATTCCGCTACAGCCACATCCAATATCACGACAGCCGCGGTTTGCGCTCCTGCCAGCCCCGTCGTTTCCATTGCGGCGCCGAGCGGTGCGCTGAAACAAGGCGCGTCGGCGACCTGGACCGTGAGCGTGAAAAATACAAGCTCGTCGGGCTGTTCCGCCGCGACATTCACCTTGTCCGCCGTTCAGCCGAGCGGCTTAACCGGCCGGTTCTCCGCTTCCGCTCTGACCATCCCGCCGGGCGCCACCGCGACTGCGACGCTTACAGAAGCCGCCAACAGCCCCGGCTCATTCAGTGTGACCGTGACGGCAGCCAATGGAACGTACTCCGGAAAAGCGGTGGGCTCCCTGACAGTGTCCGCCTCGCCCATTACGAAAATCGGGACGTTCTGAGGCTTTTAATCCCCACGACTAATCCGAAACGACTTCCCCATCCCTCATCTGCAGCGTCCGATGACCGAAGGCCGCCGCCTCCGCGTTGTGGGTAATCATCAGAATGGTCTGGTTCAGCTGTCGATTCAGGTCGCGAAGTATATTCAGAACCGCCAGTGAATTCCGCGAATCGAGATTGCCCGTAGGCTCGTCGGCCAGCAGAATGGTGGGCCTCGTGGCCAGTGCCCGCGCAATCGCCACCCGCTGTTGTTCGCCGCCCGACATTTCCCAGGGCTTGTGATCCAGACGCGAGGTGATCCCGAGCAGATCGAGAATGTTCCGGAAGTGCGCGTCGAATTGGTCGATCGGCAGGCCGCCGATATAGAGCGCCGTCCTGATATTGTCTCTTGCCGTTAAATTGGGCAGCAGATTGAACTTCTGGAAAACGAAGCTCACAAATTTGCGCCGCAGTTCCGTCCGGCCGCTGTCGCCCACCGCGGAAACATTCCTGCCCGCCACCACCACCTCGCCGGCGGAAGGCGGCGTCAGCCCGCCGATAATATGGAACAGAGTCGATTTGCCGGAGCCCGAGGGACCCACGATCGACAGAAACTCCCCGCGCGGCACGTCCAGATCCACGCCACGCAGCGCCTCCACGGAGACCTTACCCGTCCGGTAGATCTTGCGCAGGCCCCGTGCGCGAATCATGAGAGAGTCGGAACCCGCCTCACTCATAGGCAAGCGCCTCGATCGGGTCCTGCCGAACTGCCAGCATGCCCGGATACAGCGCGCCCAGCAATGCTCCGCCCACTGCGATCAGCCCCGCTCGCGGCCACCACGCGGGTACGATCGCCTGGGGCAGGGAAGCGCCCATCGCCGAATTCATCACAGCGCGGCTCACGAAACTGAGGCCAATCCCGGCGATGGTCCCTCCCACCCCCAGCACCAGCGCTTCGGCCAGAATGATTCCCATCACAAATACTTTGGAAGCCCCCAGAGATTTCAGAATCCCGATCTCCCGCGTGCGCTGCAGCACCGCCATATACATCGAAAGCGAAACCACCGCGAACCCGATCAGAACGCCGATCCACATCACCGCGTCCGTAAACGCTTTCAGCAGCGGGATGTTGTCCACCGTATAAGCCGATTCCAGATCCCGAATCGAATAAACAGGGTAATCGTATTTCGATTTCAGGTATTCCATCACCATCGGGGTATGGCGCGCATCGTCCAGCTTGATATAGATCTGGCTGACTTTACCTGTCGAGCTGATCAGATCCTGCAACGTCTGAAGCGGCACGAAAAGGTGAGCCATTTTGCCCGGCTCGACCACACCTGCCACATTCCAGTCGCGGTTCAGGACGCGCAGTTTTTGTCCGGCGTGCACCTGCCGCTGATCCGCATAATACCGGTCGAGCAGCATGTCGTCGGGCCCGCGCAGTCCGTGCCCTTCGAGAAAAATAAACGGGCCGCTCAGGTGTTCAAACGACGCTTCGTCAATGCCCGTCACAGTGTCGAATGCGCCGCTTACCAGCTGCGTGACCACCCCCGTTGTGGCCACCACATGCGGTTCCTTCGCCAGCTGAGACACAAACGCCGACGGCATAGGCGCGCCATTGAACGAACTCATCAGCGATGTGTTTTTCGGACGGAACAAAATATCGAAGCCCACCCCCTCCGCCCGCTTCTTCGAC
>JALYHT010000200.1 GCA_030776225.1 Acidobacteriota bacterium | reverse complement strand
CCCAGACGAAGGGCATGAGCGCCGAGGCCACCCATGCGATGCGGGAGTGGAAAACGCGCCATGAAGTCCAGACCAGCGCGGCGCTGAAAATCGGCATGAAAGGAATGTTGGCAGCGCGCAGAGCGTACTCGCCGTGGCCGAACCAACGGGTCCAGAAGAAGAGCCAGATGTAGTAGAGGCCCATCTGGAGATCGGAAGAATCGCCGGTGCGAAGGCTGTGGAGGAGTCCGAAAAAGGTCCGGTGAGCGGCCATCCACGCGGAGAAGCCCTCGTCGGTCCAGAGACTTTGGCTGGTGATGGAGAGCGTGAGGGCCAGGGCATACACCAAGGCCCACACAATCCACAGGCGGGACGAAGCCGCTACGCCGTCAGCTGGAACAGACGACGACCGGGTTGACCCAATCGGCGTTGTCATAGGTGGTGGTGGAAAGAGGAGCCATCCAGATTCCGTTGGTGGCATCGAGACTGATGGTCTGGATGCCGGCGATGTTGATGCTGAAGTTGGTGGCGGGGGTGGCGCTGTTTACGAAAGGACTGGCGTAAAGAAGCTTGCCATCCCCCCAGACCTGAAACTGCACGCTGCCGGCCCCCCAGGGGACGGCGTTGTCGACACCCACCGTTGCCGACAGGGAGGAGCAGGAACCGTTCAGCGCATAACGGACTTCCGAGTAAGCGTGCGTTCCGAGGCCGTGCGAGTACTGAACGTTGGCAAGAGTCAGAGGCGTCATGGTGACGCTCAGGTTGTTCTGTATGTAATTCCATCCATTGACCTCATAGGTCGGAGTCAGGTCGCTGAGGTAGTGCGAAACACCTGAAGCACCCGAGCTTCCGTTTGAACTTGCGCCCGAACTTCCGGAAGACCCTCCGAGGAGGATGATACCCTGACTCCCGCCCAGGCTGACCGAACTCACCGAGGAACCGTCCAGCTTCTGGAAAGTGCCGGGCAACTGAATGGTCCGGTTCGACAAACCGGGCTCGCCGAGGAGGACCATACCACCGGAGAAGCTACGCTGGAATACACCGTTATTGTAAGAGCGGGGACCGTTGGGCGTTCCCAGATTCACGTTATAACCGCTCCACCAGTTGGTCGGGGTGGCGGTTTGATCGCCCAGAGAATCGTCCCCCCCTGAGATCAGAAAGTAACTGGCTAAACCATATTGTTGCTGGTCGGGGGTCAGGCTGTATTCCTGGAAATTAACTCCCACCCCTTTGGCGTGAACGCGGTCGATAAAAGCAAAGTAGTTGTAGACGGACCAGAAACCGGTGCCGCCCGTCAGGCCGGGGTCGCTGGCGATACCTCGTTCCAGATTGAGCTGCGAGGCTGTGCCGATCTGAGTCTGGATAGAGGAGTCCGAGTCCTGGTTGCCGGAAGCGTTGGCAAACCAGATGGTGTTTTCCATGATCTGCGCCCAGGGCAGAGCCGCGCGGATCTGCTGGGTGAAGGTGGCGATGTAAGATCTCCATGCCCCGTAACTCATGGTTTGCCCGGTAGTGCTGTCGATGGGGGCGACTTGATTGGCCCAGCCATCGGAGACGCGGAATTCCATATTGACATCGTCAATAAAGATGTTTTTGTAGTTCCCGCCGTTCATTACGTTTTGCGTATTGCCGATCCACCAGGAGCGGAAGGCGGGATTTGCAACGTCGCCGGCAAGCATGGGGCAGGACCCGCCTCCGCAGTTGAATGGTATGTAGAGCCAGTTGCCCCATTGGTCGTGAAGAATCCATTCCGGATGAGCAGAGGTCACCCATGAGCCGGGGAAAATACCGTAAAGGTCCTGATAGACATAAGCGTTGGGATACCACGATGTGCGGCTGTCGAAGTAGGGCGACCACACAGCCATGCGGGCGAAGTTCTGCTGCATCCATTGCTGCCGGGCTGAGTTGGGAGAAGAGGTGAAGGAGTCGAAGTTCGACTGCGCGTATTCCATAAAATTCACCTTCCCGGGGCTTTGGGCTAACGCCGTACCCCCCGTTACGAAGGCTGCTATGGTCCAGGACAAGGTTTTACCGATCGTCATTCGTTACGTACTTCCCCTTTTTTTATTGGCAGCGGGGCGTTACGTAACTCACGTTCCGGGAAAGCAGACAGGCTTCCGATACGCACGACTTATCCCCGCCAGTACTATTATTACTAGTACTAAAGTTCCTGGGGGAAGTATACCTCAGGTGCGTCGGAATACAATGCCGATCTTAAAGGTTGCGGGGAAAATCAGCGGGCGGGGGGAATGCGTAGAACGATTCCCTGGCGGGCGGAAAGCCGGACGGAGGTGACGGAGGAGCCGTCGAGGGTAGTGAAGGTTGAATTTAAAGGGATTTCGCGGGTTTGAAGGCCGGGTTCTCCCAGCAGCACCATGCCTTTGGCGAAACGCCGGGAATAGACGCCGTTGTTCCAGGTGCGGGGACCGAGGGGCTGGCCGAGTTCGACGTCGTAGCCCTCCCACCAGGTTTCCGGGTTTGAATCGTCGCCGATGCGGTCATTGCCGTTTGAGATGAGGAAATAGCCGGCCAGGGAATACTGCTTACCCCGTAAGTCGGGCGAATATTCTTCGAGGGTCACGCCCGGACCGGCGGCGTGGACCCGATCAATGAAGGAGAACAGCGCGTTGAGCGACCATTCGCCGGTGCCCCCGGTGAGTCCGTTGTCGCCGGCGATGCCGCGTTCGATGTTGATGTTATCGGCCGTGCGGATCTGGCGGCGGACGGCGGGATCTGAATCGCGGCCGGGAGCGGCGTACCAGATGGGGTTTTGCGCGATTTCGACGTTGGGCAACGCGCGGCGGATTTGTTCGGTGAACCCGGCGACGTAGTTGCGCCACGCCTCCCAGGTCATAGGGCGGTGGGTGGCGGAATCTATGGGCGCCGTCTGTTTGCCGTAGCCATCGGAGACGCGGAACTCGAGGTTCACATCGTCAATCCACAGGCCACGATAGCGGAAGCGGCGCAGGAGGTCGGACATCTGCGCGATCCACTGGGCGCGAAATGCGGGGTTGGCGATATCGGCGGCGTAATGCGGGCAGACACCGCCCTCGCAGGCGAACGGGATGTAGAGGAGATGTCCGCCCTGATCGTGGAGGATCCAATCGGGGTGTTCGCGGGCAAAGGACGAATCTGGTTCGATGCCGTAGAGATTGTTGTAGAGCAGGCTGTTGGGGTACCAGGAGGTCTTTGCGTCGAAGTAAGGCGAGAAGACGGCCATGCGGAAGAAGCGATCACGGAACCACTGTTTTTGGGAGGAGTTCGGGGAGTTGGTGAAGCGATCCAGTTGGGGATCGGCCAGTCTCTGGAAATAGACGTGGCCGGGATTGCCTGCGGCGAGAATCAGCGGGAAGGCGGCGGCAAGGGCGATCCGGCTAACGCGGCGCATGGGCGGTCTCCACGGCGGCCACTGAAGCGGGGCTGGCCAGGTTTTCGCGGAGGTGGGAAGCGAGGCGAAGGGCGAAGGCCAGAATCGTCAGGGTGGGGTTGGCATGGCCGCCAGTAGGAAATACGGAGCTGCCTGCGACATAGAGACCGGCGAGTCCGTGAACACGGCAATTCCGGTCAACGACTCCGGTGGCGGGGTCGCCGGACATGCGGGTCGTGCCCATGTGGTGCGGGCCGCCGACCATACCTTCCAGCCAGCCGCTATCTTCCGGCCACGGGTTTGCGATGACGTTGCCCAGGCCAAGGCGTGGGAATTCGGAGGCTACCGAATCGATCATCAGTTTAAATGCCGCGCGGTCGAGTTCGTTGGTGCGCCAGTCGAGGCAGGCGCGGGGCATCCCGAGAGGGTCCGTGTCGGCGGCCAGTTTGACGCGGCTGTCCCGGTTGGGCGCTTGTTCGGCGCGCGCAAAAATGAAGAACTTGTCTGGCTCGCCCTGGGGACGATCGCCCTGGACTACCCGTCGCCAGGCTTCGGGAGCGAGTTTGTTGCCACCGGCGCAAAGTTTCCAGAGCTGGCGAAGGAGGCCAGGCGTCACACGTTTGGCTTTAAGGCTGGAGCGCAGGTTCTGGAAGGCGATGAGAGCGCTTTCGCGGTCGTAGATGGGGTCGACCGAGAGGGCGGCGTTGAGGGTCCGGCGGGCGGCTTGCACGGAGGGCGGCAGAGCCAGACCGGGCAGGCAGAAGGTGGCGCCGAGACGATGCAGACGGGAGTAAGAGGCCCCGCGGGGGATGTCGCCATTATTCACCAGAAAGCCGATGGGCATTTCGAGGTGTTCGTGGAAGTAGCGCCCCACGAGATCGCGCTCGTTACCGAGGCCGTGGCCCTGAGTGCCGCCGTTACCCGTTGAAGCGAGCAGGAGCCGGGCATTTTCTATACCGCCGCACGCCATAACGAAAGTTCGGGCGCGGATATGGCGGACTTTCCCGTCGAGCGTCCTGGCGCGCAGGCGTTCCACCACGCGGCCGGATTCGTTGGTGAGGAGATCGGTGGCGTTGGCGTTCAGCAGCACGTGGACATTCGAAGCCGCGCGCAGCTCATTGCGAAAGCGCCGGCCGAAGCTGACGGTATCCGCGCGGCTGTTGAAATGCCAGACCATGGGACTGAACATTTCAGGGTTGACCCCGGCGGGTGGAATCTGCGCGGCGCTCCAGGCGGAAGCGTCGTAAATGAAGGGTCCGGCGCCATAGTAAGCATGGGCCTGACGGAGCCATGGACGAATGTCCTTGTAAGACACGGGCCAGCCGCTGAGCGGGACCCAGGACCGCTTGTCGAAATCGATGGCATCGAAGGGGCGGAAAATGGCGCCCCAGCAGTTGGTGCTGCCGCCGAAATAACGCGAGCGGCATTCGTCGAGAGGCTTGTAATAAGGCTCGCCGACACTGTGCCCCGCGTAGAGTTTCTGCACGGCGGAATCGGAATGCAGGCCGCCGCTCTCAAGCAGAATCACTTTAAGGTGCCCGTCGATGAATTCGCGCGCAATGGCTATGCCGGCAGCGCCGCCACCTATAATACACACGTCTGCTTCGAGCGTTGCATCGCGCGGGATCGTGCGCATGTCGGAAATCATATGTTGTAAGTTTCAGCGCGTGAAATGAGATGAGAGGGTAGTGGGCGCCGGAGCGGCTGTTTCGCCTGCGGCGATTCGGGGCACAAAGTTGGTTTGGTCGGCGTGCTCCGCCATGCTGCCGAGCCGCCAGCGCGCCGCGAGGGCCCGGATGGCATCTTCAGCAACGTTGATTTTTTCTTCGAGGGGCAGATTCATGCCGGGGAAGAAAGAGAGTTCCGGCGCCTCCTGAGGCCCTATGAAATCCAGCGGGTGCAGCAGAAACGATGGCGCGACCCCGGCGACGTCGCAAAGCGCAAGCGCCATATTGCGATAAAACCGCGAGACGTGTCTTGAGTGGCTGTGCAGCCAGACCAGGTAGCTCAGGTGAAACGGGGTGCGGAGGCCTGGCATGGTCGTGACCGGAATCTCAACCAGCGGACCCGCGGCGGTGTTCCAGCGGTATGGCTTCAGGGGGCGCAGGCCATCGCGCAGGCGGCCGAACAGACGTGCGCGGCGGCGCTTTTCTTCCCTGTCCAGTTTTGCGGTGAGCAGGTAATAGGCGCGCGCCAACGGTCCGAGAAAAGTAGGCAGGGTGGAAGCATCGTAGCGGTAGCCGCGAGCGGCGAGCACTTCGCCTACCGTGTCCGAGACGCTGAAACCGGGTCCGCGAAACCCTTCCACGCGGCGGCCGGTGGCGTTTCCTATGGCTTGTTCGGCGCGGGCAAGCTCCCGCTCGATTTGCTCTTTTGAGTAGAGGTGAAGCCAGGGCTCATGGTGGAAAGAATGGTTGGCGATTTCGTGGCCCGCGTCGGCAATGGAACGCAGCACGGGCCAGTTGCGGGGGAATTCGGCATCCTGCCCGACGATGAAGAACGTGATGCGCAGCGACATTTTGCCGAGGACACGCAGAACGCGGGGGACGACGATTTCGAGGTAGCTGGGGTAGCCGCTCCAGCGCTCGTCGCCATGCGTTTTCATGTAAGTCCACTTGTCGTCCAGGTCGAGGGACAGACTGGCGACGGGACGGTGCGACAGGTGGGAGTCAGGCTGCAAGGTCATGGGGGCTCCGTGCCGATTCATCGAGTCTTTTCGCTTCGCGCCGGGCGAGTTGAACGGTCTCATTCACGTTCAGAGTGCCGGCGGGGATGTTGGCCGAATTCAGAATATGCACGCCGGGAATGGATGTGTCTATGAGGGGCGCCCTTGCGGCCGAACCCGGCGTGGGGCGCGGGTAGACGTGACGGGCGCGGGAGATGCGGAAGGCGACGATCTCATCATCTTTCAGCAAAGGGTGCATAAGGCGGACGGCGCTGAGGAATTCCGCTTTGAGGTCATCGTCGGAGCAGTCGAAAGCCGGATGCTCCGGAGGGAGGTAGCGCGGGAGATAAACCAGCGCGCGGCCGCCGAACATCTCGCGATCCACAAGAGAGGACATTTCGATCACCCCGGTGAGCGGGATCGAACTATCGGCGATGTTGGTGATGTAGAAATCGGAGAGCGGGCGCCGAAGCAGCATCGACGCGCAGATGATTCCCTCGTAGTGGACGCCGTTGAGCAGGCGCGCTTCGTGGGACGTGAGCTGCGGGCAGAGCTTCGCCGCAATGGGGGCCGGGGTGGTGACGATCACGCGATCGAAAAGGGCGGAGGAGTTGTCAAGCGACACAGTCACCCCGGATGGCTCCCCTGTCCTGATTTCGCGGATGCGGCTGTTCAACTCGATCGCAACGCCTTTGCGGCGCAGCGCGGCGGCAAATGTTTCGAGCATGCGGGAATAACCGCCTGGAAGATAGCCAAAGAGTTCTTCGCGCAGGCCGGAGCGGCGCGCGGCGTAAAGGCGCTGAATCGTGGCCCAGATGAATGTGGCGGAGGTGGTGCGGTAGTTCTCGCCTAATTTGGCGCGCAAGAGGGGAAGCCAGATTTTGCGGAATACGCTCTTCCCGGAAATGCGGGTCAGCCACTGCTCGACTGTGAGGGCTTCGATGGACTCAGGCGAGCGGAGGCGGGAGGCGTGGAGCACGGCAAGCGCGAAGAGAAGTTTCTCGATGGGATTGAGCAGGGGGAAGCGCACGAATTCGAGAGCGCCCGAGAATGGGTGCAGCCGGCCATTGCCGTAGAAACCGGTGCGGGTGCGGGTCCAGCGCATCTCTTTATCGAGATCCAGTTCCGAGAGCAGCCCGCGGAGGGCGCTGTCGGAGAGGAGCGTTACGTGATAATGGCGATCCCAGACGATATCGCCCAATCGCCAGGCGGAAGCCAGGCCCCCGGGCGACGGGGCCGATTCAAAAAGCGTAATTTTACGGTGTTCATTGGCAAGGTCCCATGCGAGCGTCATGCCGAGAAGACCGCCGCCGGCAATGGCCCAGTGCTGCTGCCGTGGCGGGCTCATGAAAGTGCGGCAAAGGATTCGGTGACGACACCGTTTCTGGTGGAATACCTGCGCCTGCACAGGGCGCAGCTGTGGACGATGCGATCCGGATGCCGATCCGGCTCGAACTTCGCGAAGGGGAGGCCACAGCGACAGACATACCCGACAACGCGGGCCGGGTGTCCCAGGGCCATGTGAAAATCATCGACGGGCCGCGTGACGAGGCTGCCCATGCCGATCAGAGCAAACCGACCGATGGTTAAATTGCAGCCGATGATCGAGCCCGCTCCCAGACTTGCGCCGGCGCGAACGAAGGTGGGAAGGGTCTGCTCATCCGGATCGCTCGACCGCAGAGCCATGAGTTCCGGTTCGGCGGCGCGGGGGTACCGGTCATTCGTAAAGATGCAGCCTGCCGCTACCATGACGCCGTCTTCCAGGGTTACGGCCGTGCAGATATACACGAAGGCATTGATTTTTACGAAGTTGCCGATCCGGACATCGTAGCTGATATGGGTCTTCTCGCCGACAATACAGTGATGGCCGATGCGGGTGTTGCGCCGCACATGGACACCATCCCAGACTGAAGAATCGGGGCCGATTTCGACCCCTTCCTCAATGAGCGCGGTGGGATGGATGCGGGCGTTCATGCGGCGACTGCGAGGATTTCCTCGCCCGTTACCTGCGTCCACGAATCGTGACGCAGGGATTCGTACCCTGCCTGAATGACTTCGACCGAGGCGATAGCGTCGTCGGCGTCGATCAGGAGTTGTTCTGTGCCCTGAATAGCGGACGAAAAATTCATGATCTGGCGTTGGAACGCCTGAACTTTGTCGTAACCGTTTCCGAACTGGACCCATGCGGAGCTGCCGGTCTGGCGGTAAAGCGAAGCTTTCCAGCCGACGCGCAGGGTTCCGCGCGAGCCGTAGATGGCGATGTAATCATCCGTCTGCTTGTTGATACTCCAGGAGAGGTCCATGCGGCCGATGGCGCCCTGCACGGCGCGCGCATTGACGTGCACGGTCTCATCGACAGGGAGGCCCTGAATGGAGGGTCCTTCCACGGCCTGGATCATCGAGAGCGGCCCGATGAAATAGCGCATGATGTCGACCGAATGGGTTCCGTTGTCGATCAACACCCCACCGCCGCTGACGTTGGAATCGGAATTCCAGCGGCTCTTCATATCGACAAAAGACATGAAGGTGTTCTCGAAGAGCACCACCTCGCCCAGAATGCCGGAGCCGACAATTTTACGCGCGCGGATCACATCTTCGACATAGCGGAATTTCGAAGCCATGGTGAACAGAACCTTCTGTTCGCGGGCGGTGCGGCGGATCTGGCGAGCGGTTTCGAGGCTGAAGCTGACCGGTTTTTCGCAGAGCACGGGGATGCCGCGCCTGAGAAAATCGAGAGCGATGGGGCCATGGAAAGCAGGCGGCGTGGCTACCACGACCGCGTCTACGTTGCCGCTTTCGGCCAATTCGATGTGGGACTTCCAGGTCTGGCAATTTTCCTGTTTCGCCATGGTGGCCGCGGCGGATTCGTCGGAATCCACAATCGCGGTCAGACCGGCATTCGGGGTGCCGCGGAAAGCCTCCGCATAGGTCTGACCGATCCTTCCGGCTCCCACCAGGCCGAAACGCAACTTCTTACCCAGCTCTGTATTCGTATTCATAGATGTCTCCTGAGGTTTTGCGCTTCAGCCCGCGACCTCCCGCAGGCAGGCGGCGATGTAATCGACATGTTCCGAGGTGTAATTTTCGTTCCAGGGCAGAACCAGCACGTGTTCGAGGCCGGCGAAAGTGCCTGGGTACTTGTCGCGGCTGTAATCGAGGACTTCTTTGCGGGCGAGCGTGAAGGGGAACTGGCTCATGCCGAAAGTGCGCCGTTTCTGGAAAATCTCACACATAAACGCGGGCTTCTGGATGTAACGCGGGGCCGAACTGATCCCGAGGGCCTTCAACTCGCGGGCCAGACCCACGGCGCCGTCGGGGATGACATTGGGATCCACGATCAGGCAGTATTTCCAGTAGACGTTTCGTCCTTTGGGCGAGACCGGGAATGGCTCAATGCCGCGGATACCTCGAATTTTTTCCGTGAGTTCGGCGGCGCAGCGGGCGCGATTGCCGGCGGAGGAATCCAGCTTCTCCAACTGCCCCAGGGCGACGGCGCCCTGAATTTCACTCATGCGCGAATTGAGCGCGATGTAGTAGTGGTCGGCATTCGCATCGCCGTATCCGTAACACTTGTTGATGAAGAGGAACATGCGGCGGGCGAGCATCTCGTCATCGGTAACGACCAGGCCGCCTTCTCCGCAGGTCATATGCTTGCCCTGCTGCAGGCTGAAGCAGCCAATTGTGCCGATCGTTCCGATGTAACGCCCGTCGTATTGCCCGAGGAACGCCTGGGCCGCGTCTTCAATTACAGGAAGGTTGTGGGCTTTGGCAAGTTCCATGATCGGGCCCATTTCACAGGGATTGCCGAAGAGATGAGTAACGACGATGGCGCGAGTGCGCGGGCTGATCACAGGCTCAATGGTTTCGGCGGTGACATTGAGAGTGCGGGGG
>JALYHT010000199.1 GCA_030776225.1 Acidobacteriota bacterium | reverse complement strand
CGATCAATCCACGGGCGGTGTCGCGGGTCTGCAGGATGGCGTTCAACTGGTCCCGCAGTTTTTCGCGCATGGCCTGGGTATCTTTCTCGGCGGCAGCGCGGGCAGCCTGGGCGGCTGCGGCTTCACTGGCCAGTCTTTTCTGCTCGTCAAGGGCTGCCAGACGCGCGGCTTCGGCCTGCTGTTCGGCCAGGCGCGCGTTCGCCGTCGCGACCTGAGCTTCCCGTTTTTCCCGCTCGGCAGCCGCGCGATCCTCGTCCGCCGCCGCCCTTAAACGGGCCTGTTCCGCGGCATCGGCAGCCGATTCGGCGGCTTTCCGGTGAGCTTCTTCTTCCCGGCGCTCGCTTGCTTCTTTCTCTGCCCGTTCGGCGGCTTCACGCTCTTTTACGATGCTGATCCGGCGCGCGTCTTCGGCCTGTTGCGTGGCCTCCCGGGCAACCGTATTCAGTTCTTTTTCGTTATGGCTCCGGTAATAGCCTTCGGCGTTCACCATATTTGCCGCAACTTTAGCCATTACGTCAGGGGCGTACCTGTCGGCTCCCTGAGATTTGGCAATCGCGATCGCTTCGCGCGCTTCCCGTAACTGCAACGGCACGCTCATATCGGAAGCGATCGGCGCCAGCGCTCCGCCTGTAATGTTCATCGTGTACTGACCGCGCTTCAGCAACTCATACTTCGCCTCGACGACCTCAAGAGTGCCGGAAGTGTCTTTGCGCAGGAAGTTTTCCATCACCACCACGTCCGAAGGCTGGCTAACCGAGAAATATGGCTCGGCCGTGACAATCATCCCGTAAGACTGCAGATCCGTGGTTGCATACAATTCGGCTGTTTTGGCGTTCGGGCCCTTCAGGACCACCTCTCCAAGCCGTTCCGCGCGACCCTCCGGCGTAATGCCCCAAAGCACGAAAGTGAGATATTCCGGCCCGAATTGCGCGGGATTTGAGAGATGATCGAACTTCAGGGAAATGCGCGTCGCGCCCGTATTTGCCGTGACGCTGGCTTCGCCGCGAGCCTCCGGCATCAGCGCCGTACCGCGAAAATCGATGTGGGTCGTACCCTGCCGATTGTGGTAATTCACCGCTCTCACAGTTCCCGACGTGACGTCCACGCGGAAAATAGGCTCCGAACCGTTCGGGTTCGGCGTAACGTTCGTCTGAACCGGATTCGGAAACTGCGCGAAAATCGGGGCGGAAAGCAGGAAAGCTAACGCGGCATGCCTCATGGTGAATATCTCCTCAATGGAGGAGACCGGTGCACGCGATGGGCCACTACATCAATTGCATGCCCGAATCGACGAACATTATATTGCCGGTAACGCCTCTGCTAAGGTCGCTGGCCAGAAAAACCGCCGCATCGGCCACCTCCCCCGGCTCCGTGTTGCGCTGTAGCGGGGAGCGCTCTTTGACCGCATCCAGCATGGTCGAAAAATCTTTGACGGCGCGCGCCGAAGCCGTTTTCACCGCTCCCGCGGAAATTGCGTTGACCCGGATTTTTCGCGGCCCCAGATCCCGCGCCAGATAGCGCATGGAAGCCTCAAGCGACGCCTTGGCCACCCCCATCACGTTATAGCTCGGCACTACCCGCGTGGAGCCGATATACGTAAGGGTCGTAATGGAGCCGCCGTCGGTCATTAAAGGCGCCACCGCTCGCGCAAGCGCGACCAGCGAATAGGCGCTGACGTTCTGCGCCAGCAGGAAACCATCGCGCTGCGTATCGAGAAACAGACCGCCCAGATCTTCGCGGTTGGCAAACGCAAGGCTGTGCACCAGAGCGTCGACAGGTTTGCCAAGCTTGCGCAAACTTTCTGTCAGCGCAGCTAATTCGTCGTCTTTTGTAACGTCGCAGGGTAACATCCCGGCGATGGGAAGAGAACCAGCCATCCCCTGAACCGTTTCTTTCTGTTTTTCGTTCAGATAGGTCAGGATGATGGCTGCTCCCTCGCGCGCGAACGATTCCGCAATGGCGAATGCCAGGCTCCATTTGTTGGCCACTCCCGCGATGACAGCGGTTTTTCCTTCAAGCAGTTTTGACATGAACCTTATAGCGTAACCCGCCCGCGCTTTCCCCCGCGCAGGTTTTCCCGGCGCGCGGGTTAAACAATCACTCCGGCGAGTTTCTCCTTAATCTGGTCGGCCGTGAAGGGCTTACGCACGTAGCCCGTGGCGCCAAGCTGCACCGCTTCCATAACTTTCCCCTGCCCTCCCTCCGTGGTGATCATGATCACGGGGACCTCTTTGAGATGATCCATCTCCTTAATGCGAGCCAGCAGTTGCAGGCCATCCATCTGAGGCATGTTGATGTCGGACAGGATCAATCCAAACTTCCGGTCCCTGAGAATCGTCACGGCTTCAGTGCCGTCGCCGGCTTCGTGGATCTCTCCCAGATTGAGATCCGTCTGGCGCAGAACTCTTTGCAGAATCTTTCGTATCGCGGCTGAATCGTCGACTATAAGCACGTCGAGCGGGGTGGCGGTCATTGAAATTCCTCCGGGTGAGTATCGGCCTATCGCGGGAGAAAGTTTAGACAGCGAGGCGTCTCCACAAAAATTCAAACACTCCGGCGAACTGCCGATAAGACACTCAGGCAGTAGTTTTATGGTTCCGATCCCGGCGAACTCCGACCAGAATCTAACGAGCGCAACATCAGCGACTCCGGTCTCCGAAGCCAGCACTTCAGAAGAACGGGCATTGAATCGCTCGATCGCGGTCGCGGTGCAGACGCTGAACGGGTCCGGGCATGTGGGGCCGGGCAGAGAGGTCACGTTCTCGCTCGACCAGACAACAAAACGACCGGTCGTCAAAGTTGTGGACACCGCCACAAACGAAGTGGTAGAGCAGTGGCCGTCCGAATATCTTTTGCAGCTTGCGGCAGACACTCAAAAATTAACGCGATATTCAGGATGAATCCCTACTACGAACAAAGCATACTGAACGCCGAGCCCCTCGATCTGACGCGGATGGTTTACCGTCACGCGATTGCAAGCGTCCGGGAAGCTCGTGAACACCTGGAGCAAAAAAGGATAAGGGAACGCGCCGCCAGCATCAACAATGCGTATTCGGCAATAGCGGAACTCCTGGGCTCGCTGCGGCCCGAGTCCGCGCCGGAGATCTCAGCCCGTCTGCAGGGCCTTTACGGCTATATGCTGCGCCGGCTCCTCGACGCGAACATGAGCCAGACCGATCCGCCATTGGCTGAGGTGCTCGGGCTTCTCGTCACGCTCGAAGAAGCATGGGCCGAAGTAGCGGCCCGTGCGGTCCATATGGCGGTCAATGTCGCGGCCGAACGGTCACCGGGGTGGAACGAGACTGGAGAGTGGAACGAGAGTGGGGCCGGCCGGCAGGATTGCGGGCGTCTGGCGCTGAACGCCTGATTCAATTCCGCCCGCCTGGACCGACTCCTCTGAACCTGCCTGCGACGCGGCGCTTTTCGCTGCCAGGCCCGCCGCGATGACGTTCGCCAGGCCCAGTCCGCCGCCCTTCGTCAGTGCCCTGGCCAGTTGATCTTCCCCGAAGCCGAAGGCGGTTGCGCCCGCATCGTCGTCTCCGGTCCCCAGCCAGCTGGAGCCGTTCTCGCGCATGGAGTGCAGCATCTGGCCGATCAGCAGCGATTCGAAATCCTGCGCGGCGGCCAATTGCTTCTTCGGATCCGCGTCTGTCGCCTGGCCTGCCGGCCCGGTAAGCGGATTCAGGCCCAACCCCGCCGCGTTAAAGTCCGGGGGTAAAGGATTCATCTCAAATCACCTCCATCTCTGCATCCAGGGCGCCCGCTACCCGGAGGTTCTGCAGGATGGCAATAATGTCACGCGCCGACGAGCCCACCGCGGTCAAAGCGCGCACCAGTTCCTCCACCGTCGCGCCCTCCTTCAGCAGCACGTTTTTCGCAGGTTCTTCTTTGGCACTGACGCTTACCTCCGGCACCACTTCAGTGGTGCCCTGCGACATGGGGCCGGGTTGTGAAACCTGGAGCCTGGTTTGAATCTCCACCGACAAATTTCCATGCAGAATCGCCACCGGCGCGATCCGGACATCCTTGCCCATAACGATCGTTCCCGTGCGTTCATTGACCACGATCCTCGCGGGACCATCCACCTCGACGCGAAGCTCTTCCACCGCCGCAATAAAAGCGGGCATCCGCTGCTTCCAGGCAGGGGGCGTCTCAATATCGATCAGCGCCGAATTCTCCGCCAGCGCCACAGGCTTCTCCAGCGCGAATTCTTTATTGACCTTCTCGGCAATCCGCGACGCCGTCGCAAAATCTTCATTTCGAAGCTGCAGGCGCAAATGGGCGGTGGGTTCCACCGAAGGCGCCGGGCGCTCCACGCTCGCACCGGCGGGAACCCGGCCTACGGTGGGGTGATTCACGGTCTGGCTGACACCGCCCCGCCCCGCGACGAAGCCTCCCGTAACCACCGGACCCTGGGCGACGGCGTAAACCTGCCCGTTCGCGGCCCGCATCGAAGTCATCAGCAGCAGGCCGCCCTGCAGATTGCTGGCGTCCCCTATGGCTGCCGCCGTTACGTCGATCTTCGTCCCAGGCTGCGCAAAGGGCGGCAGCGACGCGGTCACCATGACCGCGGCCGTGTTCGATACTTTGATGGCCGTCGAGCTCACAGCCACTCCCATCTTTTCGAGCATGTTCGCCAGGCTCTGCGCACTGAAAATGGTCTGCTGCCTGTCCCCCGTCTTGTTCAGGCCCACCACGATTCCGTAGCCCACGAGCTGGTTATCCCGCACGCCTTCAATCGACACCAGATCCTTCAGCCGCGAGGACGCCCCCGCATGCAGCGCTCCGGCGAACATGATGGCGGCTGTGGAAAGAAAACGTTTCATATCAAAAAGGCAGCAGGCCGAGAATCAGCCGGTACAGAAAGTTGGGCCGCCGGATCGCATCCCCCACAATGCCCTTCCCGTTGACCCGGATCTCCATATCGGCGATCTGGTTGGAGCCGACGGTATTGGTGGTTGTTATGTCGGCGGTTCGGATAATCCCGCGCACCGTGATCGCCTGCTGTTCAGAGTTGACCTGGAGATCCTTCGAGCCTTCGATGTACAGCAATCCGCCGGGCAGGACTTTGACGACGCGCGCGGTGAGCACCGCGGTCAGCGTAGCGGCGCGCGTGGTGGTCCCCGTGCCGTTGATCTTCTGATCGCCGCTTGTGTTCAGCAGATTGGCGAGCGCCCCGGCGGAGGATTTTGGCCCGCCCAGCGCCGTGATGGACGAGTTCGCGCTGGACGCCCGCTCGGTGGTGCTGGCCCCGCTGGCGGCCGCGTTGATCGTCTCTGTGACCAGAATCGTGACCACATCGTTTGGCTGGCTGGCTCTGAGATCGCGCGCGAGGTCGTTGAGGCGCGCCGCGGGCGACCACAGCGAACCCGGCAGGTTGGCGGATAAATCCTGATCGCGATCAGACGCCGCGCTCGAAAGGTATTTTTCCAGCATGGAAGATTCGGGCGCTTTCTCCTTCTTTTTGGAACCTTTGGCGTCGGCGGCGTTCAACGCGAACGAACACACCAGAAGCATCGGCCAGGCCGCACTCACGCGCCTCACAGCCGGCGTCCCCTTCCGATGACGATGACCGCCCGGCCGTCGGAACTCAGTTTTGCCCTGAACGTTTTCCCGGTCAGTGGATTTCGCAGTTCGACAGTATCCCCATCGCGCGCCGCTTTCTCGGCTACCGCTTCAAAGCGGAGGCGCGCGGGCCCGCTCTCAACCTCCACCGTCACCGCGTCCCCGCGCCGAACCTTCGGTCCATTCGACAGAAGCGTAAGCAGCACTGCCGCCCCGGCCTTCAGGGCGCGCCCTGGGATGCGCCCTTCCACATCTTCGATGCGAACGGCGACCTTTTCCGGCGGCAGAGGTCCCGCTTTGGTTTCGAGACGCAGTGAATCCGCATTGATCGGAGTGCCTGCAGGCAGGTCTCTTACGGCAACCACCGCTTTGTAGTGCAGGGTCACTTCAACTCTTGCCCACAGGGAAACACGACGCGTTTCGGCGTACGTCACTTCGCCGCGCCAGAGCTGCACGCCGTGGTTCGAGTCGAGGGGCGGCTCCAATGCGGACAGGGGGAAATCGATTGAACCGGCGGGGACGTCCCGCACAGGCATCTCGACGATCCTCAATACAGCGTCGGCGGGCAGCACGCGCCGCATCGCCGCGGCAACGTCTTCGGGGTTCAGCGCACGCATGGGCAGCTCGAAACAGATGCCCGTTAAGCCTTCAGCCGCAATGCCGTTCGCGCGGGCAATTCTGCCCAATTCGGGCAAACCGAACACCCGGTTGGTTCCGGGCGACGGGGCGAACCCAAGCGCCAGCGTTGCCGGAAGTCCCTGAAAGCGCGCATCGGCGGCCGCCATATCGCGGCCCAGAATGCGACTTCCCTGCACGGGCAGACACGCAGATGGAGCCAGTGCCGCACCGGTATAAGCGAGCGTTAAGCACGCAAACGTCGAATAGCGCATGGGGTTTAACGGGTAATGTTGTTGACCTGCGAGTACATGTCGTCAGCCGCCTTCACGACCTTCGAGTTCGCCTCGTAAGCCCGCTGAGCGCTGATCAGATTAATAAATTCATCGACCACGCTGACGTTCGACTGCTCCACGTAACCCTGCATGATGGTGCCCAGCCCATCGGTTCCTCCGGCAGGACCCACGAGCGCGGCTCCGGAGGCGTCGGTCGGGGCGTAAAGACCCTGTCCCAGCGAATTGAGTCCCGCCGGATTCTGGAAGTTGGCCAGCGTGATCTGCCCGGCGCTCTGGGCGGCTGTTTGCCCGGGAAGCGTGTAGCTCACCGTGCCGTCTGCCGCGATGCTGATGGTTTGCGCGGCGGGCGGGATGGTGATTTGCGGCTGCAGCGCATCTCCGCTCGCATTCACCACGTTCCCGCTGGCATCGAGATGGAACGATCCGGCGCGCGTGTAAGCGGTTTCGCCGCTGGCCTGTTTGATCTGGAAAAACCCGCGGCCCTGGATCACCATGTCCAGCGGATTGTTGGTATTTGAAAAATCCCCCTGCTGGAAAATGATTTCGTTCGACGCCGCGCGCACGCCGAGGCCAAGCTGCAGGCCCGTCGGCACCACGGTCGCCGCGCCGGATTGCGAGCCAGGCTGCACCATCGTCTGGTACATGAGGTCCTGAAACTGCGCGCGGCGCGACTTGTACCCGACTGTGTTCGAGTTCGCCAGGTTGTTCGCTATGTTATCGATATTCAACTGCTGCGCGGACATGCCGCTGGCCGCGCTGTATAGAGCTCGAATCATTTGTGCGGTTCCTCTTTTTGTGTGAAATTTAATCTGCGACCCGGGCCACTTCCTCAATTGCTTTACGATTCAGGTCGTTTCCAATATTCATCGCCTTCTGCAGCATTTCGAATTGCCGCATAATGGCGATCAGACGGACCGAGGACTCCGCCGCCCCCACGTTGGATTGTTCGAGCTTGCCCTGCAAAACGGTCCCTGCCGCCGGCTGAGGCTTCACGCCTTCCGCGGGAATGAAATAGTTCGTCCCGAATTTGCTGAGGCTCGCATGGTCAAAGGTGGAAACAGCGATCTGGCCGACCGGCTGCCCCCCTGCTGCACAGTGCCATCCGGCAGGACTTCGACAGACAAACCCTGCTGCAGCGCGATCGTGCCCCCACCCTGGGCCTGCACGGGGCTTCCATCGGCCGCCGAGAGAAGACCAGCCGAGCCGATTCGGAAGTTGCCGTTGCGCGTGTAACGCACGCCGTCTTTTGTCTGCACCGCAAACAGCCCGTCACCATCGATGGCGAAATCGAGAGGGTTGGCCGTATTCAGCAGATTGCCCTGCGTGAGATCGGTCCAATGGCTTTGAACCAGCGGCTGGCCCGGGATTTCGCCGGTCCGCGGGTCGGCTGTCGCCTCCGCTCCGGTATAAACGCTGAAGTATTCGCGGTCGGCCTTAAACCCGCCGGTTTCGACGTTGGCCAGATTGTTCGCAAGCATTTCAAGCGATTCCATGCGTGCCCGCATGCCGCTCGCGGCTGATGTTGAGATGGCATCCATATCGATTTCGCCTCGATGCAATGCAGGCGGCGGGCCGAACAAAGAAATTCGATAAACGACTATAAATCAGCCCCGCGAGGTCGATAAGCTCAATAAGCCGCTTCTCCGAACGCCAAAAATCTGGCGATTTCGAGCCGCCTGGCAATAAATCGACGCCCCTTTTCCCGCTAACATTCTGATTCGTTACGCATGGCCGGTTGGTTTCCTAACTGCTTCTAACGCGCCGTGACTTTGGCTGCGAGCCCCTCACAAATCGCGCCGGCGCCTTTGGCGGCAAAACCGCCGGGACACACGGCCAGTATTCCGCCTGCTCAGCAGGACGCGAAACCGCTGCGGAGTGGCGATTCTGCCTTCAATCTGTTAGTCGCGCAGCTCTTCAATGAGACTCCCGAGGTCGCCGTTACCGTCGCGCCTTCAGCCGGGGCTGTATTGCCGAAAGTCCTTCCCGCCGCTCCATCCGGTACCCGCCGCAGCGAAACAAACCGTACGCCCGCAGCGCCGAAAGACGCCGCTGCGCAGCCTCCGGCGATTGCCGTGGATGTCCCCGTGATGGCTACGGTCCCCGTTCCGGTTTCGATCCCGCTGCAACTCCCCGGCCTCGCGACCGGCAGCGAAGAGGAAGGGGAAAAAGGCGGCGGAGCCACCGCGGCGCCACAAGCCTCAGACCAGCAGGCGCCCATGGCACTGAAGCCGCCCCCTGTTCTCGAGGTGAGTATCCATCAAAGTCAATCCGGGCCTGTGCGCGATAACCGAAATTCAGCTTCGCCGGCCCGTACAGCCGAAGCCACCCCCAGTTCCGCATTCCATGCGCCGCAGCCCAAACCGGCCAGCGAAACCGATTCGAATCCGCGGCAGGATGCCGACCACGGCGGGTCCAGACCGCAGATCGACAGCCGTCCGGCTCCGCCCTCCTCCGCACACCAGGCAGTCACGCCTGACTGGCCCGCAGAGTCCACTGCCGGCACAGCTCAGGCCCCCAGCCCCGGTTCCGCTCTTCCAGTGAGCGCCCCCGCGCCACAGACGCAAAGCACACCAGCAGACCCGCCCGCAGCGAAGGAAACCAGAACACACAGCCCTGCAGTCACCGCTTTAAGAGAGGAGCTTCCGACGGACCACACAAAATCACAGCCGGCCATGCGTTCGCTGTCGCTCGAATTCACCCCTGATGGGTCCCGGGACATTAAAGTACGTCTCTCCGAACGAGGGGGCGACGTGCATATCTCAGTTCACGGAACCGACCCGTCACTCGCCGGACGCGTGCGCGAAGGCGTGGGGGATCTTATGGGAACTTTGTCCCAAGCCGGGTACGATGCCGAGGCCTGGACACCGGATCAGGGCCGCCACAACCAACGCTCCCCGCACGAGCAGCGCAAACCACGGCGCGAAAGCGATGCCGCCAGCCAGGAAGAGTTCGGCGGCATGCTTCAACAACCGATTCAGGAGATTGCATGAGTCCAACGAGTTCGACCGCATCCACTACAACGTCCGGCACAACGGCTACTCCGTCGGCATCAAAGGATCCGCTCGGGAACGAGAGTACGTTTCTGACGCTGCTGGTTTCGCAGCTGAAGAATCAGGATCCGCTCAGCCCTGTGGACAGCACAGCTTTCGTTTCACAGCTCACTTCATACAGCCAGCTCGAGCAGTTGATAGCCATAAACAAGAACACCACCGCATCCAGTTCCACAACGGGAAGCTAAATCATGGGAACAGCCTTTTCAAACGCGCTTTCAGGCCTGCAGGCGAACGCTCAGGCCATCAACGTGGTCAGCGGCAATCTGGCCAACGAAAACACTTATGGCTACAAAGCCAACCAGGTCTCATTCGAAGAACTTGTGAGTGAAAGCCTGGGCGGCTCGGCGGGCACAAACCTCACAGGAGGCTCCGTGGTCCCGCTCTCCACTCAGTCGTTCTCACAGGGTTCGATCACAACCACCGGGCAGCCGTACGATGCGGCGATTCAGGGGAACGGCTTTTTCGTAGTCCAGTCGCCGGCAGGCCAGCAGGCCTTCACGCGCGCGGGGAACTTCGCCATCGACTCCACGGGACACCTTCTTACCAAAAGCGGCGACTATGTCGAAGGCTGGAACGGTATCAACGGAACCGTCAACACGAATGCGCCACTGAGTAACATCGTTCTGCCCGTAGCGGGTCTCAGAGCCCCCACGACCACCACAAATTTCACGCTCAACCTCAATCTCAATGCGAACGCGGCCGTGGACACCACCGATGCCACCTTCAGTTCGCCCATGCAGGTGGTGGATTCGCAGGGTCAGACACACGTTCTGACGGTCACCTATACCAAGTCCGCGGCCGGGAGCTGGAACTACGCCGTCACCGTCCCCACCGCGGATCTGACCAGCGGAAGCGGCACGACCACTTCGCTCGGTACCGGCACACTGACTTTCGATGCCAATGGCAATCTCAGTTCGCCGGCGCCCGGGGCCGGCGCTGTGCCGATTGCCATCACCGGTCTGGCCGATGGCGCGGCCAATATGAACCTTACCTGGAATCTCTACGGAACCAACGGCAACGCGCAGATTACTCAGTACGATCAGGCGTCCGCAAATCTGGCGAGTTCCCAGAACGGCACCCAGGCCGGACAACTCACCGGCATTTCCATCGGCAACAACGGGCAACTCACCGCAAAATACTCGAATGGCGATAACGTGGCGGTGGCGCAGCTTGCCGTGGGCACGGTGCTGAATCCGGAATCCATGCAGGATCTCGGCAGCAATACCTTCGGAGTCACTTCCGCCACGGCGGTGCCGGCCATTGGCACTCCGGGCTCGGGATCCCGCGGGACGGTCACCGGGGGCGCTCTCGAATCTTCCACCGTCGATATCGCCACCGAGTTCACCAATCTTCTGGTGTACGAACGCGGCTACCAGGCGAATTCCAAAGTGGTCACCACCGAGGATCAGGTGATCCAGACCACACTGGGTCTGATCAGCCGATAATATGGCGCCCCTTGAAGAGGTCGCTCACATCGGGAACGTTCCCATCGATATCGAAGTGCAGCTCGACAGCCGCTGGATGAAGCTGTCGGAAATCCTGGCGCTCGAAGAGGGCGGCATTATCGAGATGAGACGCTCCGCGGGAGAGAACATCGACATCTTCATAGGCAAAAAGCTGGCTGCTTTCGGTGAAATCGTCATCATCGAAAGCACCATGGGAGTCCGCATCACGGACTTCAACGTGGAACGGTGAAAACGATATGGACGCCATTCAGCCTGTTGCGGCCGTTATTTTTGTGATATCCCTGCTCGGCGGCGCACTGCTTCTGCTGAAGAAACGGGGCGCCGCTGCGTTTCTGATGCCGGGGCTTTCGGGGCCTGGTGGCCGCAGACTTCAGCTTCTCGAAAGAATTTCGCTCGGCCCGCAACACGCTCTCCATCTGGTCCGCGTGGATGGCCGAACGATGGTGGTCACGACCGCGCCCGGAGGCTGCCACATTCTCGATCCAACGGCGGCAGGCGAGGGAAGACCGTGAACCGCATCTTAAGCATCGCCGTTGTCGCATCGACGCTGGCAGTTCGGGGGCTGGCCGCATCTTCGGCTCTGCCCTCGCTGTTGCCTGCCGGCCAGAACGCCCTGAGCACACCCATGCAGATCATCCTTCTGATGACTGCGCTCACCCTGTTGCCGGCCATGATTATGTCGATTACGCCCTTCCTGCGAATCTCGATCGTGCTCCACTTTCTGCGCCAGGCGCTCGGGACCCAGAGCGCGCCCTCGAATCAGGTGCTGACAGGCCTCGCTCTCTTCCTGACTCTTGTCTCCATTCAGCCGCTCGTAAGCCAGATTTATAAAGAGGGCTGGGAGCCGGTGGAGAGCGGCCAGATGACGGCCGCGCAGGGATATGAAGCCGGCGCGAAGCCGCTGAAGGCCTATCTCAGCCGCTTCGTGCGCGAGAAAGATGTCAGGCTGTTTCTGGATCTCACCCATACGCCCCCGCCGCGCACTCCGGATGGCCTCGATCTGCGTATCCTCGCGCCATCTTACATCCTTTCCGAGATGCGCGCCGGCTTTCAGATCGGCGCGGTGATCTTCCTTCCTTTTCTCCTGATCGATATCGTCGTGGCCTCCGTGACTCTTTCGATAGGCATGGTCCAGTTGCCCCCGGCCATGGTTTCCGCGCCCTTCAAGCTTTTATTGTTTGTGCTCGTCGACGGCTGGAACCTGACTGTCGGATCGCTGATGAAAGGCTTCTTCTTCGCATGACTCCCGACGGCGTGGCGCATATCGTAGGCCAGATGTTTATGGCGGCATTCTGGATCAGCGCTCCGCTTCTGGCCATCGGCTTCATCACCGGAATCGTGGTCAGCCTGATTCAGGTCCTGACCTCGATTCAGGACAGCGGTTTTAACGCCATCCCGCGTCTGATCGCGTTTCTCGGCGGCAGCCTGCTGATGATGCCCTGGATGGTGCATCGCGCCATGGCTTACGCAATCGGAATCCTGGGAAACCTGAGTTCTTATGGGCGCTGATTCTCTGTTCTCCTGGGCGACCCTGATGGGATTTTTGTTCGCTCTCGCGCGCATATCCGCCCTCTTCGCTTTTCTTCCCCTGGCGGCTTTCCGTGCCACGCCCGAGCCCGCGCACATCGTCTTATCTCTCGCCATGACCCTGATGCTCCGCCCGGAATGGCAAACCGCGATCTCAATCCCGGTATCGATGGGCCGCATCGTCTCAGGCGTGGCTGGCGAAGCTGCGCTGGGGCTTGCGATCGGCGTTGCGCTGGCCATCGTTTTCGAAGTGTTTCAGATGGCCGCGCAGATGGTCAGCCTGCAGGCGGGCCTTGGGTATGCTTCCACGATCGACCCCAACAGCGGCGCCGATTCCACAGTCCTGCTGACCATCGCGCAATTGACCGCCGGCCTGCTCTTCTTCGCTTCCGGCGCCGACCGCCTGTTGATTGGAGCCCTCGCCGAGAGCATGCGCATCTGCCCTCCCGAGTCTTTCAAAATCAACCGCGCCACGGCTCTGGCGCTCATCCAGTTCGGCGGCTCCATCTTCAGTTCCGGCCTGCGTCTTGCCGCCCCTCTGATTGCGCTCCTTCTGCTGGCCGATGCCGCGCTCGCCATTCTCGGCCGCATACAACCCCAGCTCCATCTCATCAGCCTGACCATGCCCCTGAAACTCTCGGCCACCATGCTGATTCTTTCCGCCACCATTGCCCTGCAGCCCGGCTTTCTTCAATCTCTGATGACGACCTGGGCGCATCTGGTCAAGGCCATTTCCGAAAGCGCGCGCTAAATGGCCGAGGCTTCGCAAAAGACCGAAAAAGCATCTCCCCGGCGGCTGCAGAAAGCCCGCCAGGATGGCGACTTTCCGGCCGCGCGCGAGTTCGTCTCAGCCATACAGTTCTTCTCGTTCATTGTGCTGGCCGCGGCCTGGTTTCCGCATTGGCTCGAAACCCTCGAAATGGCTTTCCGCTTCGGATTGCGGCAATCGTTCTCCGCCGCGCTCACGCCTGACGATCTCATGCGGATTTTTATCCGCCTGTCGGTCGCCGTGCTGCGGCCCCTCGCTTTATTGGGCCTCGCCCTGCTGGCCATCACCGTTTTTTTCCAGATGGCTTCCACGAATATGGGCATTAGTCTTGCCCGCCTGGAGCCCCGCTTTGACCGGCTGAATGCCTTTCGCAAGCTGAAAGACCTGCCCGGCAACAATATGGCGTCGTTTCTTCAGGCGGTCGTTATGATTCCGCTCATGTTCTGGCTCACGTGGAGCATGGTGCGCGATCGCCTTGCGGAACTGCTCCGCCTGCCCATGATGTCCGTCGCGAACAGCGCCGCCGTAACGGGCCTGCTGGTAAAAGACGCGATGCGCAAAGCCTCTTTCGTGCTCGTTCTTCTGGGCCTGATGATGCTGGTGCGCGAACGCTCCCGATATAGCCGGCGCCTGCGCATGAGCAAGCAGGACCTGCGCGATGAGCTGAAGGAAACCGAAGGCGACCCGCAGACCAAAGCCCGAATCCGCCGCATCCAGCGCGATATGCGCCGCAAGAACATGATGCGGGAAGTGGCCACGGCTACCGCCGTGATCGTCAACCCCACGCACTACGCGGTCGCGATCCGCTACGAACAGGGCGCCATGGCGGCCCCCATGGTTATAGCCAAAGGCAAGAATTACCTCGCGGCGCGAATCCGGCAGCGTGCCAATGAAAATCAGGTACCGATTATTGAGAATCCTCCGCTTGCCCAGGCACTATACAAATCGGTGGAGGTCGGCCAGGAAATCCCAGCTCATCTTTACCGCGCCGTAGCCGAGATTCTGGCGTACATTTTCAAACTCATGGGGAATACCAGCCGTAAATGACCGCCAATCTCGCACAGCCGCAAGCCGGCGGCAAAACAGCCGGCATAAGACTGAAAGCCCCGAAGGTCTCGCCCGAGACGCTGGCGGAGCTGGCAGTTCCGGCAGCCGTACTTGCCATCGTCGTCGCCCTGATCGCGCCCATGCCGGGCTTCCTGCTGGACTTCCTCATTGTGGCCGACATCATGATGTCTGTGATCGTATTGATGGTCGCGATGTACATTACCAAGCCTGTGGACTTCAACGTTTTCCCCACCACGCTGCTCATGCTGACGCTGTTCCGCCTCGCGCTGAACGTGTCATCCTCACGTCTGATTCTGCTCAACGGCCATACCGGCCCTTCAGCGGCCGGCGACGTGATTCAGGCGTTCGGAAATTTTGTGGTGGGCGGCAACTACATCATCGGGGCTGTGATTTTTCTGGTTCTGATCGCGATCCAGTACATCGTCATCAACCACGGCGCGGTTCGCATTTCGGAAGTCACGGCCCGGTTCACTCTCGATTCCCTGCCGGGCAAACAGATGTCCATCGATTCCGACCTCAATGCCGGCCTGATCGACGAAGCCGAAGCGAGACGCCGGCGTAAACAGCTTGCCGGCGAAGCCGAATTTTTCGGCGCAATGGATGGCGCGAGCAAATTCACCCAGCGGGACGCGGTAGCGGGGGTTCTGATCACGGGCATCAACATCGTTGCCGGCCTGCTGATTGGCGTCATTCAGCACGGCGTCGATGTCATGAAGGCGCTGCAGACCTACACGGTCCTCACCATTGGCGACGGCCTTGTGACCGTAATCCCCGCCCTGATGATCTCGATCGCGGGCGCTATGATCATCACGCGCGCCAGTTCCGACAACCGGCTGGGCGTGGAACTCCAGAGGCAGATCTTCGGCTCTCCCCAGCCTCTTTTTCTTTCAAGCGGCATTCTGATCGCACTGGCCGCCTTCCCGGGTCTCCCAACGCTTCCCTTTCTGGTGCTCGGGTCGGGCGTCGGCGCCGTCGGTTGGCGCATGAAAAAACGCGCGGGGCAGAAATCGCTCCCGGAGGCCGATGGCGGCCCGGCGCGACCGGCCAGAGAGAATCTTGACGATCTTCTCCGTGTCGAGCCGCTCTCGATTGAAGTCGGCGTGAGCCTGATCTCCTTCATTTCCGAGGGCGCGAACTCTCCGCTCCTGCGGCGCATCGGCAGCATCCGCAAACAGCTTGCAGCCGAACTTGGTTTCATCATTCCGGCCGTTCGCGTGACCGACAACCTTGGGCTGCGCGCCCGCGAATATTCCATCTGCCTGAAAGGAATTGAGATCGCCCGCTTCGAGCTTCCGCAGGGCTGCGATCTGGCCATCGCCCTGACATCCTCCGAACCCCCTCCCGGAGGCAGAATCACGAAAGACCCGGCATTCGGCGTCTCGGCGTGGTGGGTGCCCGCTTCCCAGGCCGAGAGCATCCGGGCGCGCGGCTTTACCGTCATAGACCCGCTGAGCGTTATGAGTACCCATCTTGCGGAATTGATCAAGCGGATGGCTTATGAGCTGTTCTCACGCCAGGAAGCGCGAAAAATGCTGGATCGGGTCAGTGTCGAAAACGCCCGCGTCGTGGAGGACCTGGTGCCGAAGCTGCTGTCTCTCGCCACGGTCCAGAAAGTCATTCAGAACCTGCTGCGTGAGCGCGTTTCGATTCGCGACGCCGTCTCTATTCTGGAAGCGCTGGGCGAGGCCGCCCCCGCCACCCGCAATCCCGTGCTGCTGACCGATTACGTTCGCCAGTCGATTCGCCGCGTAATCGTCAAGCCCTATCTCAACGCGTCGGGTGAACTGCCCGCGTATTTTCTCGAAACGCAGCTCGAACGTTTCGTCGAAGGAGGCGTCGAACAAGGGGAAGCCAACAGCTCTCTCGCCCTCGCCCCGAACGCCCTGCGGGACCTGCTGGACCGCCTGACTCGCGGCGTGGGCGCGGTCGAATCGCCCGTGGTGGCGATCGTGAGTTCCGCGTGCCGCTTCTTTCTGCGACAGGCGGTGGAAGCCTCGATTCCCAATCTGTTTTTCCTGGCGCACAGTGAAATCCCCGCCGGCATCAAAGTTATCTCTCAGGGAGTGATTCAGTAAATGGAAACCAAAGCTTACTTCGCAAGCAGTGTTCCCGCCGCGCTTGAAGTGGCCCGGCAGGAACTGGGAGAGAATGCCCTGCTGGTCAGTTCCCGTCCGGCGCCTCCGGACGTCCGGGAGCTCGGTCGTCTGGAGGTCACTTTCGCGTGGAACCCCGACGATGCCAGAGCACGCGCGGCGCTCGCCGGACAAGAGATGCCGCTACGCGACGCGGATGTAAAATCGCACGGCCCGGGCAGTGCAACAAATGTGCGTCGGCAGCCGGCTTCAGACATGGACGAAATCCGGCAGCAGCTCGCGTCTCTGCGCGCGGCGCTGGGGCGAAACCCGGGGGCCGATACGGCGGAGAGCGAAGGGAACTGGGTCAAAGAGCGGTTGATCGCGTCGGGCTTGTCCCACGAAACGGCGACGGAGATCGCCACTGGTTCGGATAATCGCCCCGGCAACCGCGAAACTGCCGTTCTGAGTGAACTGGTTTCCCGGATCGCGGTCGCGCCGTTCGCGGAAATGAAAGACGCGGAATCCCGCACTCTTGCCTTTATCGGCCAGCCAGGGCGTGGCAAAACCACTTCGCTCGTGAAGATCGCCGTCACCATGGGCCTGGCTCGCAAGGTGCCTGTGCGGATCTACTGCGCCGGCGCTCACTGCGTTGGGGCGCAGGAACAGCTCGCCCGCTTCGGATCGATCCTCGGGGTCCCCTGCCAGTCTTTTGAGTCGCTGGCCGGGCTCAATCTGGCCCTGAATGGAGAAGGCTGGAAAGGTCTGGCGCTCATCGATACCCCCGGCTTTTCCCCCGCCGACCGCCACGAAATGGCTGAATTCAAGACCTTCTTCGCGGCCAAACCTGAAATCGAAAAACATTTGGTCCTGAGGGCCGATACCAACCCGGCCGATATATCTTCTGTAATTGCCCGCTTCTCGGGACTGGAACCTTCGAGGCTTCTGTTTACGGGGATGGATGAAACGGCGCGGGTGACCTCCGTGGTGGAAGCTCTCGTTCGCACAGGCATTCCGGGCACGTTCTGCGGCATCGGCCAGAGAATCCCGGAAGACCTGGAAGAAATCCGCGCCGAAAGGCTCGCCCGCGCCTTATGGATTGAATCGGGCACGCTTGTCAATTCCGAGGGCTCGCAGGCGCGATTCGCGCGGGCGGCGGCATAGGAATCCGATTTTGGCGGCTGCGGCTTATTACTATCGGGCCGAGGGTATATCCGAGGAGGAGCGCGAGCGGCTCATTCTCGAACACCTGCCGCAGGTACGCCTTGTCGCGCGCAAAATTCACGAGCGTCTTCCCGACACCATTTGTTTCGACGATCTGCTGTCCGCCGGCGTTGTCGGCCTGATCCAGGCCATCGATAACTTCGACCCGCAGCAGAACGTCAAGCTGAAAACTTATGCCGAGTTCCGGATTCGGGGGTCTATCCTCGACACTCTGCGGGAGGCCGATTGGGCGCCGCGGCTGAAGCGAAGACAGGCGCGCGAGTTCGAGCTGGCTATTGCGCGGGCCGAACAGCGTTTGGGGCGGGTACCGGAGGAGGCGGAAATCGCCGCCGAACTGAACCTCGGTCTCGACGATTACCGCCACAAACTCACCGAGATGGAGACGTTGAACATCGGAGAGCTCGAGTTTGTGCGGGAAGAAAACGATTTGCCGGTGATCCTGAAGTACGCCGCCTCCGCCGAAGAGTCGCCGGAAGTGCAAATGGAGCGGTCCGAGCTGGAGCGTTTGATCGCCTCCTCCATAGATCGCATACCAAAGGCTGAGAAAACTGTCCTCAGTCTCTACTTCTATGAAGAGCTGACCCTCCGGGAGATTGCGGAAGTCATGGGTATTCACCTGTCGCGCGTGTCGCAGATCAAATCGCAGGCGATTTTGCGCCTTCGCACCGCCATGTCGAAACGCTGGCCTGGAGCGAGAGCGTGACCGCCGTGATTACGCCCGGCGACGCGAAGCTGGTTGAGCACGTCAGCGAGGCTCTGCGCGAAGCGATGGGCAGCATGAGCGGCCAGACGTTTGGCGTTGCTCCGCAGCCGGACGCGCCGGCGCCGGTACTGGAGAATGCCGTGATCTGGCAGCAGACTTTCTCGGCAATTGAGGGCCCGTCTTTCTGGCTGGCAGCGGGAAGAGATCTCTGGGAAGCCGGAGGCCGGATGATCCTCGAAGCTGCCGGCATTGAAGAGGCTGCGGAAACCGATTGCCGCTCTACATGGCAGGAAATTCTGAATCAGACCGCGGCGGGGATTGCCGTCGCACTGACGGCGGATCGGGGCGAGGAAATAACGGCTTCCGAGGGCGCGGTCATTCCCTCCGAACCCGCGGGCGTGGCCTGGCGGACCTTCACGGTTACGGGCGACCAGGACCTGTCATGGTGCTTCAAAGCGGGATGGACCAGGGAATTGGCGAGCGCGGAAGAATCTGAAACCGAAGGGCTGGTCAGGACGCCGGATTCCAGAGACAACGCCGTTTCGAAGACCTTCGATCTCCTCCTTGAGGTGGCCCTTCCCATTGCAGTCTCTTTTGGACGCACCTCGCTTCAGATCCGCGAAGTGCTCAAGCTGAACACCGGCTCAATCGTGGAGCTGGATCGTTTCGTGACCGATCCGGTGGAGGTGATAGTGAATAACTGCGTGATCGCCAGAGGAGAAGTGGTCGTAGTGGACGGCAACTACGGAGTGCGCATCAACCAGTTGGCAAGCCGGGAAGAACGTCTGCGCTCCGGAATGCCTGTAACCGCGCATAAAGGAGGGAAAGCTTGATCGCTCCCGATCCGGGCCTGATTACCGGCGCCTTCGGGATACTGTGCGCTGTCTTTTGTGCGTTCGCGCTTAGAAAGCAGGGGCTGGGGGTCCGGACCGGGCAGGCGGCGCTGCGCTCCGAACTGGAATCGATGATGACTGCGAAGCAGGCCGAGTGTGACGCTCGTATGGCCAGTCTTGGGGAAAGTCTCGCCGTGCTGGAGCGAAGCGCCCGAAACGCCGATACCGCCGCCATCGGAGGCCTGACGCGCTCCGCGCGCTCCCAGGCGATGCAAACACTCCGCTCGGGCGTGTCGCCCGAGCAGGCCGCCTGCTCCCTCGGAATCGGCAGACGCGAAATGCAGTTGCTGGCCGCCGTTTCCCGCGTTTTCCTTATGAAATAGAAATTCTTCCTAATGGCGGAGGGTTGTTCCGCCGATCTAGTCAATGAGTCTATGACTGCACTTGACCAGCAATTGTCCGAGAGCATCGAAGGGGTTCTGCGGCTGCGGGCTTTCGACAAATCCTGCCCCGAAGCTCCGGAATCCCTTGTATTACTGTCGACGCTGACGGGCCGGTTTCTGCAGCAGCCCCTTTCCTCCGAGATGCGGCCGCTTGCCGCCGAGATCGCCGCGATAACGGCCAAAGGCGCGGTGAGTGCCGATGAAGCGGCCCGGTTTCGCGCCGGTCTCTCAGCGTTGCTCGATGCGTTCAGCCGCCAAAAGAAAATGGAGGCGTCCATCAGCCAGTTTGCGGACGATCCGGAAATGGTTCAGGAGTTTATCGTCGAAGCGCGCGATCATCTTGCGAGCGTGGAAGCCGGGCTGCTGCTGCTCGAGCGCGAGCCGAGCGATGAAGAAGCCCTCAACTCCGTTTTCCGCTCCTTCCATTCCATCAAAGGCCTGGCAGCATTTCTGGGCGCTGCGTCGATACAGGAATTGGCCCATGAAACCGAAAACGTCCTTGACCTCGCGCGGTCGGGCAGCATCGCCCTGACCCCTGGACTCATCGACCTTATTCTTCGCTCCGCCGACGATCTTGCCAAATGCCTGAATCTGGCGGTGAATACAAGATTGAGCGAGATCCCCCGGCGCGAAAGCGATCTGCTCGCCAGTCTGGCCGC
>JALYHT010000198.1 GCA_030776225.1 Acidobacteriota bacterium | reverse complement strand
CGATTCCCCTTATGTCCGGAATTTGGGCAAAGAATATTCTCCCCGCCACTTACATGAATACATTTCCCGGTGAGCCGGAAAGCATGATTCAGTGGGGTCACCTGTATGCCTCCAGTTCGACGGTAGACCTGAATGTTATTATGGGCCCCGCCATAGCGCTCCGGGCTTTTGCCGGAACGCCGGAAGCGGCCTATGCAAACTACTGGATAAGGAATTTACTCCCAGCGACAAATGTCAGATTCGGAACGACGCCAATCAACTATTTTTGGACGGAAGCGAATCTTAACAGGGCGCTGGGCACAAACGACCCCGAGACCTCGAGCTTCCTTACCCAATCGTGGCTGTACCTGTTCACCGATCCGGCCGATCCGGCAACTAATCTTTCCGAAGCTCCCCTTCAGAAGGGTTTCAACGTTACCGATGCTGCCCAATATCCCATAGCCCACTTCATCAGCAGGACCAGTCTTACGGATTTCAATGCCACCGTCGTGGAACTCTATGCCGACTATCTAGTGAACAATAACAACTCCGATCATTTCTGGCAGGGGCTTGGACATCCAGCATCCTACAAGATTCTTAAGAATAATTATCTGCTTGCGGAGGACGACGTCGGGCCCGCTAATCCGGATAATCTGTTCAGCGGCGGTTACACGGTAGGCTTCGACGGTTCGGGACAGCAAAGCAACTATATCCAGCTGGGCGATGACTCTACCCTTGAGAACGACAGCGGAGGGCAACACGTTCTGATGCCAAAAGCCTACGACTCAAATAATAACGCCGCCTACGCGCTGGTGGACGCGACCCATGCTTATACGAATTCCCCAACACGGGTTTATCGCCACCTGATGCACCTGAAGAAACCGGGGACGCAGGAATTTGTGTTCGTGTACGACGATGTAGCCACCCGCGGGGCCGTTAAAAAGACTACTTTTCTCCACTATGCAAACAACGGGTCAGCGCCCCGCGGCACAACGACGTATGCAGCGGGAGTCATAACGTCGAACTATCCGGGAACGGGACACGGGGACGCCACCCAACTCCTCAGCGAAGTCTTTTCGCCGGCTGGCCCCGGCAAAGTGGCTATCAAAGCCGATGGGGCAAGTTACACAGGCGGAGGGGGTAACAGCTACAGGTTTTCGCTCTGCGCCTCCGTGGATGGCAGCACCTGTGACGCAAACAACACCAATGCCGAATTCCTGGTAGTTCATATGCCCGTGTTGGGGACGAACAACAGTATGCCGGACATAACAGGATTCAGCGGCCCCTATTTTGCGGGGGTTCAGGTTGGAGGGACTTCCCCTAAAATAGCTCTGTTCCCGCGGAATGGGCAGATCTATTCCAGTGCCAGCTTTGTGGCCACCTACGCGGGGACTGCGCAAATAGGCGTAGCGGGTCTTCTCCCCGGAAGATATACGGTGAGCCTCAATAGCCAGCCGTTGGCCGTCGCTACTGTCGCCGCCGACGGTTTCCTCTATACGGAGGGGCCAAGTGGAACGTATTCCATCTCAGGGCGTCCCTCGGCAGGCTTTCAGCTGCAGAAAGGAGCGGTTCAGGGGGGCAAAACGCAGTAAGGATTCGTCCTGTCAGGCGCGAAAGTCCAACCCCTTAAGCAGAGCGGCGCCGCGAATCATGTCAGCGGCGCTGAGACCTTCCAGCCCGCACAGCATAGTCTTTACGATACCTGGGGCTCTGGCAGGGCTTTTCCGCAGAGCATCCCAGGCATTGACGATTACATCCGCCGCGTGGGCCGGCTTAGTCAGGCCATCCGGGCAGCGCATCCACGCGGCCCCCAAAGGTTGATCAGGCACGGGGCGCAGATATTTAAGGTAGAGGTCGCCCAGCGGAGCCAGGTTCCTCGTCCACGAATGGTGAGTGACGGTCGCGCGCGCGCGAGTTGATATTTTCCGGGCATTGTCGGCATCCGAGGCCAGAGCAAGAAGTGCTTCGCCCAATGAATGGGCATCGCCTACCGGCGCTGAAAAGCCGTTCAGCCCGTTTTCGATGACATCGGGAACAAGTCCGACTTGTGTGGCCACTGCGGGCGTGCCGCAAGCCATGGCCTCCAGGATGGTGCACGGACCACCTTCAACGCGTGAGGTAAGCAGATACGCATTCATTGCCGAAAAAACACCGGGGACGCCAGAACGGGGCAGAAACTTGATGTACTGCGCCTGGATACCAAGATTCTTCAGTTCTCTGACGGGTTCTTCCCACCCAGGCCCCAGCATGAGCAGATGAAAATTCGGTATTCGCGGGCCAACGGACTTCACGATTTCCATCAGCACCGGAAACCCTTTCCTATTGTTATCGAGATCGCTTCCCCGATGCGCCACAAAGCCGACCACAAAGGCCTTCTGGGCGATCCCGTAGCGGGCTCTCGTACCGGGAATGGGATAAAACAAATCCGTATCGACCCCGTGGCGAATCACGTGAATTGGCAGCGGATGAGGATTTATTTCCCTGATCGTTCGCTCCCACTCCGGCGTACACGCGATCAACGCGGCGCTGTGACGGGCCGCGATGTCGTGCTCCGGTGACCACTTCGTCACATGATGAATCCACGTAAGCACCGGTGGCAGCGACTCACCTGCAAATTTCTCCGCCAGGAGCGCCGTCCCCGATTCGTTCATGGAATGAATCAGGCTGGTGCCCGGGAGCAGCGCCCGCAGCAGATCCGGACGGCGATGCAACAGAGATTCCGGAAGAAAACAGAACTCAAAGCGGTCCTCGAAAATCCTCATGATATGGCGGCTCATTTCGCCTATGACCCAGGCGGCGAGGTTCGGTATTAAGATAATGCGCTGCCGCTTCATTCCGGTGTGGGTACTCGTGTGGGAACGCTGGACTGGGACGGAACCGCCGACTGTAAATCGCGCCGGATCTCTCCCTAAGTATTCAATATACCCCAGTTAATTGCAGTGATATATTAGGCAAACACACTTCAGGATGACTTCTCCCGGTTTCAGCGAAGCGGCAATAGGTGGTATGCGGGAAGTTATCAAGCTGATGGAAACGCACGGCGTGACCTGCACGTTACGGCAATTCCAGGAGAGCATCAATCTCACATTCCATCGCCACGAATCCGCCGTCTACGATCATCTGCACGAGTGCATGTGGAAGAGCCTGCCTCCCGTTTTTGAGGCGCTTGCGGCTGCGGCGGAGACCCGGCTGAGCGATCAATCAATGCTTCGGTTGCTCGATGTTGGTGCGGAACCGGACTCAGCTCCGCCCTCTGGCTTCAGACATGTCTCGGGAAGAAAATTTCTTCAATAACGCTGCTCGATACGTCCTCTGAAATGCTGGCCAGGGCGCAAAAACGCTTGCGGTATTTTCAAAGACCGATCTACGTGCATGAAGGTGAAATGGATAGACTCGATCTCGATGAAGGCTACGATGTCGTGTTAACATGTTCGGTCCTCCACCACATTCCCGATCTTGAGAATTTTCTGCGGTCGATTCGGCGCGCTGTGGCTCCCGGCGGCGTATTCGTGAATGCGCACGATCCCAACGGGGATTATCTCGGTGATAAGGAGTTGGGGCTGCGCAAAGAACGCCTCGCGGCTGAGAACGCGGTCGTTAAGCGTCCCGGTTTGGCAGGACGCATAGCGGGAAAAATACGTCGTTTTCTGAAAGAGACCGATTACATCGCACTTGTAAATCGCGACCTGCTCGATCAACAAATTATTTCAACTCCCCTAACCGACAGTGAATTGTGGACAGTCACCGACATTCACGTCGAAAATGGTGCCGGCATTTCTTTGAAGTTCATAAGTAGGCAATTGGCCTCGTTCGATCCGGTTTTTGCCTGCAGCTATCATTTTTTCGGAAAGATGTCTTCGGAACTGCCCCCGACGTTCCGCGAAGAGGAGCGGCGTTTGTTCGCTTCAGGAACTATGAGCGGCCAAGACGCGGCTGCTGTTTGGCATAAGCCCGTATGCTGGCCAGGAGAGATTAGCTCCGATCTCTAGTTCGTGGACCCAGGGTGATACCCTGTCAGCGTGTCGGCCAAACGGATCCCGTGTCTTGACGGTTTACGGGCGATATCGATTTTGGTTGTCACATTTTCACATTTGAATGGAGCCCTGCCGAAAAGTCGCTTATTTGAAAGCTTGAATTCGTGGGGCGGCCACGGTGTAGATGTCTTCTTTGTTATCTCCGGATATCTGATTACACATCTCCTGCTCCGCGAGCGAGAGCGCTTTGCCGCCATTTCCCTTAAAAAATTTTACCTGCGGCGTGTTCAACGAATCATTCCGGCGTACGCATTCTTTCTGCTGACAGCCTTGGTATTGCTTCGGTTTGGAATCGTTTACTTCGATCCTCGGCAAGAGTGGCTGGCCATTACATATACACTCAACCTTGTCCCCCCCCCTGCCTCTCCCGTGCTGCAACCTGTCTGGTCCTTATGTGTTGAGGAACACTTCTACCTGTTGTGGCCATCCGCTGTTGCTTTTTTAAGCTGGCGGCGGCAGATAGCTATATTATTCACGGTTATTCTGGCAGCGGTTCCGATTCGTTGTTGGCTTGAGTTGAATCACGGTCCGCTTGATCCAGCGTTCTTCACCCTAACCCGGCTGGATACTATTGCGGCCGGTTGCATCCTGGCCCTGTTCCTCAGCCGCCCCGTCCCTTCAAAGATTCTGAAAAGGTTTTTGCGCGTCGATGGGCTGGTTTGGATGACTCTTTTCTTATACATCCTTTCAGCTACATATCTGAGTCGCAGTGGAAAGTACCAGTTACTCCTTCAACACGCTGTCGAGGCATTTCTCATTGCGATAATGACAGGAGCCTTAGTAGAACGGCCCGGGCAACTGTTGGGAAAGGTGCTCAACCTGAAACCGTTGATTACACTAGGCATGCTGTCATATTCTATTTATCTCGGGCAATTTATTCTGATTGATATCCGTAGTATCTCATTAGGTTCACGATTTGCTTTCCTTGCTCTTTACGCAGTTTTTTCGTTCTATCTCATTGAGTCTCCTGTGTTGCGCTTCAATCGAAAGTCCCAAGATCTTTAAAGGTAAACCACTCCAGTCGTGCGCGAAACGCCCTGGAGTATCCGGCGTATCTCGCCGTGCCACACACTGCAGCCACTCCGTTAAAGAGCAGTTACAATTTCAGACGCAGGAATAAGGCTTCACGTTAAGCCAACCCAGAACTCAGCGAGCACCCACTCAAAGACAAGTGCTTAGCTAATATTTTCCAATGTCCCGCCAGCATTTGCCACCATCCCCTGAATGTCCTATTATCGATGAAGGTTTCCCAACTTGTCTGATCGAGGCGGCCCGTCCGCATATAAGCGCGATAAACAGCGGGGGAGTTCCACAACCGTAGCACCCCGCATATTAAAGGCCTTACTGCCGCTTTTTGTTCGCGAGCGCCTGCGGCCATGGCGGGATCCAAAGCGGCAATTCCGACTGTTGTACTACGATCATATTTTTCGTGGAGGTATTGTCAGCCGCGATGGATTTACATACAACCTCTATCCGAACGATGTCATCGGTCGGCATTTATACACAGGGGGGCACCCCGCTTTGGATGAGCTTCAGATACTGAAAAAAGCGCTCGGTTACTTCGAGTCTTTCATAGACATCGGAGCGAACATCGGCTCAGTCAGTGTTCCAATTGCGAAGTGGTTCGACGGCCCGGTGCTGGCTCTGGAGCCGGTCCGGAAGAACTTCGAGCGGCTTTGCGAAAACCTGCGCCTCAACGGGGTGATGGAGAGGATCCTGGCCAGAAGGGTCGCCGTGGGCGATTCCAACGGTACGATCCTGATGCATCTATCCGGGGATAACAGCGGAGATCACCGTGCGGGAGAGCCCTCCGTATCGGGCCGACCGAGCGAATCTGTTGAGCTTCGGACGCTAGCGGACTGCATTTCGGATGACAACCGCCTTCGCGCCCCGTTTCTCGTGAAAATAGATGTCCAGGGCTTTGAGGCAAGGGTCATCGCGGGAGCGGCTGCAATTCTTACGTCCTCGCCATGTCTCGTTCTGCTCGAGTTCTGGCCGGAGGGCCTGAGGTCAAACGGATGTTCGCCCGCTGATCTGTTCAGATTACTGGCCGAATGCGGGTTGCGAATTTACGAGGTAACCCGGCCTCCGGGACTACGCGAGATAAATAATTCCGCCGAACTCGGCCGACTTGGTGAGAATTTCAGCGGCGAGGGCTACTGTAACCTTGTGGCCACGAATCGGCGACTGGAAGACATCGGGCTTACCGATCTCCTCAGAGCGTAGTCAGAAGTTTGACTCGCTGGAATCGCCCGCGCCTGGTAGCTGGGCGCACCGTCGGTAATGCGCGAAGGCATCCCGAGGCTCCCACCGGGAAGTTCCGCATACTTCCCCCGCTACCTTCGCAGGCAATTGAAGGGCTTTGATCCGCTCTTTATCTGCAGCTACATATTTTTCGGGAGGAGTGTCTTTTTTCCTGCGGCTGAATGAGCAGACTCGAATTCGCCGGCGTGTGCCGAAAAGCCGCTTCGCATAGCCTGGGTTTCTTCCATGCCGGTTGCTAAAATGGCAGCAACGACGCCACAGAAGAGCACAGCGCTGACACAACGAAACACAACACGCACCGTTGCGGTCAATTCTTTCTGGTACGCCTTTGAATCTGTATTCTCGCTTGTTCTTGTCTTCGCCACTTCCATTCCGATAGCCCGCGTACTGGGCCCCGAGCGTCTGGGCTATTTCAATTACATAATGTGGCTGGCGAATGTAAGCGCCCTTGTCGGCATCGGCAACCCAGCCGTTACTCACAAATACATGGCCGAGTTCATCGCGAGAGGTGAACGCGGCCTGGCCAGGTCGGTTTTTTACCGTACCCTGGGGACACAGGTCATCACTGCGTCCGCGATCACGCTGGCCGGGGAAATTGCGGTTTTCACGATCAGCGACCCCCATTACCGCTGGGTCTCATTTTTTCAGGTTCTTTCCGTTTTTCCCGCCATGGTCAACGGAATACCGTCGCAGGCCAATAACGCCATCGCAAACATGAAGGCTAACGTGGCTGGCGGTCTTGCCTCCGCGTTTATTTATCTGGCGGGCGTGCTCCTGAGTCTCTGGCTCGGCTGGGACCTTCTGGGCATTGCAATAGCCTTCGCTCTCTCGCGGGCCGCCGAACTGCTGATTCGAATGGTTCCGGTTATACGATGGGTTAACCTTGCCAAAGCTGTAACGCTGCCCGCCGATCTGGTTCGCACCATGCGTTCTTTTATGGTTCAGAGCGTGGCGCTGATGCTGCTGAACATGCTGGTTTGGGATCGATCGGACATTGTATTGCTGCGTTATCTGAATCACGATCTAAGCCAGATCAGTTTTTTCTCCACGCCCTTCAGCCTGATAGAAAAGGCGGTGTTGATACCGGAGGTATTCGGCCATGCACTCGGAGTGAGTATGATGGCCGAATATGGCCGCAATGCAGCGCGCGCGGTGCAGTTAGCGGAATCGGCAGGGAAATATCTATACCTGCTGGCCGGCCCGCTGCTCTTCGGCATGGCCCTGCTGAGCGGACCTGTAATCCGCCTGCTTTACGGGCCGAAATACCTGCCAGCCATACCGGTGCTTGCCGTGGCCGCTGGCCTGGCGCTGTTCAAGCC
>JALYHT010000197.1 GCA_030776225.1 Acidobacteriota bacterium | reverse complement strand
GCGCGGGCGATGATGTCGCGGTATTGCTTGTTCATGGCTCAGAGATAGCAGCCGTTTTGGGGGCCTGAAGGCTGGCGGGCAGCTAAGTTGTTGAGAGGAGGGGGAAGAAAGAGGCATAAATATACTTGACTCAGTGGTGGGGTGGAAAGTATGATTGGGTACGCCCCAAGAGGAAGGGGCGTTCTCATGGCACAAAACGCCTTTAATGCTCAGTCCAGGACTGTGGTTGACTTGCTCGGGAGTAACGCGCCGTTACGTTTAATCGTGCCGCTTTTTCAGCGTGGATATCGGATGCCATGGAAACCAAGACAAAGGAAAAGGTCACAGGCAGGGAAAGCAACTTGGAGCATATTTATCCCCAGAATCCCGACGACGACGCCTGGGGTGGCGAAGAAAACCAAGCAGCGATGGAGCCATACACTTGGCACATAGGAAACCTTACGATGCTTGGCGAACGGCTTAACAGTAAGGCCAAGAATTCTGAATATGCAGTGAAGAGGGAAAAGTACCAGGCGTCTGAGTTGAAGATGCCACAGGAGATAGCAGAACAGTACGACAAATGGGACGTTGCCTCTATTGAGGCTAGGGCGAAATCATTGACCACACACGTTCTCAAAGTCTGGGATTTTCAAAACCCGTCCGGGGTGTAAAATGGCCGTTAAGCATGAAACAATCTCCGGAGTTCAATCGGTTCGATGCGCTGGTCCGGCGGGTTATGGAAGTGCCGCGCGCAGAAATTTTGCGACGCGAGGAAGAGTACAAAAAGCGGGCCGCGCTCAATCCTCACAAGCGCGGCCCGAAATCAAAGAAGAACGACGCGGACCACGGCCCTGTCGATCAACCTCATACTTAGAAAGCTTCCGCGGCGGGTTTTTCCGCCTCCTTCCCGATCAACTGGGTGTACGTGAGCCGCTTGCCCACGATCTGCAATACCAACTGATCGAAACGGTCTGCATCCTTCAGCAGTTCGCCGTCTTCATCTTTGCGGTTGTTGAACCGAAACGCTTGTTCATCAACGTAGCGGTACAAGTGGAACGGCTCAACGCTGACGTACGTGCCGCCGATGCTCCGCTTCAGGAGACTCCAGAAATTCTCGACGCCGTTTGTGTGGCAATTGCCAACAACGTACTGCATCAGGTGATTGACCACGTTGTGCGTGTACTCTTCGTCCATGCGCCAGGAGGCCGCGAATTCGTCGCTGTGGATCGTAGTGCCCGGCTCAACATGCTGGCGAACAAGCGGCTGCATAGTGGCCTTTGTGCGATCCGAAGCAACGCCGGTACGGATGCGCTTCCGGTTCGTTCCGCGTTCCATGATGCCCACCACAACGGCCTTGGACCCCTTCTGGCCGCTCTTTTTTTGGACGCGCATTTTGCGGTCCTTATGCATATTGCGAATCTTGCCGCCGATGTAAGATTCATCCACTTCGACTTCACCGGCGAGCTTCCCGCCTGTGGTCGCATCCTGCATAGCAAGCCGAATCCGATGCAGCATGAACCATGCAGTCTTTTGGGTAACACCAAGGGCGCGGTGAAGTTCCCAGGACGAAATGCCGTTACGGTCATTGCCGATCATCCACATGGCGGGAAGCCACTTATCCAAGCCAAGCGGAGAGTCCTCCATGATGGTTCCAACCTTGATAGAGAACTGCTGGCGCGAATGCTTTGTCTTGCATTCCCACATGCGGCGGGTAGCCAAAAAACGAACCTGAGCGGAGCCGCAAGTGGGGCAAGTCACCACGCCATCGGGCCAGCGGCGCACACCGAGGTAAAGCAGGCAGTTGTCCGGGTTCTTAAAGTGGACAATCGCCTCCTGAAGTGTTGTCGGCTCAGTGACTTCAGTAACCATAGACCCATCTTAAAGGAGGAAATCTCCTGAGTCAAGTATATTTATGCCAAGAAAGATTGGCGGGAGGCGTCAATCATGTGTTGCCACGCGTGAGGGTGTCCTGAATTCTGTGTAAACGTTCTCCGGCAACAATTAAGGAGAACGAAATGGGAAAGCAGAGACAGGAAAAGGCAGTCAGCGATGAGCTGATCGATGAGTTATTGAAGCAGGGACGGAAGCCGGAAGATGTACATGCGCTTCTGAAGCAGCTGACCAAAGCGGTGGTGGAACGGGCGATGCAGGCCGAGATGAAGGAACATTGGGCTATGAGAAGCACGATCCGGACGGCGCCAACAGCGGAAACAGCCGGAACGGCGTGACGCGCAAGACGCTGACGGGCGAGTTCGGGGAACTGGAAATCGCCACTCCGCGGGACCGGAACGGGAGTTCGAGCCGAAGATCGTCCGGAAGAACCAGACACGCTGGAGGGGCTTCGACGACAAGATCCTGTCGATATACGTCCGTGGGATGACCACCCGCGAGATCCAGGGACACCTGGAGGAGCTGTACCAGGTCGAAGTCAGCCCCAGCCTGATCAGCGAAGTGACGGACGCAGTGATGGAGCAGGCTCGTGCCTAGCAGAACCGGCCGCTGGAGCCTTTCTACGGCGTGGTTTTTCCGGACGCTCTCTATGTAAAAATGCGCCACGAAGGACGGGTGGAAAATCGCGCTGTTTACGTGGCGCCGGGAATCAATCTGGAAGGCCGGAAAGAAGTGCTGGGGCTGTGGACCTCCGCCAGTGAAGGCGCGAAATTCTGGCTGCATGTGCTGACAGAGCTGCGCAATCGCGGCGTGCGCGATATCTACCTGGTGTGCGTGGATGGCCTTAAAGGCTTCCCGCATCGAGTCGATCTTTCCCCACGCCCAGGTGCAATTCGGCATTGTGCATCTGGTGAGAGGCAGCCTGAACTACGTAACGTGGCAGGACCGGAAGAAAGTAGTGACGGATCTCAAGCCGGTCTATCGCGCCGCCACGGCCGACGAAGCGGAACAACAACTGCGAGAGTTTGAGACCAGGTGGCCGAAGTATCCCGCGATCGCGCGTCTTTGGCGTGACCAGTGGGAACGGGTGATTCCTTTTTCCGCGTTCCCCGCCGAAGTTCGCAAAGTGGTTTATACGACGAATGCGGTCGAATCACTGCACAGCAGCCTGCGCAAAATCATCAAGACCCGGGGCTCGTTTCCGACCGAAGAAGCCGCGCTCAAACTGCTGTATCTGGCACTGACCAAAGTGGCTGCAAAATGGGAAACGGTGCAGAACTGGAAACAGATGCTGAATTATCTGGAGGCCTTCTGCGGCGAGCGGATCCGGGCGGCCAGCGGCCGCCAGTAAGGGCAAACCGCTCAAAGCCCACCAGCGGGATGAGCTTCAGAGGCGATTCTCTTCGACCGAAAACCCGGATGCGTACTTAGCCGGAGAACGTTTACACAGATTCGCGGACACTCCTCTCCTGGAGGCCGCCCCCGTTACTCTTTCTCTGCTCTGCTGCCCGCGCTAACGAAATATCTCGATCATTGCCAAGGCGATACTGCCGCCCCTCATCATCGTCGCTGGTCCTCACCAAGCCAATTAAGGGGCGAACGTATAAACGTTCTTAAAGTTTATCTCTTTTATTTTTTTTCACAGCGTACAATAAATTCGTATTGAATGAACCATTTTATAAATTAATTCATCAACGTACCGGCTTGTTTTCCCCCTTTCGGTATATTCTGACATCAGTGCATGAACTGAAACAAAATTTACTCCACCGCCAACCTTGGAAGTCATATGTTTTTACAGCTGCCTTACTGGCTTCTTTCGCGCCATTGCTAAATGCGCAGAATTCTCTCCCGTCATCAAACTCCATTGCCACTGGGCAGATACCTGTGACCGGCGATCCGGAAGTTTTGTATATGTTCCTTTTACATCAACATACATTGGTGACCGCCCCCAGCAGCACAGAGGGCGGTTCAAGCAGTACAGGTTATATAACAAATGCCGCCGCATCGTTAGGGTTTAACGGTCACTGATTTTCAGGCCATTAGCGGAGTTTACTTGCAGATTCAATCGCTATTTCAATCTGTAGATATGGATGCTAATCGATATCGGGATCAGGTCCTCGCCGGGACAGTCGCAGTCGACAAATCGGTTCTCCAGAAATTCGGTGTGAGAAAAGCGGCAATAAAATCTTCGATTAAGACACTTCTCCAGGCTAACTTGTCATTGGCTGGGTGGTCAGCGCTAAACACCTATATAGAAGGCCCGTTCCGACAGACCGTTCGTGCGGTAAGGAGTGCGCAGTGATCAAACTAACGCCTTGTTCTTACGGGAAAGCAATAGGGCTAATGCTGTTTGCCTCGACCACCGCCCTCAGTCAGTGCTGGGATTCCTCAACGGTAATGTATTATCAGACTACGGTAACTCGAGTAAAACGATAATACGGTGCGGCTTAACGCACACAATTATTTCGTTGGTGATTTACTACAATTGGTGGTACACAGAGGCGAATGTCTCATTTTATCTGAATAATTCTTTAAGAACAATAGCGGCTGGGTTAAGAATCAGAGTATCGGAAGCGCCTTCGATTTCGGTTACACTCTGACTTTACAGACGTACGGTCCAGGTTCGTATTATCAAGTTTCGTCACATGATGGATACACGCCTTATTGCAACCAAACCTGGTCTCAGGTATGCAGCACATATGGCTGCACCTATCCCCCGCCCTGGAATTCGAACGCCTCAATCAACGTTTTACGCCCGACCCTTTCGCGCGGCGTCATCCCATACTGGTTAGGCGGTTCCACGAGTTCCAATGATTACTCCAGCCAAACCCCGATGTCCGTGGGAAACGCGAACGGCGCTACTTCGACTCCGAATTGGTCGTTTGTTGGCGGTTCGGGATTTGGGAATCTGAGCTGTACAACGTGTAGTACATCGACCTTTACGGCGACTCGTGCGCCTACACAGTGCGGTGCCTATGATGTAGTCCTCAAAGCCAGCTTTGGGGGCTTTGAGTCAGACCCTTTCTACATCGACATTCAGACACCCAATCTTTTATCCTTTGTCCGCACAGATGAAGGGCAGCCACAGCAGGGAGGGTGGGAATCGCATGTGGTTTACGAAATCATAGATGGATGTAACGCGCGTATGAGTAATATCACCGCCAATGAGGTTTTCACAAGTTGGCAACAACTGAACGGGTCAAACTGGCCTGCGCCTCTTGAGGCGGACGGGTGGAGTGATATGTATTTTGATTCGGTAACGAACGGGTGGATTCTGGTTGATATTCTTTACGAAATTCCAGAGTCTGGTAAGACGCCACAGCCCATGAATGACGGTGCAAACGGATTTGCCGAAAGTTCATCATCATTGATGACACAACATACACAGGTATGGCGGATAGGGTCCGGCTACAATGCTTCCCCAACGGGCATTCCTGCTAATCCCGGCGGCCCAACCCAAGGTTCTAATTCAAGCGCCCAGGGAGTGTTGGTGCAAACGAACCAGCACTATCATTATCTCGACCATGGCAATCATGGCACACGATAAAATGAAACGCACAATTAAAAACAATACGGCAGTAATAGCGTACCTGAATATTATTTCTATTTGCTCTGCCGCCAGCCCCACCGGCCTTCAATCGTTAGCAGATAATGCGGGAAGCATTGTAATCGCGACAATAGATAATGTTTCTTTCGACGGCGAGCTTCATCATCTGCAGTTCCATGTGGTTCTTGCCGTCAAAGGTGATTTGTTTCCAGGAACCGTCCTGGCGGCGAATTTCCGCCCAACCGGACCTAAAAAAGCCGGGCGGATTGTGGGCGGTATACCGCACGGCAACGTGCTGCTATTTATGAACCAGGATAAACAGGGTTCGTGGTATTTACTAACGCTCGGCCCTCCTGCTCTTGGATTATCCGCTACCTATTTCACAATTGCCGATGGAGCGCTCGCGATGGCTTCGCAGCTAAAGTCGAAGCCACCAGCTGACATTGTAGCGGAACTTATGGCCGCAACGATCGAAGCCGATACGTCTCAGGGCCTCCGCTTCTTATCGATCGTTAAATTCGATGATGCACCATCGATTTTCAATTCCTGGTCCTCTGCCGCTTCTCCAGCTCTTAAGTCGTATGGATTGGCTGCTCGGATCAGCTCCGCCCAGGATGTTAACGCAGTAACAGCTGCTACTACGCTCGCCCTGACTCGTTCGGATGCAATCTTCCTGTCATCCGCGATTAGCGGTTACCGGAATCCGGATGCGCGAGGAGTAATAGCAATTGGTCGGTTCTCGACTGAAGCGGGAGCCGACCCACAGGTGATTTTGAACTGCGCTTACGCACTGGCGGCAATTCATAGTAAAGAGAGCGTCTCTTATCTGATTCGGTTGCTGGACAATTCCAATCCTCTAGTGGACTGTGCCGGTGAGCTTGTAACCATTTAGCGCTTCCGAACGCCTGGCCCTATATGGGAGGCTATGGAGATTGCTGGAACTGACTGATTCCGAGCGTGAGGAACTGACGCAATGGTCGCGTTCGCGCACGCTGGCGGCGCGA
>JALYHT010000196.1 GCA_030776225.1 Acidobacteriota bacterium | reverse complement strand
GGCGACAATGATGTGGAGTGGGCCGCGGCAGTGGCCCGTCCCGACCTTTTTCTGCATACAGACTGGGCGCTCGCAATGGGGGGGGACGATGTGCAGACCGTAGTGGATAAAGCGCGGCTGCATGGGCCGCATTACGAACTCCAACGGCGCGTGACCCTGCAGGGTGCGCCGGCAATCGAAATTTACAGACGAATCGATGAAAATTCCTTTCACTAAACTTCACGGCGCGAAGAACGATTTCCTGGTGACGCTGGCCGCCGACGTTCCGATCACCGATCTGCAGGAACTGGCGATCGCGATATGCAATCGGCACACAGGCGTAGGCGCCGATGGGTGGATGATTCTCGATCTCACCGAAGGCGCCGACTACGACGCCACGATTCGACTGTTTAACTCCGACGGCAGCGAGCCCGAGCTTTCCGGCAACGGTACGCGGTGCGCGGCGCTGCTGCTCGCACGGGGGGATGGCCCGGGGAACCACCGTGATCGCATCCGCCTGCGAACCGGGGCCGGCATCAAAGAACTGCGGACGGTTTCGTCCGGCAGCGACTGGGAATTTCAGTTCGAGATGAACATGGGGGCGGTGCGCGTGCTGGACCTCCACGCGGATGTACATGGCCTCGATGCCGTCATCGTCGATGCGGGAAACCCCCAGTGCGCCATTCCGGTGAAAAATTTCGATTTCGACTGGCGCGCCGCGGGGGTGGCCGTCGAGAAGGATCCCCGGTTTCCGAAGCGCACAAATGTCTCTTTTGTGCGCGCGGTGGACGCCCATACCATTGAGGTCCGCTTCTGGGAGCGAGGCGTGGGGGAAACCAACAGCTCGGGAACGGGGTCGACCGGCGCCGCAGTGGCGGCGGTGGCGCGCGGTCTGGCGCAAAGCCCACTCACGGTTTCCACGCCGGCCGGGCCTCTTCAGTTGCGTATGGAAAATAGTAATGCCTATCTCACCGGGCCAGCCGAATATGTTGCGGAAGGCGCCTTCCATTATGGGAAAATTGTCTTTTGATGAACACTGCGACTGCAACCACCTTTGATCTGCTCTCTGAAAAGATACGTTCCAAAACCGCGCGCGTGGGTGTGGTGGGGCTCGGATACGTCGGGTTGCCACTGGCCGTGGAATACGGTCAGGCGGGTTATAACGTGACCGGCATCGATCTCAGCGAGACGAAGACATCCAGTATCAATGCGGGAAGTTCGTATATAGGGGATGTGCCTTCGTCCGCCGTACAACCTCTCGTGGCGCAGGGGAAACTGCGCGCCACTACTGATTTTTCGGTGATTCGGGATCTTGACACGGTTAACATCTGCGTACCGACGCCGCTGCGCAAGACGAAAGATCCGGACATGAGCTACATCGTGGCGGCCTGCGAGGAGATAGCGAAGTATTTCCATCCCGGCATTCTGGTGATTCTGGAGTCGACAACATACCCAGGCACCACGGACGAACTCGTGCTGCCGATGCTCGAAAAGTCGGGGCTTAAAGTTGGGGAGGATTTCTTCCTCTGCTTCTCGCCAGAGCGCGTGGATCCCGGCAATCCGCATTTTCAAACGAAGAACATTCCGAAAGTTGTGGGCGGCACCACGCCGGAGTGTACAAAACTAGGCCATCTCTTCTATTCGCAGGCGCTCGAAAAAGTTGTGCCAGTGAGTTCGACGCAGGTGGCGGAGATGGTGAAGCTGCTCGAAAACACCTTCAGAATGATCAACATCGGGCTGGTAAACGAGATGGCAATCATGTGCGACGGGATGGGAATCAACGTCTGGGAAGTGATCGAAGCGGCGGCCACCAAGCCTTTCGGTTTTATGCCGTTTTACCCGGGCCCCGGCCTCGGCGGCCATTGTATACCGATCGATCCTTTTTATCTCTCGTGGAAAAGCAAGCAGGCGGGCATTGAGGCGCGCTTCATCGAGCTCGCCGGGTATATCAACGGCCAGATGCCCCATTTCGCCACGACCAAGGTGCAGAACGCGCTGAACGACGTGGGGAAGGCGGTGAAAGGGTCGAAGATTCACATCTACGGCGTGGCTTACAAGCGGGATATCGAAGACGTACGGGAGTCGCCGGCGCTGGATATAATTCATCTTCTCGAAAAGCGCGGGGCAAAAATCTCGTTTTCCGATCCTCATGTGAAATCGATTCGTCTGGAGGACCAATCCCGGCTCCACGAAGACAGTTCGGCCATGAAGACGGCGGATTGCGTCGTGATTGTGACGGACCACTCGGCGTTTGACTACCAGGCTCTGGTTGCCCAGGCCAGCCTGATCGTAGACACGCGGAATGCGCTCAAAGGCATCCAATCGCCGAAGATAGTCCGGCTTTAAAATCCGAATATTTAAAGGTTTGACTTTGCAGCAGCAAGACGGGATCATGCTTCTCAAGAGATTTTATGCCTGCATTGAGCCGTATCTCGTCCGCGCTGCTTTGGTTGGCGATGACGGCTGTCGCTTCTTCTGCCCAGAGCATCACTTCGGCCCATTCGGGGACGCTGCACTATTTTGAAGGCGACGTTTCAATTGACGGCGCGCAGATGCAGTCGAAGGTGGGCAGGTTCTCCGCTATGAACGAACAGGGCGTGTTGCGAACCGCTCAGGGGCGCGCCGAGGTGCTGCTCACCCCAGGTGTTTTCCTTCGCATAGCCGAGAACAGCGCCGTTAAACTTCTGGACAGTCGGCTGGTGAGTACGCGCGTGGAGCTGCTTTCGGGCAGCGCCATGCTTGAGGCCGACGATCCTGGGCTTTCGATCAAAAATTCGCCAGTAACGTTGATCTGCAAGGACTATCAGATCCAGATTCTGAAGCACGGTCTGGCGGAGATCGGCACCGATCCGGAGATGCTCAAAGTTTTCAAAGGCGCGGTACTGGTCAATGCCTCGCTTACGGGGACGGCCCGGCGCGCCACGGTGAAAGAGGGGCGCGAGTTGCCGTTTTCGTCCGCGCTTCTGACCGAGAAGTTCGATGACAAAGTGGGTGACGATCTTTATCTCTGGACGCGTGCCCGGTCGCAAAGTCTCTCGGCTGCGAGCATGGCCTCCGCTCGTTCCCTGAACTCGTCGCAAAACGGATATGGCAGCGGGTCCGGCCAGTGGAACGGCGGCGGGTTTTACAACTCATTCTTCGATATGTACACGTATGTCCCGGTTGGCGGAACGGGGCCGGGACGCTCCGGTGGCCATCGTTAGATCGGACTGCGTGATATCCTGAGCTTTCGCGTTCTCGCGAAGTTTCCTGAACGGAGAGATGGCCGAGTGGTTGAAGGCGCACGCTTGGAAAGCGTGTATAGGGGAAACTCTATCCAGGGTTCGAATCCCTGTCTCTCCGCCAATTTATTTTCAACCTTAGCTCAAACGCTCCCTCAGATTTGAGTAATTTTGAGTAATGGCGTACTGGGATTGGGGCCAAATGACCCTGAATCTGTACCGCAGGCACGGCTCCCGTTGCATCGGCGGGCGCGCCCCGCAGGAGATGACCTACGAGGCGGACGAGCAGCGCCGAGCCTGGAAACGGTGTTCCTGCCCGATCTACGCATCAGGGACGATAAGCGGGCAGTTCAAGCGACGCAATACCGAGCGTGCCGCTTGGGATGAGGTTCCGCATCGACCGGATGAAGGACACCGGGGAAATCCACATCCGAACCACGAAGGCGGGCACGCACGTTTTCACCCGGGTTCCCGACTCACGGGAGTGTCAGTTGAGATATAATCCTTGCGACATGAAAGGCAAGACGCTAACCATTGCAATTACTGGTGTAGTCTGCCTGACGGCGATCTTGCTCAGCAACCGTTTGGGCCTGCTGAGTGGACAAGAG
>JALYHT010000195.1 GCA_030776225.1 Acidobacteriota bacterium | reverse complement strand
CCCCCCAACAGCCTGTTTTTGCGCCGCGCCTGGATTTATGCGAATGTCGCACGCGAAAATACTGGCGCGCGCGCCACTCAGAATTACCGCCATTTCAATCGCATTCTCCAGCTCACGCACGTTCCCGGGCCAGTCATGCTGCATCAGCAAATGCAGAGCGGAGCTGTCCAGGTTTTTCGGCTGCAGATTTTCGGCCGCGCTGATTTTTTTGACGAAATGCCTGGCCAGCGCCGGCGTGTCGTCCATACGATCGCGCAGTGGCGGCAGCACGATCTGAAACACATTGAGCCTGTAATACAGATCCTGCCGAAACTGACCGGCTCTTACCCTCTCTCTCAGATTCGCGTTTGTCGCTGCAATCACGCGGACATCGAGGCGGATCTTTTCATTGCCGCCCAGTCGCTCCACTTCCCGCTCCTGCAGCACGCGCAGCAGCCTGGCCTGCACGGCCAGCGGCATGTCTCCGATTTCATCCAGAAAAATCGTGCCATGATCCGCCGCCTCAAACTTGCCGATTCTCCCCTGCACCGCACCCGTGAATGCGCCTCGTACGTGGCCAAAAAGCTCGGCCTCCAGCAGTGCTTCCGGAATCGCCCCGCAATTCACAGCTACCCACGGGCCGCGCGACCGGCTGCCCGTTCGGTGAATTTCCCGCGCCACGACTTCCTTGCCAGTGCCGGTTTCTCCTTCGATGAGAACATTGCAGCGACGGTTCGCGACCAGCGCGATATTGGCCGCCACCGCCTGCATGGAACCGTGTCCGCCCACCAGTGCCGTGCGCGGGTGGCCCTCGAACTCCGTGAACTCCCGGCAGGCCCGCATCGCCCTGTCAACCTGTTCAACTGTCGTCAGAACCTGCGTGGCTCCCGCTTTGATGAAAGCCACCGTAGTCTCGACTGTCGCCTCTGGCTGATAGACCCACAGCTCTTCCGCGCAGTCTTCCAGCAGTTGTAAGACGCGCGCGGCGTCTTCTTCACTCTGCACCTCGGCAACCACCGCGCCGTTCGCCCGGCCTGGCAGGCTTCGCTGGGAGACGGTTTGCCCAACGATCACGTCATGCCGGAATCGGGGGAAGTCGGATTTATTTTCGGAGGAGCTTTCGAGCCAAATGAAATTCATGGTCTTGATTCTTCTATCGGCGCGAACCCGAAAAAATTTAGCAAATATTTTATGGTTGAAAAAAAATAATTGCCTAAACCTGCGCGCTCCCGAAGCCGATATAAAAACTGAGCAGGCGCACATCCACACCAGGCGGCTGCCGATTGGAGAAGGAACTCGTGATGGATCAGGATTTGCTGGAACGAAGCGTGACTGAAGCGACCACTGAGGTGTTTTCGACAATGCTCGGTATCGACATTCGATGCATGGGAGCCGCGAGCCCTCCGCGGCGGTCTGAGTTCGGCATCATCTCCCTGGTCGGGATCACAGGTGAATGGGCCGGTTCCGGTGTCGTTTGCTGCTCCCCCGCCCTGGCGAGCGTGCTCTGCTCCCGGATGTTAGGGGGCGAGGAGGAACCCGGCGCCCCCGCCATAAACGAAGAAGTGCTCGATGTAGTTGCTGAAATCACCAACATGATGATCGGGAACATAAAAAACGGCCTCGAATGCGTTACCGGCCCGCTCGCCATCAGTGTGCCGACCGTGATCCACGGAAGGAACTTCGAGTTTCGGAACTCATCCGGCTTAAGGGCCGCGGCCCTCGCTTTTTCTGTGGAAGATAAGATCTTCGAGGTCAGAATTTCGCTGGCGCCCGCTTCGGAACGATCCGGCGTACGGTCGCGGATTCCCATCCTCGGCCTTGCTCAGGCCTGATTTTTTCCTGAGAACATCTCCGTTGAAAGCCACTGTTCTCGATAGCAATGGCAGAAACCTCAGTGGGACCGCGCTGTACCGCCCAACATTCGGGGTATGTTCAGCCCGGAAAGGCAGCGGCTTCGCCGGAACCGGATATGAGCCGCCTTGTCCGCATCCTGGCTTCCAGAATTCACGCCACGCTGCCACGGGATGCCGGCATAGAATTATCCGACCTGATACAGGCGGGCAACGTCGGCTTTCTTCAGGCGACGCGCACGTTTTCCGCCCAGCGTGGCGCTCCCATGTCGGGGTATGCGAAATTCCGCATCCGGGGGGAAATCCTGGATACGGTACGGCGTCATTCGGGTCGCCTGTCGCCTCACCTTGCGCCGCGGTCTTCCGCTGTTGAAGACGCTCCGGATCTCGAAGAGCTTCTCCCGTCCCGCCTTGAAGACTCCCCGCATTGCCTGCTGTCTGTAAGGCAGGGCGCGGCGATTCTCGGCGAAGAAGTGGCCCGGCTGCCGCCGCGGCATCGCGCTGTGGTGCGGATGCGCTATTCCCGCGAATATAGTTTACGCCAGATCGGCGCGGTGCTGAGAGTCCACGAAAGCCGCGCCTGCCAGCTTCATCGGAGCGCTTTGCGGCGTTTGCGCCGAGCGCTCTCAAAACGAGGCCTGAGCGATTTGTCGACGCTGATTTGAACCCGGATGATTTGAACCGAAAGTGATCTGAGCCGAAAGGAGGACACCGAATGAGACTGCATCTGGACACCGCCGTAACAGGAACAGCCGTGAGCGAACCTGGCGAATCGGGTAAGGCTGCCGCTGTCGGCAGTTCGCGTCCCGGCCTGGACCAGACCATCGGAAGTTCATTCCCTGGCGATTCCATTCAGATTTCGGGCGCTTCCAGCGCACTCAACCGCCTGTCAACGGACCGGAGCCTCCGCTTGCAGCAGTTAACGGCCTCCGTCCAGGGGGGGACGTATAGCTTTTCGGGAGCGCAGGTGAGTCGTGCGCTGGTGGAAGACGCTGTTTCCGGGGCCGAATAATGGGCAGCCTTCTCTCGGCTTTGCGGACCTCCTCGACAGCGCTCGAAGCTTTCACGCAGGCCCTGGGCGTCAATCAATCCAATATCGCGAATGCTTCCACGCCCGGCTATGCCTCTCAAAAAGCCTCGATCCTGCCCATCGGAAGTAACGGGGGAACGTCGAATAACGGCGACCTGATCGCCCGGAGTTCAACGGGAGACGCCCTGATCGATGCTCAGGTCCAGGCTGCATCGTCGGATGCTTCTTTCAGCCAGACCCAGACCCGGCAACTCACTCCTGTGAACCAACTCTTCGACATCACCGGCTCCAGCGGAATCCTTGCCGCCATCCAGCAATTCAGTACCGCTTTCTCAAAGCTCGCGGCCGCCCCGAACGACGCCACTCTGGGAGCCGCGGCGCTTTCGGCTGCCGGCGGCGTTGCCTCCGCGTTTAAAAGCGTCGCAAATGGCGTCGCCACCCAACGCAACACTGTCGACTCAGCCATTCAGACCGCCGTAGGCCAGATCAATACGCTGACCGCCGATATCAGCCGCCTGAATGCCCAGGCAACGGCTTCATCACAGCCCAATTCCGGTACTGACGCGAGCCTTCGTTCCGACCTCGATCAACTTTCGTCTCTGGTGGACATCACGGTTACCACTAACCCCAATGGCGGGGTCTCGGTGGTGGCGGGCGGTCAGCTTCCACTGGTGATCGGCGATCATTCTTTCGCCATGTCCGCCGACCCCTCGGCTGCTCCGGGCGCGCAAATTTCATCCGCGGCCGGTGGCAACTCCCCCGCTACGTTCTCCGGCCAGCTGGGCGCGCTCCTTGAAACGCGCAACGGCGCCATCACACAGTTGCTGGGCGGCAATGGCCAGACGGGAACCCTGAATACTCTGGCTGCCGGATTCGCCTCCCGGGTGAACACACTCCTGTCCTCCGGCGCTACCGCGAGTGGCGCCGCGGGCGTGCCCATTTTCAGTTACGATACGTCGAGCCCGTCTAATGCCGCCGCCAGCCTCACCCTCGATTCCACGGTGACTTCGAACCAACTCGGGCTTGCCACAACAGACGCAACCGGCGTGGCTAATGGCATCGCCAACCAACTATCTAATCTTGCCAGTTCCAACGCCCCCGCCGACCAGATCGGCGGCCTCTCAGCCACTGCGTTCTTCGGTTCCATCGCCGCTTCCATAGGGCAGCAATTGTCGGATGCGACGAATGCCTCAAGCACCGCTCAGACCGCGCTAACCTCCGCACAGGCAAATCGTCAGCAACAAAGCGGCGTGTCGCTCGATGCCGAAGCCACCGACATCACCGCTTACGAACGCGCTTATCAGGCGAATGCTCAGCTGATTTCGATACTGAACAAGTTGACTGAGCAAACCATCAATCTCATCACGCCCACAGGCGGGTGATAGCCGAACTTTATGACACCGCTCAGCCCCACAACCCCCGGAACGGCATGGTTTCTCAATGGTCTCGCAAGTCTCAGGCAGGAGGAGTCGAAGACGCAGCGGGAATTATCCTCCGGATACCGCATCAATGACGCTTCCGACTCCCCGGCACAGACTCCTGCGCTGGTTGAACTCGGCTCCAGTCTCGCTTCTGTGCAGGCATACCAGACAAATCTCGGAAATGTCCAGACGGAAACAAGCACGGCCGATCAGGCCCTCGGGTCGGCCATCTCACTGGTCCAGTCGGCCGAAAGCATGGCTTCCCAGGGCGCGAATACCACTACCACTGCGGCCACGCGCCAAGCCCTGGCAAACCAAATCCAGAGCATCCAGAAGCAGCTCGTGTCGATAAGTAATACCACTGTCCAGGGCCGCTACATCTTCGGCGGGAACCAGGACCAGTCGCCGCCTTTTCAATATGACGGCAGCAGCCCGACCGGGGTGGACGCCCTCACCACCCCCGCCGCAGCCGGCGTGATTGTGAATACGCAGGGGGAGACTGTATATCAGAGCTTGACGGCCCGGCAGATTTTTGCTCCCGTCGATTCCTCCGGCGCGCCCACCGCATCCAACACCTTCGCCGCCCTGCAATCTCTGCTGACCGCTCTTCAGAACAACGATCAGACCGGTATTGCCGCGAGTGTTACCTCGCTCCAGACCGCCTCAACCTGGCTGAGCCAGCAGCAGGCTTATTACGGAACCGCCGAACAGCGGCTCACAAACGAACAAAATACAGCGGCCAATCAGGTCACAGCGCTGCAGGCACAGATCGGCACGATCCGCAATACGGACATGGCCAAGGCTGCTACGGACCTCACTCAGGAATCGACCATCCAGTCGGCCGCGCTCGGCGCCCAGGCGGAGATCGCTTCGGGCAAGACGCTGTTCAGTTATCTGGGGTGAAAGGCAGAAGGGGGAGAGGAGTAAGCAATGGCGGCCCGGCAACTTAGCCAGCAGGAAATCGACGCCGTCTTTCAGAACACCCACGGGCGCCACGCGGACCGTTCCGGCGCCCGGCGCGCCGTTCCTTTCGACTTTCGGCGTCCGGACCGAATTGCGAAGTCCCAGCTGCACGCCATCCACCAGTTGCACGATAACTTCGTGCGCAATCTGGTTTCGAGTCTGTCCGCTTATCTCAGGTCTTACCTGATCGTAAATCTTGTCAGCGTGGAGCAACTCTCTTACTCGGAGTTCCTCGAATGCCTTCCCTCTCCCACGTGCCTTGCGTCTCTCGGTCTGAAGCCTTACGACGGGAACGCGGTGCTCGAGCTCAACTCCTCCCTGATTTTCCCCATTCTGGAAATTCTGCTCGGCGGCGACGGCAAGCTGAAATTCAGCGCGCAGCGCGAGATCACCGAAATTGAACAAGTGCTGCTCGACGGCCTCCTGCGGCTCATCCTTCGGGATCTCCGCGAAGCATGGACCTTCGTTACGCCGATAGATTTTACGATCGAGGGCATCGAGACTGAGCCTCAGTTTCTCCAGATTCTGGCGCCCAGCGAGGCCGTGGTCGCGGTGGCGATCGAAATCCGGATCGGCGACTCCATCGGGATGATGAATATCGCCATGCCTTCGATCATCATCAAAATGATGCGCCAGAAGTTCGACCAGCAATGGACCCTTCGCAAGAGCGCCTCGACCGAGCAGGAGCAATCGCGCATGCTGAGTCTCCTGCGCACCGCCGAGATACCTTCGGAGGTGCTTCTCGCCGGTCCTCAGCTGCTGCTTCGCGACATCATGAATCTGGAACAAGGCGACATTCTCAGTTTTCAGATTCCCGCCGCGCGGCCTCTCGATTTGTTTCTGAGCGGGCAGCGAAAGTACCGTGGTGAGATTGTCAGCTCAGGGCAGCGCGCCGCTTTTCGTATCGGCGAGCAGCTGAAAGACCACGCCTCATGACGCCCGCCGCGTCGCAGACGCCCATGGCGGGAGCGTCTGTTATTTGCTCGCCATGGCTGGGCAAGATCGAAGTCGATCAGGAAAGCGCCCTGTTCTTTTCCGCAGGAATACCGGGGTTTGAAGACCTCCGGTCCATGATCCCGGTGGAGATTCCCGCTCACAGGCCGATTGTTTACCTGCAGAGCGTCGAGAGCTCCGAAATATGTTTTGTATCGTTGCCTGTGTACGTCGTCGATCCCGGCTTCCGTCTCCGATTATCCGACGAGGAGCGTGTGCTGCTGCAATTGCCGGAACTTGCCGATCCGGTCCTCGGCGAGGATGTCCTCTGCCTCGCTCTTCTGCGCCGCTCCGGGCCCGCGGCGGGGGCAAACCCCGTATGGGCAAACCTCGCTGCCGCCATTGTCATTAATCTGCATAATCGCCTCGCTGTACAGTGCGTTCCGCCCGCGGGAGCTTCCCCCTGTTTTCGCCAGCTGGGAGAAGCCGGATGGACCGCTGCATGTTAGTCCTGCGCAGAAGATTAGGCGAAGCAATCGCGATCGATGGCGGAATTGAAATAGAAATCGTGGAAATATCCCCCACGCGCGTCAAACTCGGAGTCACCGCGCCACGCCATGTCATGGTGATGCGCAAAGAGACACTGGCTCTCGCCGCTGAAAATCGTCAGGCTCTTCGTTTTATTGCGGACGGTTCGGAAGGAATCGACGAAACGCTGGCCCTGTTGCCGGGCAACCCGCATTATGGACTCTAGAATTTCCCGCTCCACTGCCGATATGTGTTGCAGGAGATATAGCGGGCATCCCCCGGAAGGGGGAGAACCCGCGCCCGGCACGATGACGGGTAAATATCAGGCTAAGGACGCAAAGAATGTCGTTATCGATTCAAACGAACGTCGCTTCTCTCGAAGCCCAGAACTCCATCAGGGTCAACAGTAATTTCCAGAAGAATACCATTCAGCAGTTGTCCTCCGGCTACCGGATCAACTCGTCCGGCGATGATGCCGCCGGTCTCGCGACCGCGAACCAGTATGCCGGCACTGTCGCTACCTTGTCGCAAGGAGTCCTGAACGCAAACAACGCGAGCAGCGCGCTCCAGATCGCGGATGGCGGTATCAGCAATATCTCGACAATCCTGAATCGCCTGCAGACGCTCGCAACCGAATCGGCCTCATCAACGTTCGCCGGCAACAGAACGACGGTGAACAACGAATACCAGGGTCTGCTGGCCGAAGTGAACCGGCAGGCGGCGGCCATCAATCTCAATACCGGCGGCACCAATAACGCGAACCTCGTTACTTACGTAGGTGGCGGCGATAACCAGGCGAATTCCCAGGTCTCTGTGAATCTCAGCGGTGCGGCCAACGCTGTCGATGCCACGGCCCTGGGAATTCAGAGCACCAGCGTTGCCGGCGGCGGCACTGAGCTCACCGGTAACACTGTGAATCTCAATAACACCGCTGCGACATTTCTTTCGGGCAGCAACACACAGACCTTTAACTTCAACATAAATACGTCCACCGGGAACACGGCGGTAGCCGTTCAGGTCGCCGGCGGAGCCGGCGGCCTCACCGGATCCGGCGTCGTTAACAGTCTGAATTCCTCGCTGGCCCAGTATGGGATCAGCGCCTCCATCGCAAATGACGGCACATTGCAATTCGGCGGCGCCCCGGCTTTCAGCGTCAGCGCGGCCGCGGCCAGCGGCGGCACTGCTGTTGCGACCACCGCGTCCAATGCGGTCAACAGTTCCAACTACACGCTGGACAGCTCTACGGGTGCGGGCGGCGCGTTCGCCGCATTCGCCACGGGCGGCGGCACTTCAGCGTCTGAGACCCTGGTCTTCCAAACGGGTGGCACCACAAAAACCGTGACCCTGAATGCCGGTAATGCGGGCTCGCTTGCCCAGGCGGAAACCACCCTCAACACCGCTCTCAATGGAACGGGAATCTCGGCGGTCACTACCGCCAACGGCAATAACATTTCTTTCCAGAGCGTCAACTCCTTCAATGTGAATGAAACCGCGCATACAGCCGGCTCCGGCGGCGGCTCAGGAAACCTTTTCGGGGCAACCGGCTCGGTCGCTGTTACGGCGCCTGCCGCCACTGCTTCAAACACAGGAAATGCCATCGCAGCGCTGACGGCCCTGAGCACGGCCATCAGCAACCTCGGATTGACCCAGGGTATCGTCGGCGCGGGCGAGAATAAACTGAACTACGCCGTGAATCTGGCGCAGTCTCAGATTACAAACTTTTCCGCCGCGGAATCCGGAATTAAAGATGCCGATGTAGCGGCGGAAGCGGCGAATCTGACTAAAGCCCAGGTACTTCAACAAGCTTCTTTGGCGGCACTGGCGCAGGCGAACTCCGCTCCACAGGCCGTTCTCTCGCTCCTGAAAGGATAGTCGCGAAACGTAAGAGCAATCGCCGGGTGTTACGGCAGGGACGGAACCTTCTGCGTTCCATCCCTGCCCCGAGATAATTATGGGAACTACTTCATCCACATCTGTGACTTCACTTACCGCGCCGCCCACTTTCACGGGTATTAGTAAGTTTGCCTCCAGCCTCCAGCAGGTTCTCACGCGCGCGGTGGGAATCGCGTCACTCCCATTGAATACGGATCAAGCCGCGCTGACCAGCCTGAAAACAACGCAAACGGACCTGCAGGGGCTCGACTCCGTCTTCACAAACCTGCAGCAATCCATCGCATCCCTGCAAACCACGGTCAGCTCCGGCCTTCTTTCCGCTTCGGTTTCCGATGCCACCGTAAGCGCAACCGTCGGTTCGGGGGCAAGCGCCGGCACTTATACCGTTTCAGTAAACAGCTTGGGGTCTTACTCCACGGCCCTCAGTAATGCAGGCACGGTAAAAGTCACCGACCCCACCACCCAGGGCCTTGCCGCTTCCCCAAACTTCACGCTGACAACAGGAACCACGACGATCGGAATTGTTGCGGCTTCCACTTCACTCAAAGACCTTGCGAGCGCGATCAACTCCCAGGCGGGAGGGCAGGTGCAAGCCACTCTTGTGAACGTGGGCTCAGGGGGGTCGCCGGATTACCGGCTCTCCCTCCAGTCCACCAGCCTCAGCACCGATGCCATCGGTCTGACCAATGAATCGGGCGACGACCTGATCGCCACCTCAAGCACCGGCGCTCCCGCAAGTTACCAGATCGACGGATTAGGCGACCCTGTCTACAGCAGCAGCCGATCCATTACGCTGTCGCCCGGTCTGACTGTTAATCTTGTCGCGCAAAACACCTCAGGCGCTCCGACAACCATAACGGTCGCGAATAACGCAGCCACTCTCGCCTCGGCATTGAGTTCCTTCGCCGGATACTATAACGCCGCAGTCGACGCCCTCGCCCAATATCACGGCAAGAGCGGCGGGGCGCTCGAAGGCGACAGCCTGTTGCAAACGCTTTCAGGGGCTCTGGCTCAACTCGGAAACTACAACAACGGCTCCCCGGCGAGCGCTCTTGCGAATTACGGCATCACGGTCGATCAGAGCGGGCAACTTTCGGTGGACACCAGCGCGATCACTGCCGCCGGGAGCAATTTACCTGCGCTTCTTTCTGCGTTGGGGGATGCCTCTTCGGGCGGCTTTCTACAGACTGCCACCAACCTTCTGAACGGAATCGAGGACCCTTCCATCGGCGCTCTCAAGAACGAGGAGTCATTCATCGCCAGACAGATTTCAACCCAACAAAGTACGATAGACAGCGAACAGGCGCGGGTCACCCAGCTACAAACCAATCTTACGAAGCAGATCTCAAACGCGGATTCCACCATCGCCAACCTTGAAAGCCAGGTAAGTTATGTCACCGGACTCTTCGCTTCATATACAGGAGCAAACAGCACCCAAAGCAATGGTCTCCAGACTCTTTGACCCCTTGCCCGCGATCGCGGATCTACAGGCTGCAATCCGCGGAGGCGACTGGCACAAAGCCGACGAAATCGCTCGCGAGCTGGGACGGCAAACGCCCCCCGCGAATGCCGGGGACCTCGGCCGGCTTCTTCAGCAGCTCAAAGAAACTCTGCTGCTCGCCCGCGCGTCGCGCGAGCATTCCGCCGCTTCGCTGACGCGTTTGAGCGCCGCTGCGCGCTTCAACCGTAACGGCTGCGACAGCGCCGCTCTCCGGCGAAATTTTGCCGCAGTGACCGATTTCTGACAGCCGTCCCGGCTTCTCGCGATGCAACCGAACGACTTGCCTTTGGCTTTCACCTTGCAGTTACCGGAGCCATGACGCTCAACGAAACTGGCCTGCAACTTGGCCATTTTATGAGTTACCTCTCCCGCCGCCAGGAAGCGATCGCATCGAACATCGCGAACGCGGATACTCCCGGCTACAAAACCCGGGATGTCGGGATGCCCGCCGATTTTTCTTCCGCCATCGAGGAAGCATCGGGCATGGTCGAGACTTCGGGCCTGCCGGCCCGCAACGACGGCAATAATGTCTCCATCGATCGCGAAGCCCGACTGCTCTCGGAAAATTCTCTGAAATTCAGCGTCGCCTCCCAACTCCTGCGCGGTCAGCTGAAGAGCATCAGGTCCGCGATCGAGGAAGGCCGCTCCGCGTGAGCCTCTTCACCGCCATTTCAATCAGTGCTTCGGGACTTGAGGCGCAACGCACCCGGGCCGAAATTATCACCGAAAACCTGGCCAACGCCGACACGACGCGTACCCCGGAGGGTGGTCCGTACAAGCGCAAAGACGCCGTCTTCGCGACCTCGCCTGTTTCCATGTCTTTCGCTGAAGCGCTTTCCGCCGCATCCCGGCAGAGCGACGGGGTCTCGGTGTCCGATGTCACTGTCGATGACCGCGATCCGGAGAGGCGTTATATGCCAGGCCATCCCGATGCGGATGCCCAGGGATACGTGGCGTTCCCGCGCGTCGACCCGGCCGGGGAAATGGTCGACCTCATGAGCGCCTCACGCGGGTATCAGGCCAATGTCGCGGCGATGTCGTCCGTCAAAGACATGATTGCGCGCTCTATAGACCTCTTCAAATAAGAAGTTTGGAGATAAGACACACTTCATGAACGCTATTTTTGGCCTCACAGCCCCCACGGCTTCCGCGTTGCCGGCCGCCGCCTCACCGGCCGCCCCACTCAGCTTTTCCGATGCGCTGGCCGGCGCCGTCAATCAGGTGGAGAGTTCCCAGACCACGGCGCAGTCCGCCGCAATGGGGCTGCTCGCAAAGGGCACGGGGGACGTGCACAATGTCGCCCTCGCGGCCCAGCGAGCCGAGCTTTCTATGGAATTATTCCAGCAGGTGAGAAATAAGTTCGTTCAGGCCTACCAGGAAATCATGAAGATGCCGATGTAATGGGCGTCCAGTGGAGCGATCATGAACCAGCTGGTAAGAATATGGACTTCGCTTAGCCGGGCTCAGCAGATCTCCCTGATCCTGATTCCGCTCGCCGTTTGCGCGTCTGTCCTGGGGCTTTTGAAATGGCGGCACGATACCAATTTCCGAGTCCTTTACAGCGGCCTTGCGCCTGAAGACGCGTCCGCCGTTACTCAGAAGATCCGCGAAGCGGGCATCGAATTCAGGCTGGATGAAATGGGAGCCTCGGTGCTTGTGCCGGCGCAGCGCGTCGCGGATGCGCGTCTGGCTCTTGCGGGGGCCGGCCTGCCGCGCTCAGGCCGCATCGGTTTCGAACTGTTCGACCGCACAAATCTCGGCGCCAGCGATTTCGCCGAGCAGGTCAACTATCGCCGCGCGCTGGAGGGCGAACTGGAGCGCACCGTCGCCACATTGTCCGAAGTCGATCAGGCCCGGATTCATATCACATTCGCAAAGGATTCGGTTTTCCTTGACACGCGCCAGCCGTCGAAAGCCACAGTCGTCCTTCGCCTGAGACACAGCGGTCAGTTGTCTCAACCGAACGTTGTGGCAATCGCCAATCTGGTAGCAAGCGCGGTGGACGGTCTTTCCCCCGAAAGCGTCGCGGTTATCGACGGAAATGGCCGGCTGCTCAGCCGTCCCCGCCCGGTGGGCGGAAATGACGCCCAACTGGCGGAAGCGAATCTGGATTATCGCCGTCAGGTCGAATCAGAGCTCCTCGCGAAGATTAACCTTGCCCTCACCCCCTTACTCGGCGCCGATCGTTTTCGCGCCAGCGTGGACGCGGAATGCGATTTTACCAGCAGCGAGGAGAATCAGGAGAGCGTAGACCCGGCGCGATCGGTCATGCTCACCTCGCAGACCACTGAGGAATCGAGCGGCAGCGCGCTCGCCGGAGGCACTCCCGGAACCGCATCCAACCTTCCGCGGCCCGCCGCGCGCGCCTCATCCACCGGCCCGGGTTTGACGCGCCATACGGAGAACACCACTTATCAGCCCAGCCGGTCCGTAAAACGAATCGTCACTCCGAAAGGCGCTGTCCGCAGAATTTCGGCGGCCGTCCTGGTTGACCAGACCGTGCGCTGGGATGGCGTCGGTCCCAGGGCCAGAAGAACGCTGGTTCCGCCTTCGGCAGAAGTGCTGAAAGGCGTACATGACGTTATCGCCGGAATTATCGGCTTCACTGAACAGCGCGGAGACGCGATCACAGTCGAGACCCTTCCCTTCGAGGCAACGCTCCAGATCGAACCGCCCCCCGGTCCGGCCCCGCCCGCCAAACCCGCAGCGCCGGTTCTGGACTTTAAGAGCCCGCAGGTGGTGGGCGCCGGGGTTCTGATTGTCCTGCTGACAGGCGCCATCGCTTTCCTGCTGTTCCGCCGTCGCCATACGCCGGCCGTACAGGATACTTTGAAAACCGCCATCCAGCAGGGCGGCGCCTCCAGGCCGGCCGCCCTGCCGCCCAATGCCATGCAGCAGCAACTCTCCGAAAATGAAGCGCTTCAGGCGCAGATCGAATCGGAAATGCTGAGCAAGATCAAACTTCCGGCGAATACCAAGAAAACCGAGGTTCTCATGAATCACATCCGGGATTCCGTGCAGAAAGATGCCAGCGGAACAACTAACGTGCTCCGCACCTGGATTTCCGAACCGGATACGAAGCGCATCTCATGATCGCCAACGCGGCCCCTAACCATCAGGAGTCCCTCACGGGTATCCGAAAAGCGGCAATGCTGCTGATACTTATCGGCGATAAAACCAGCGCCAAAATCGTCAAGCAGCTTTCCGAGGATGAAGTGCAACTCGTCAGCCGCGAAATCGCACGGCTCGAATCCATCCAGGCCGATCACGCCGAGCATCTTCTTGAAGAGTTTTACCAGATGAACATGGCGCATGACTTTGTCGTGCGCGGCGGCATGGATTATGCCAAGAAGATGCTGAACCACGCCTTCGGCCAGGACGTCGCCAGAAAGCTGATCGACAGGCTTTCGAAGTCCATCGGCGGCGAGTACGCCAGCCTCGATATCCTCCAGAAAGTCGACCCCCAGCAACTTGCAAAGTTCATCCATAACGAGCATCCCCAGACCATCGCCCTCGTCCTCTCCCACCTGAATGCGTCCCAGGCCGCCGCACTGCTGGTATCGCTGCCCTCCGAGATCCGGTCCGACGTGGCCCTGCGTATGGGAGTTCTCGATCAGATTTCCCCGGAGATCGTTAACAAAATCGCCGCCGTTATCGGGAAGAAGCTCAAGTCAATCGGCGAGTTCAGCCGCGAATCCTACGGCGGCATTCGCGCGGTGGCCGAAATGTTCAACCGTCTGGATTCGGGAACCAGCAAGGAAATACTGGAGGCGATCGAAAGCCATAACCCCAATCTGGTCGAAACCATTCGCCATCTCATGTTCGTCTTCGAGGATCTTTTGATGATCGATGTTATCCAGCTGAAAGACATTGTGGGGAAGGTGGACCGTAAGGTCCTTACGCTGGCGCTCAAAGGCACCAGCGAACAGCTGCGCGAGCATTTTCTGGCCACCATGTCCGCGCGCGGCTCCGAAATGCTGAAGGAAGAAATGGAAAGTATGGGCCCCGTTCGCATCAAGGAAGTGGAGGCTGCGCAACAGCAGATCATCGCGCTGGTACGCCAGCTCGAAGCGGAGGGAATCGTAACCATGAAAGGTACCGTCGGAGAACAGTATGTTGTCTAAAGTTCTGAGCGGCGCTGAAACGGCTGGAATCGAGAAACTCATCTTCCCGCAATTGAAGGAACCGCTTTCGGCGAGCCGGATCTCATTCGGAACGCCTCCCGACAGTGCCGGTCAGACCGGCGATCTGCGCGCTCAGATTCAGCAACTGGAACTGCGCCTCGACTCCGAGCGGCGCGAAGCTTTTGAGGCCGGCAGAGCGGCGGGCGGAAGCGATGCGCGCGCGGAATTGCAGCCGGTGCTTGAGCGCCTTAACAATTCAACTGCTGAAATTCTTGCCATGAGGGGCGATCTGCGCCGTCGCGCCGAACGCGACGTTGTGCAACTCGCTCTCCTGATCGCCCAACGAGTGCTGCACCGCCAGTTGACCGTGGATGAGGAAGCCCTGACCGCTATCGCCCGCGTCGCTTTTGAGCGCCTTTCGCGTTCCGAGTCTTATCGCATTACCGTCAACCCTAAGTTTGCCGCCGCGGTTTCCTCCGTGGCGCCGGCGTCCCACGCATCGCGGGTCGAGTTCGATCTCGATCCGGATTGCGCGCCGGGAACGCTGATCGTTCGCTCCTCGGACGGAGCCAACGGTATTGGCAGCACTCTCGATGCCTCCATCGATACCCAACTCGAAGAGATCGGCCGGGGCCTGACGGATCGCCTCTCCTCGCCGCTGAAGCTGGCAACAAGATGAGGGCAGTGAAGAAAGGCAAAAGATGAGCCCGAGCCTCGACATTGATTTCGGGCGCTATACAACGCTGTTAAGCCGTATGCAGCCCCTCCGCATGGAAGGCGAAGTCGTTGAGCTCGTGGGCCTCATCGTGGAGTCCCGCGGGCCCGCGTCCGCTATCGGCGATTTCTGCGAGATCCGAACCCGCGACGGCCGCGCCATTCGCACCCAGGTCATTGGTTTCCGCGATGGCAGGGTGCTCTCCATGCCTCTCGAAGAGACAGGCGGCCTCAGCCTGGGCGACCGCATTGTGGGGCGTGGCGGCGAATCCGACGTCGAGGTTTCCCCCCAACTGCTCGGGCGCGTTCTGGACGGCTTTGGTCATCCCATGGACGGAGGCCCGCCTGTTCCCGGAGACGCAACCATGCCGCTCTACACGTCTCCGGGGAGTCCTCTCGATCGTGCCCATATCGATGAGCGCCTTGCCACCGGCATCCGCGTCATCGACGGCCTGCTGCCCTGCGGCAAAGGCCAGCGCGTCGGAATCTTCGGCGGCAGCGGCGTCGGCAAGAGTACGCTGCTGGGTTCGATGGCTCGCTCCAGTTCCGCTGGCGTCAACGTCATCGCTCTTATCGGCGAGCGTAACCGCGAGGTGCGCGCCTTCCTCGAGCACGATCTTGGCCCCGAAGGCATGCGGCGCTCCGTCGTCGTTGTCGCCACTTCGGACCGCCCCGCCCCCCTCCGCGTGCGCGCCTGTTTCGTCGCGCTCGCCATCGCTGAATATTTTCGCGACCGCGGAGAGGACGTGCTCCTCGTCATGGATTCACTCACCCGTCTCGCCATGGCGCAGCGCGAGATTGGCCTGGCCGCGGGCGAGCCGCCCAGCCAAAAAGGTTATACGCCTTCCGTCTTCAGTCTGCTGCCGAAAATCTGCGAACGCGCCGGCAATTTCGAACGCGGCTCCATCACGGCATTTTTCACGGTCCTCGTGGAAGGCGATGACTTTAACGAACCGATCTGCGACGCCGTGCGCGCCATTCTCGACGGCCACATCACACTGGCCCGTGAACTCGGGGCCGCCGGACATTATCCGGCCATTCAGGTTCTTGATTCCGTCAGCCGCCTGCAATCGCGCCTGATGACGACGGAGGAATCCGTTCACGCCCGCCGCATTCGGGAGGCGCTGGCCCTTTACCGGCAATCCGAGGATCTCATCAACCTTGGCGCTTACGTCTCCGGTTCGAACCCGAAACTGGATGCCGTCATTCGCTCGCGCAACGAAATCATGCGCTTCCTGCGTCAGGGGCCGGAAGACACGTCGATTGTGGAAGAGACCGTGCGCCAGATGAATGCGCTCTCGCAAATGATTCCCCAGGCCGGCTCGTGAAAACCTTCCACTTCCGTCTCGACCGGGCGCTCCGTTGGCGCGAAACACAGGTTGGCCTGCAAAAGATGCGCCTGGCCGCAGCCACCGCACGTCTGGCCGATATCGAAAATACCCTCGAACACCAGCGCGTCTCCTTGTCCCAGGCGTCGTCCCATCTCCAGCAGGACCTGGCCGCCTGCTCTTTTCAATTCTTTGCGGGATTTTGTGACCGCGCCCGCATCCGAATCCGCGATCTCGAAGCACAGGCCGCTGTCGCCAAACGCAGCGTAGCAGTCGAAATGAACCGCCTGATCGAAGCCAGTCAAAAGGCGCGTCTGCTCGACAACCTCAAGGATGCCGACCTCGCCCGCTGGCGTCAGGATTTCGACCGTGAACTGGCCGCCTTCGCCGATGAAGCCTTTCTCGGCAGGCTACAATCGAGATAAGCACCAGACGAAAGAGCTGTTTGGTGCGTCTAATCAACGGTACGGGCGCGTAGCTCAGGTGGATAGAGCATTAGCCTTCTAAGCTAAGGGTCGCTGGTTCGAGTCCAGCCGCGCCTACCAAATCCTTTTCCGGCAGGGTCATTCCAACATGAGATATATCGATCGCAGGTTTCTCTTCCCTGTAGCAGCAGCGACCGCCTGGGCGCAGCAGCAATCCCCCGAAGCCGCCGCGGCCGAAGCGGCCTTACGCGCCCGCGCCGAACAGTTCTTCCAGCTTCAGGTCGACAAGAAGTACCGGCAAGCGGAATCGATGGTGGCCGACGAGAGTAAGGACGCCTATTACAGCGGCTCCAGATTCAAAATGGACAGCTTCACCATCACGAAGGTTCAAGTTGCCGAAGGAAATGCCGCGGCGGACGTGGCGATCAAAGCCAGGATCACCCTGCTTGTGCCGGCGATCGGCCAGACGGTTCATACGGAAGTGGCTCAGACGACCCACTGGAAGCGGGAGAACGGCGAATGGGTCTACTTCATCGACCCGGATGCGGCACTCGCGACGCCGTTCGGAAAACTCAACCCGCAGCCGGACGCAGGTAAGACGGCAACAGGCAGCGGAGCCGGCGGCAGACCGGATCTGGCAGCTCTGAGGAAGGCGGTACAGGTGGACAGGAATTCGGTGGAGATGAAGCCCGGAGAGGATCAGATCGTGAAGGTTTCAAACTTCCTGCCGGGGCCTGTCGATGTCAGCGTTGAGAATTTTTCGCTGCCCGGCGTGAGTGCAAGCCTTGACAAGCGCCATCTGGAACTGGGAGAGACTACACTCCTGCACATTGTCGCTTCGGATAAAGCAGCGGGGTCGGTGATCGCTGTGATCGACGTTTCTCCACTGGGAACAAAGGTTCCGGTCAAAGTCACGGTCAAATAGCGGAGCGAAGGCGCGGGGATAGCATGAGCCTTGTGCGGATCTGCATCCGGCGGTTCGGCGAAAGCATTCTCACGTGACGGCTCTTGCGCTGCGAGCTGTCAAACATGCCGGGCACAAAAAAGAGGAGGAGCCGAAGCTCCTCCTCTTTCACTTTAAGTTTGTTGCTTTGCTTAGAAGGTGATCGCGCCGTCACCACTCGTAAGGGACTGGTTTCTGTCTCCGGTTCCAAGAACCTCGGCCAGATAGCCCTCAGCCACGCCATTGTTGTTGGGGAGGCCGTAGGTGATGAACGCGAAACCGTGTGCGTAGTTAAACGGGCAAACCGCGATCATGTAACCCGAATAACCGGGAGCAAGGCCGTCCACCAGGAACGTGCTAACGCTGCCGCCCGCCAAGGGTCCGTTCGGATCATTGACGGTCGAAGGAGTCGGCTTAGAGTTCCCGTAGAAGCTCAACTTGCAGGTGCCAGTCTGAGCCGTGGCAAACGATGCGCCAGCTGCGCCAAGGTTATCCACCGAGGTGTTTGCAATGGCGATACCTGTGCTGAATCCAAACTGGCTGGTGACGTACGGGAAGAGCAGCGTGGTCTGGCAGAGGTTGATGAGGACGCCGTTGGCGGGCGTGAAGTTCGACGTGACGAATGTCGGAACTGTCGTAGCGAGACCAGCAAGCGTGGCAGCCGCCGGTGCATAGGCGTAAGTCCCGGTTACCGTCGTCGCAGTTGTGGTGCTGTTCGCGGCAAAAGTAACATAGACACTCACTGGGTAGTTCGAATTGGCTGGCGCACCCAGTCCGGCAACTGCCGTCACTGTGTAGGGGATGGTTACCGTGCCGCTGGCCGGAACGGCGTAGGCGACGGTACCAGCCGGAGTGGTAGCCGCTGTGGATCCGACAATCGACAGAGTCGTGCTGTTCGTGCCGCTGGCGACCGTGACGCTCTGCGAGACATAGGCTGTTCCGCCAGCGGGAAGACCGGCCAGTGTGACATTGATGATATCCGCGTTAGCCGTGCCGACCGGGGAGCCGCCACCTGGTGCGTACTGGCCCGCTTCACCAACCGGAGGCTGGCCGAGACCCAGGAATGCGCCGCTGATAAGCTGATTAATGTTCAAAGTAAAGGAAACCGGCGTCGTCGCTGCATTTCCCGTGCATACGGTGTACGGCGCTACGATAGCAGTGATCTTCGGTGCGCCAAGACTCGGCACAACCAGGCCCGATGAGTTAGTGGACGGGACCGTTGCGTAAGCTGTGGTGACGCCCGAACTGGTTGAAGTGGTATACGCAACCAGCCCGCTCTCTGTAGTCTGGAAGTTAGTGGTGGTCGCGGTGGACGCATTCACCCGGACGTTTGCGAGCTGGAGGGCGTTCACGACGCCACCAGGGCCGGTTGTAAGAGTGACATTCGGAAAGGTAACGGTGTTCCCCGACACGGTGCCCTGAACCGCGGTACCGCCGGTAACTACGCCGCCGGCGCCAACAGTGCCGCCGACAATCAACGTCGCTTCGCTGTTGGAACTGCCAGTCGAAACAGCCTTGCTGGTGATCGGGAGGTTCGTGGTGAAGGTAAACGTCGCACTCGTCGTGCCAGCCGCAGCGGAGGTGCCGGTGCAGGCGAATTGCAGGAGCGAGAGCTGTTCGGTCTGGCTTTCAACCCGCAGGGCCGCATTGATCTGTGGCGCATTCGCAGAAACACCGTTCGAGCTACCGCTAAGGCACGTCAGCGCCTGACCAAACGAGACGCCGGCGAAGGCTGTTGCCACGGCCGCGAGTCCCAAAAATTTTGTTCTTAAATTTGACATCTTTTCTCCTTGTGAATTTCTTCTTGAACCGGTCGAAGTTCTGAACCTGAGCCTCAACTACAACAAAATCCTGTTTACTACTGGTGGAACTTCTCCGTGTCGGGCGGAGTAAAGACTTTGCCTGCGTCCCTGGAGTGGTTCGCGGCGGCAGTACATCTGGAAGGTGCGGGCTTTATTATGTCTGATTTCCCAGCCGCTACCCAAAACTAAACTGATTAGTGCAAGAACCTTGATAACTCAACTCTACCCGAAAAGTCAACCGGTTTGACGACTGACGACGTTAGAGGCGATTAGACCAAAACTATAGCGTTAAAACTATACGACTGCAATTGTTTTCGTCCATAAATGACCAAATTTTCATTTCCTGGCGGCAGGCGCAGCCCCCTCATTTCAGATAGAGAGGAACCGAAGTCGAGCAGGTTTGCTGAGATCCGCTCCCCGGGATGCATACATTCAGATTCACCGAATTGCCAGTGAACGACAATGACGGCGGAACCTGCACATTGATCTGCTCCAGCCCCGGGATGGATGCGACGGGACCGACATAAAAGAGCTGATTGCCGCTGAAAGACTGGGCCCCCATGGTGACCGACACAGGGACGCTTACAGGCGTAGCCAGACCTGTCAGGAAGATCTGAACCACATCTCCACGCGAAGCCGGAGACGCCGCCAGGTTCACCGTGTTGTTCTGGTTCAAAATGCCGGGATTGAATACCGCAGGAGCGTTGGGCGCCAGTTGAATTGCGAAGTTGTTGGTGGTAGTGCCGTCCACGGTGGCAATCACCCCGGCCGTGGCGCCAGAAAGCTGCGGGGGAACCAGAAAGTTAATCTGGGAAGGGCTGGTCGCGGACGGCTGGCCGTCGTAGGAAACCGTCGCCGGGTAGCCGTTGACTATAACCGTTGCGAAGGCCGTTGTCTTTGGCACCAGATTCACGCCGTAGATTGTAGCGAAGGAATTCGCAGTTACAGGTCCGGCCTGACCATTGGCCGAATTGACGACGGCCTGAATTGTAGGCTGTGTCGGACCGACGGTAAAACTGACAGGAATTGTCGCGGTTCCGGCGGCCCCCGCATTGATCGTTATCGTCGCCTGATATGTTCCCTGAATCAGAAGTGCGGCTGGGTCTGCGATAGCGGCCAGGGTGAAGCTCCCGACGCCCGCGGTCGGCCCCACAACCCCACTCGTCGCGTTGAAACTCAGCCAGTTTGCCGACGACAGGGCGGCGTTTGGCTGATATGTCACCGAAACGGCGAACGAGTACTGATTGGATCCGCCGTCCGTCAGCGTGATGTACCCGGTCGGCTTCGGCCCCTGAGAATAACCGGTCAGGCTGAGCGCCGGGGGCGCGCTGTTGCCCGTACTCGCCTGGAGCTGCGGGAAATAGGCAGCCGTGCAGTCGCCGACGATGCCGCAGTCGCTGCCGGGCGCCGTGGCAAGATAACGGGGGATCGGGTCGGTCTGAGTGGCAACCGCCGCCGTGGATACCGGTACGAGGGTCGCCCCGAGGGTGGTCGCAGGCGTTGTCACCGCGCAATTGTAGGCCGGCAGCGCAACCCAAACCGGGATCTGCGCGGAGTCGGTCAATCCGCCGTTCGCATCCACGACCTCATAGGTCACGCTCGCCGCGCCGGCGATCAGAGGAACCTGAAACGCCGTTGTATACGTTGTTGCCGCGCCGGGAGGTGTCGCAAAAAGGATGTTCCCGCCCGCCCCGGCAGCATCGGCGCCGACGACGCGTACCAGGAGAAGCGGATTTCCCACAGGCGAGTAAGTGCCGCCCGTGGCGGCGCTTCCGAATTCCCCCGCCGTTGTGGGCCCCGGCACCCGGTTGCCGACGATGACATCCGGCACGTAGACCGTGGCGCCGCCGGGGTATCCGGAGAGTTTCAGCATGAGGCGCATGCCGAAATCCGCGCCGGGGGTTACCGGCTGGAATGCCGCCGCCGATGATTCCGTAACGCGAACAGTCGAAGAAATCGTGCCTGTCGAAATCAGAGTCGGGATGTCAATCGTAGCGGGGACTGGCGAACCCGCACACGGCGCTCCGTAGTTAAATGCCGATTCCGCCAACGACGGTCCACTCACGGCGACAACAAACGGTTGACTCGGAAAAGACAGCAGTGTGGCTAAAACCGTCGCAGTGACCGCCGGACTGGCTGCTCCGCCACCGATTGAAGGCACGGCTACACGAAGGCCACTGATCGAAAATACGGGAGAAGTTCCCGGCACACTCAATGAAAACGATACGGTCCTGGCAGAACTCAGAGAGGGTGGTTGCGCAGTTGTGACCCCGGTTCCCGTGACCGTTATCCCCGTCAGGCTTCCGTTCGCATCCAGCCGGTTTGTCACATTCCCATTCAAAGATACAAATATAAGCGGGTTGACGGTGGCCCCGCTGCCGCCCGTGCAGGTCACATTGAGGCTACCCACCAATTCGGCCAGCCCCTCCTGATGGACGAAGACAGGGGATGAGGATACGCTGCAGGTCTGGCCGAAGGAGACGCCCGTGAATATCACCGAAACCAGGGCCAAAAAGAGACCACGCCCACAGAAAGCTCCCCTACCAATCCGAATAATGTGTACCATCGAGCCCCATCTTATCCGATCCGCTACGAACGTCAAAGATCCCCGGCTCCGATGAATCCACCGCCTGTCCCGCGTCCTCCATAACGAGCTTCCACGTTTCCGTACTCTGCGTGATCGGGTCCTTGGGCACGCCGTGCAGATACCCGTCTTTCACCAGATCCTGTAAGTTCTGCGGCGCTTTCTGCTTATCGAACGAATACTCATCGATGGCCGACCGCATCGCAAACAGATTATTGTGCAGCACGCTCTCTTTCGCGCGCGTAATCGCCTTCTGATAAAACGGCACCGCCACCGCAATCAGAATCACGATGATCGCCATCACGATCATCATCTCGATAAGCGTGAACCCCGACTTCAGCCGGCGCGGGGAAAGCCTACCACTCGGAATAGGGAGTTCCATCCGCCGCTTTGTCCATGCTCTTCGTATACACATCGAATACATTCTGGCCGCCCCAGCTAATGCTTGTCGGATCGTCCTGCATACTCCGCAGCCCCCAATCCCGGGTGTTCGTCATCGGGTCGATCGGAATGCGCCGCAAAAACTTCAGCTTTGTATCCGCCGCCTGCCCCGAGCCCTTCACGCCATCCACCAGCGCCTGCAGCGATTCCGGGTACCCGTAACCGTCCAGCTTCTGCACCCCCAGCTTCCCGCCGTCCGCCATATCTTTATATTTATCGATTGCAGTGTGGATTTCGTGCAGCGCCTCGCGCAGCCGGCGCTCTTTCATACGCCTCACATTCGAGCGCGCCACCGGTACCGCCATGCTCGTCAGCACCAGAAGAATCGTAAACGCCACGATCAACTCGACCAGCGTCAAACCCTGCTGCGATTTTCCGCGCGGCATACCTAGTTCACATTCACAACCAGCGGCGGCGGCGCAATAGCGTTGATCGGCTGGCCGGTTGACGCCGTCAGACCCACCGAGGGCGCCGAGACATTCGTGTTGCCTCGCCCCACTGCCTGAAATACCACGGTGAACAGCCCCCCTGCGCCCGAAATCCCGCCGTCGCCCGGCCCCCGGCTCACCGACACGTCCGCCGAGCCGCTGTCATTCAGAATATTCCTGGATGGCTCCATCGGCCCCGTGTTCCGCTGCGGCAGATCGCCGGCCACGATGTTATTGATGCGCAGAATTTTCGGATCGTATCTCAACTGTGCCGCCGCCGAAACCATATCGGAGATGTTCTCCCCATAGAGCGTTACCGTCACCGCCGAACTCAACTGCGTATTGACCGTCGCCGGCTGGAAGCTGACTCTCGCGGGCCCCCCGGCCTGCGGCGGACCGGGCGGGGAGGGGATGATCGCCGGCGCGGTCGCCGGAGGCGCCGGCGGCGCTGTCACGGGTGGCGCAGTCACTGGCGGCCCGCCAGCGGGCGTTGCCACGAAATTATTACCCTGCGTGGCCGCACTCCCGGCGGCGGCGCCGCGTGGCCCGTAGGCCACCTTGATCTGCT
>JALYHT010000194.1 GCA_030776225.1 Acidobacteriota bacterium | reverse complement strand
GCTCCGGATCGGTCACGAAGTACGGTGACAGATAGCCGCGGTCGAACTGCATGCCTTCCACGGTTTCCAGCACGGTGTCCATCGTCTTCGATTCTTCAACCGTGATGACGCCGTCCTTGCCGACCTTTTTCATCGCGTCCGCAATCTTGTCGCCGATCGTGTGGTCGCTGTTGGCTGAAATTGTCCCGACCTGAGCGATCATATCGCCCGAGACCGGCTTCGACATCTTCTTCACTTCCGCGACCGCCACGGCAACGGCCTTGTCGATTCCACGCTTCAGCGCCATCGGGTTTGCACCCGCGGCAACCGACTTCGCGCCTTCGCGGAAGATCGCCTGTGCCAGGATCGTCGCAGTCGTGGTGCCGTCGCCGGCGATGTCGGAAGTCTTCGAAGCCACTTCGCGAACCATCTGCGCGCCCATGTTCTCCAGCGGGTCTTTGAGTTCGATTTCCTTCGCGACCGTCACACCGTCTTTCGTGATGGTCGGACCGCCGAATTTTTTCTCGAGGACCACGTTGCGGCCCTTGGGTCCGAGGGTGACTTTCACCGCATCGGCCAACTGATTCACGCCGCGCAGGATCGCCTGGCGGGAATTTTCAGCGTAAACAATTTGTTTTGCCATAATATTTTCTGTCCTTTGTTGGAAATCTTCGGCCTAGCTGGCTTTTTTCGAGGCCTTCACAGGCTGCGCTTCGAGAATGCCGAGCACTTCGTCTTCGCGCATGATCATCACTTCTTCGCCGTCGATCTTGATTTCACTGCCGGAATACTTACCGAACAGGATGCGGTCGCCGGGCTGCACATCGAGCGGAACAATTTTTCCGTCTTCGAGGCGCTTGCCTTTACCGACTGAAACAACCTCGCCTTCCTGTGGTTTTTCTTTTGCGCTGTCGGGGATATAGAGGCCGCCGTGTGTCTTCTCGGCTTCCGTTTCAACCCGTTTGACCACAATGCGGTCGTAGAGCGGACGAATGTTCATATTAATTACCTCTCAATGGAATGTTGGGATTACTGACCCATGGAACCGAAATGGTTGGTGTATCGGCTCCAAGCCATATTATTAGCACACCCCGAGCCCGAGTGCTAATAACTTAATTCTAAATGTCTCATTTCAGCAGCCACCCGTTGAACCAGGATGAAAACTCAGCCAGTGCCTGCTCGGTTTCGGACGCGAGGGGGGTCAGCGGAGGCGCCGATTTTTGTCCTCTCAACTCGACGGCGCGCTTCACCGCGACCGGTTCGGGAAATCGATCGGCCCGGCAGACAAACTCCAGCAGGCGGGCATTCAGTGTTTCCGCGAGGACATTTTCACCTGTAGCGATAGCGCGCGCGAGAGCCGTAACCAATTCGGGCAACGGACAGGCCGCGCTCGATATGATTCCGTCCGCGCCGGCCCTTAGCGAATCGGCGGCAGTCCGGTCGTCCCCGTTGAAAAGCGCCAACGGCCGTTGGCTTTTCAGTTCCAGGAGGTGCTGAAAAAAAGCGGGATCGCCGCTCGAATCTTCAATCCCTGCGAACCGGCCGGAATCGATGAGTCTGCACAGAAGCTCAAATTCAAGTTTTGAAGTGTTATGCGGCTGGTTGTGAATCAGGAGCGGCACGGCGTCGCCGGTTTCACGGGCGAACTGCACGTAAAATTCTTCGATTTCGCGTGGTCCATATTGGTAAAACCACGGCGGCATGAGCAGCAGGGCATCGGCCCCGGCCGCGATGGCTTCCTCCGCAAGGTGGAGCGCGCCCGCGAGAGTAGAGTGGGACACGCCTGCGAGCAGGGGGACGCGGCTGCGTTTGACCCCCAGATAGAGAAGGCGCTGTCGCTCGGCAAAGCTGTAGTTCAGGAGTTCCCCGGTGGTACCGAAGAGGCAGACGCCCTGCACTCCACCGTCGGCAAGAAAATCCAGCAGATCGAGCATGCCGGAAAAGTCGGGGTCCTGCGTATCGGCGCGCCGGGGGGTAATGGAAGAGGCAAATACGCCGGCCAGTTTAAGCTGTCGCGCGGCGCGGGCCATCTTTATGTCGACACCACTTTTAGCTCGACACCACTTTACCTTACCGGCGCGCGTTACTTAGCCAGGTAAAGCAGCTCAGCGTCGGACCGCCGCACGTAGTTGGCTTCGATGACAGCCGGGTCCTGCGCAATCTTCCGGTGGATCGCGATCCGTGCGATGGCGCCGGCGAGAGCGCGCGGCGCCGTGATGACCGGATCCTCTTCATACCTTGTGCCAGCCATCAGGCGCGTCAGCACGTCCCGATCCTGCGAAACCCATTCGAACCGCGCGGCGGGCAACATGGATATGAATTGGGGGAACGCCGCCACTACCTCAGGCGCCAGGCAATTCCCCGCCCCGTCGTACACGGCCGCGTAAACTTCACCGCGGCGGGCATCGATCACTACGGCCCGCTCAGCAGACGTGCCGAACTCGGCAACCGCCTCAAGGTTGGATACGGCGACTACTTTCTTTCCGAGTACTTCAGCCAGACCCTTGATCGCTGAAAGCCCCACGCGCACTCCGGTAAATGAACCGGGGCCCGAGGCGCCCGCAAAGAGCTGAATGTCGGTCAGAGAAACCTCCTGCCGGGCGAGAAGTTTTTCAATTTCTCCGAAGAGTACGTGACTGAATCCCTGCGGCGCATGCAGCAGCACCTCTTCACGAAGGCCATTTACGTCCGCCAGCGCGATACTGCCGGAATCCGCGGCGGTATCGACAGCCAGCGTCAACATGGGGGAATGCGCATCATTTCGCGATGTCATTTCGTAAGTGTGTAGTTGTGATCGAGCACGTAAACCTTGCCAAGGCCGTTCATGCCGGTGAGGCGGATGTGCAGCGCCGCCGGGTATTCGCGGGCGATTCCCGCAGCGACACGGAGATTCCCTTCAGGACCGGTTCCGATCACCCGGTAACTGCGATTGTCAGCCGTCACTTCGCCGGTCCATTCATAAGTCATGTGCCGCAGCGCCTTCGTCTCCCGTTTCAGTTTCACGGAATAAGCCGGAGGCTGGCTCAGAGAAATGCTGTCGCCCGAGGGCTCGACAACCTCGAAAGGGACTTTCTCCGGATTGCCTTCCACTTCCTGCAGCACCAGGCCTTGTTCACGAGAATCGAATTTGTAGCTCTTCAGCATCGAGGCTTTGTGTCCCTCGCGCGAAATCTGCAGAACCCAGTCGTGTGTCCGGTCGGGCGGCTCGCCGATAAAGATTTCCGTTTTAATCTCCCTGATCTTCACAGATTGGCCGTTCGCGGGGTTGAACCATTTTCCGTCATAACCGTGCTTCTCAAGCCTCACCGTCACCGGTCCGGGCTTCTCCACGTAAATTATGTATTCGATATCTTCCAGCGCCAGACCACGGCCGTTATCCGCATCGAAGAAGGGCTCCATCTCCCAGTGGCGCGTGCCTTCCATGAATTCGTACCAGACCTTCATTTCGTTGGCGGCCTGCTCGTTGGGAATGGCAGCGGAGGGATACTGGCCGCTCATCGCCGCATTCCACAAACGATGACGGAAAGTATCCGCATCCGGGGCGTCGCTGGAGAAATTGTTCACAGCGGGGTATTGATAAATCTGCTGGTCGATGGCGCCTGCCGAATTATCATTTTCCGTTTGGTAAGACCTGTAGCGCAGCCAGCCGTCATCGACCACCGGACCGGTGGAGAGGTTTGTGCGCGTGGACCGGGTGTGTTTATAAGGGTCGAGACTGGTCAGATAATCGGCGATTTCTTTCAGCAGTTCGCGGCCGTTGTCGTATGTTTCCCAACCCTCAAGTCCCTGCCATGTGACGTCGTACCCGGCCAGGCGCGAGAGCGCGTACGTGAACCATTGCTGCCTGTCATTGTGAGTGGGCAGCAGCTTCTCCATCAGCCCGTTCGGCCCGAAAAGGGCGATGTCTGCGATGATGTTTTTCGAATTGGCATAGCGCAGTTTCTCTTCCACGGCGCGAAAGAACCTGGGCGAGCGGAAGTCCACGCCGGTGGCCCCGTCGACCAGGGTTACGCCCAAATGGTTGAAATGTTGCGCTGTACGCGTGTCGATCAGCGATTTCCACTGTGCCTGGGACATGGCCGAGAAACCGGGCGCCATCGCTCCCATCCAGAGATGGGGCGTAAGATGATTCGGATTGGCCGCGTTCACGAACGCGAAATGGTGTACGTTGGCGGCCCGCAGCCATCCCGGCTTCGCGGCCGGAGTCGCGGTGAACTGCCCTTCCCTGCCGCCCAAACCGGGGAGGCTGCTCCTGATACGCCAGACATAAGTTCCGGCTTCGGCCGGCGTATAACGGATCACCCAGCGGGCGCCTCCGTCCCAGAACGCTTTGACGAGTCCCGTGCTCTGGTGCGGAGAGCGAAACTCCGCCTGCAGATCGATGGGCGCGCCGCTTTCATCCGAAGGAATATCGAACGTCAGGTCGCATGGGGTAAACTCCGGGGTCGGCGGACACGCGGTCTGGCCGCAGGCCGCAGCTGCAAACGCGAAGAAAATATAGCAACGGCCCCACATCCACTTCAGTGTACGCTCGACCTTCTATACTGAAAAATGGATGGATAGCCAGTTTTCCACTCCATTTTTTTAATGCTGCCTGGCCTCATCCTGGTGATCTTAACCGTAGCGGGGTGCGTCCTTTTTGCGGCGAAGCCTGCCTGGTTTCCCGTGGCGATCACGGTGGAAGCGCTTGCCTGGGACCGTCAATTCACCTGGACTCTGTGGATCACAGGCACGATTTTCATAGGAGCGCAACTGCTGCTGGCGTGGACCATAGTCAAGGGCCGGAAGCGGAAGACGGCTTCAGCCGCAGTGGGGCATGGTTTCCTCGAAATCACCTGGGTGACCGCCACCGCCGCCCTGTTCATCGGTCTCTCTGTGGCAGGCTCGCGCGGATGGGCGAAGATCCCCGGGCAGCGGCCGGGCGAAGAAACTATCGAAGTCCACGCGCACCAGTTTGCGTGGAGTTTTCGCTACCCCGGGCCCGACCGGCGCTTCGGCCGCACCGCTCCCGAATTTATCAGCGATGCCGGGGGCAACCCCATCGGCATCGACCCTGAAGACCCGGCAGGCAGGGACGACACCGTCACCGCGACCCTGCGGATACCCGCGCAGCGCGACGTGTTGCTGCTGCTGCACTCGCGCGATGTCATTCACGATTTTTTCGTGCGGGAGCTCCGCACCAAGCAGGACATTGTGCCGGGCATGGAAATCCCTCTGGAACTGCACGTGAACACGCCCGGGACTTATGAAATCGCCTGCGCCGAACTGTGCGGGCTGGGGCACAGCCAGATGCGCAGCGTTCTGATCGCGATGCCGCCGGAAGCATACGACCGATGGAAAAGACAGCATTGAGGCCGGGAGCCGCCTCCCGAATTTTCAACACGGGCCGGATTTTCAGCACTGACCATCGTGCGATCGCGCGTCAATACTTCTTCCTGTCGCTGGCCGCTGTAATCCTCGGGTCCGCGCTGTCTCTCTTGATGCGGTTTCACCTGAGTTATCCGCAAACGCCCATTGCGGGAACCGTGATGCCGCCCGAATATTACCTCTCGCTGCTCACCCTGCACGGCACGATCATGGTGTTCTTCGTGCTGACGCTCGCGCCCCTGAACGCATTCGGCAATCTGGTATTGCCGGAGCAGCTTGGGGCGCACGGGATGGCTTTTCCGCGGTTGAATCGCCTGTCATTCTGGATCGCCGCGGCGTCGTTCTCGGTACTGATCGCGTCGTTTCTGGATGCCGGCGGGGGCCCGCTGTCGGGCTGGACCGCGTATCCGCCTTTGAGCGCAGTAGGGGCTATCGCCGGGCCTGGCGAAGGCGCGGGACAAACGCTCTGGTTTTTCAGCATCGGGTTATTTGCCGTCTCTTCGCTGATCACCGCCATCAACATAATTGCGACGGTGATCGACGAACGCGGGCCCGGCATGACGCTGATGCGCATACCGCTGACCTGCTGGAACTGGTTCGTCACCGCTATTCTGAGCCTGCTGGCATTCTCCGTACTGCTTGCGGCGCTACTGCTGATTCTGCTCGACAGACTCGGCGGCACAAGTTTCTTCATTCCCACGGGGCTGCTGGTTGCCGATCGGACGATTCGGCACGCCGGCGGCTCTCCTCTCCTGTGGCAGCATCTGTTCTGGTTTTTTGGACACCCGGAGGTCTATATCGCGATCCTGCCCGGCATGGGCATCGTGTCGCACCTGATTGCCAACTTCTCGCGCAAGCCGCTGTTCGGATACCGGGCTATGGTGTGG
>JALYHT010000193.1 GCA_030776225.1 Acidobacteriota bacterium | reverse complement strand
AAAACGGGCCTGCATATCGGGCGGCAGCGCATCGAGTTCATCTAAAACCCGGGCATCGAGCAACTCTACCACCCATGCCATTAATTCAGTATTGCATTTTTGCGATATCGCGGGGGCGGATCCTGCTGATACCGCCCGCCCGGGAGGTCCTGGCGCCGGTGACCATGCCAGTTGTCCCCCGGGCTTTTTCCTTTCAGGGCTTTGCCACTCTCCAGGGCGACATGTTCGACCAAGTGCGTAAAGTATCGGCCGCCCAGGCCGCGGGCTTGCCGGCGTGACATCCGGCGCATGGGTTGGGCACTTTCAGCGTTGCCGTGTCTTTGGGCGTGATGAATCGAAACGTATGCGCCCGGACGTTGACATCCGCGATGGTCTGCTCGATCTTCGGCATGTGGCAGGACACGCACTCGCTGCCGGCGCTGCCTGCCGCGTGGTGGGTGTGCGCTTCGATGGTGTCGGCGTGTGGTCCGTTGGGTGATTTCGGGCCGTGGCATTCCAGGCACATTACGTTGGCAGGCTTAATGAGGTCCGCGTTGTTTTCGGTGCCGTGAACATCGTGGCAACTGTTGCATGTGATGCCACGCGCGTACATGACGCTTTGGACGAAGTCGTTGCCCTGCATCCGGTTCTTGTGGGCGGTGCCATCGGCGAAATGAGTAAACGATTGTTCGCCGAGCTTGTTGTCTTCGAGCTTCCAGAAATCTTTGAGATCGAGACCGGCGCGGAATCCGACCGGCCAGTCATAGTAGCGGCCGTTGATCGGGCTGTGCAGGGGCTGGCCCTGTGAATGGCACTGGAGGCAGAGATCGGTTGCCTGAACGGAGCTGAGCCGCGCGGCGTTCACGATATTCGAGCGGGACGGGTGATTTACGTGCGCTCCGCCGGGCCCGTGGCACTTTTCACAGCCGACATTCCATTCCGTAACGGCTCTGGTCTGGATGTTGTAGTTGACCGAGTGGCAACCATCGCAGAGGGGACCGGTGGGCCGCTGCATATTGTCGTTGGGATAGTGGGCTGTCCACCAATCGGTTCCGGGCGCCGCCTGATAGGGACGCCAGACCTTGTGCGTCACGTCCCATTGGGCGCCGAGCGGGTAATAGTCATCGCCTTTTTTGGTGAAGTAGCGCTGTTTCCACTTGCTGCCATAGACGAAAGCGATGTCCGCTGCAGTGAATTTGACTAAGGGGTCGGGTTTGGAGAGGTCGGGGATGATGGCCTCGGGGTGCAGCTTCGGGTCGAGAACGACATTCGCCATGCGCGTTTTGCGCCAACGCGCGTAGATTGCCGGGTGACAGGTCCGGCAGGCGGCGGAACCCACATAGTCGGGAACCGGCGACGTCTGAGCGGACGAGGTCACCGTGGCACCGAGGGACAGCATCAGAACGAGCAGCGGCGTCATGCCCAAAGGTTTCAGCATTGGATTGGTCTCCAGGCGACTCATGGCCTATTCTCTGCTATCGCACCGGCCGGGATGGCGCCTGACATCGGTTTTGTACACTTTAAGCGATGCGTCGCGCGCTGTCCGTTCAGACATGCCTGGCAGTTGTTCTGGCATTCATGGTTGCGCCGTTTCAGCACGTTCATACGGGCGACGAACACGCGGGCGACGATCATCACCACAATCATGCGCAGGCGGGCGTTGTGCACGCCCACTTCTTTGTTGCGCCCGTTTCCCATGCGCAACCGGAAGGCATCGGAATTGGAGCGGATGACGATGACGACGATCACGCCCATGCGCTGTCAATAGACACTTTCACGCCGAAACAACCGACTGTAACTTCGCTGAGTCTGCCTTCCCGAAGTCCGCTGGCGGCGTTCGCGCCGCACCGGACGATTCATCCGGTTGAGATCATCGAAGAACGGGGCCACGATCCGCCGGCCCGCGGCAGCTCTGGTCCCCGCGCCCCTCCTCTCTGACCTTCCTCTCGAAACCACTTTGCTGGTCTCCGGCGGCGTAGTGCGCCCATCGGAGCATTCTTCAATTCGTATCCACATTTGTATTCATATGAAGGAGTTCCGTGAGAAGAAGGTCCATTTTTTATTTGGCTTTGATCGTTTATAGCGGCGCTTGCGCGCCCTTTTGTTTCGCGCAGTTGAGACTGAGCCTGGACGATGCCGTGAACCGGGCGCTTCAGTCTCGCGCTTCTCTGAAAGCCGAGGCCGAACGCATCAATGTCGCCAAAGGTTTCAGGAGACAGGCGCAGCTGATCGCCAATCCCGAGTTTCAGTTCCAGAACGAGAATCTGCGGCCGGGTCAGACATACGGACGGGACGTGGATACGCTGGCTCTGATCAACCAGCCACTCGATATTCTTGGCAAGAGGCGGGCGCGCATCGCGGCGGCGGGAGAGGCGGTCGACCGTGCCGGCGCCGATTACGCACAGGCCCGGTGGCAAGTTTCGCAACGGGTCAAACTCGCCTACTGGTCGGCGCGCGGGGCGCAGGAGATACACGAAGTTCTCAGGACCACGGCTGGCAACTTCCAGAAGATTGTCGACTATCACGTGGCCCAACTCAGCGTCGGCGCTATTGCGGAGCAGGATCTGCTCCGCATTCGGCTGGAGCATGAGCGGCTGAAAATCTCCGCCGACCTCGCGGCGATTGAGGAGAATCGCGCCCGCGTCGAACTGCTGCATGAGATGGGCGCGGCGGACTTCCCGGAACTGGTGCTGACCGAACCCTGGACCGCCGCCTCCACGCCCATTCGCCCCGACGTGGCGGATGTCATCGCGCGCCGTGCGGACGTTCATGCGGCCCGCGCAGCGTTGGAGCAGGCGCGCGCCGCCGCGCACCTTCAGGATGTCGCCGCGCGACCGGACCTGAACATTACGTACGGATACAAGAGAACGCAACTACCCGACACGACGGATGGGGTGAATACGGCGATTGCCTCCGTGCGAATCACATTGCCTTTTACCGATAAGAACCAGGGGAATCGGGTAGCCGCCGAGGCGGAGGTTCGGCGCGCCGAGCAACAGTTCAGTGCGGTCGAAACCGATGCCCGCGCCGAGTATTACGGGGCGCTGCGGGAATACCAGATGCGCCAGGAGGAGTTTGAAACCATGCTCCAGCCTCTGCGTGAACATGCGGGCGCGATCGCGCAAATCGCCTCTGCGGCATACGCGGAGGGTGGAACCGACCTGCTCCGTTTGCTGGACGCGGAACGCGCGCGGCTGGACGCGGAGCTCGCCTGGACGAGGGGAATGATCGAGTATCGACAAAGTCTGGTCAGGCTGGAAGCAGCCGAAGGAGTCAACCCGTGATCGGCAGAAAGTCAGTTCTCATTTTTACGGCCTCCGTTTTTCTCGTGGGTTGCGGCGGTCCGAAGGAGCCGGCCGGGGAATCGAAGCATGTTGAGACAACGCCTGTTGAGACGAAAGCGGCGAAGGACGAGTTGATCATTTCGCGCGCTGAACAGGCGACGGCAAAGATCGCGACCGAACCCGCCCGTCTCTCGCGGCAGCCCGACATGATCCATGCGAAGGGAAGAATCGTGCTGGCCGACGACCACACGTGGCGAGTCGGTATACGCACTCCTGGACTGGTCATGGAGGTTTACGCCGGACTGGGCGACCACGTCACCAGGGGCCAGATTCTTGCCCGGTACCATGCCGATGAAGTGCGCGATACGCGCGCGCTGTATCGCGCCGCGATCTCCGAGCGGGACCGGGCCACGGCAGGCGTCGCGCAAGCGCAGCGCAATCGCGAACGCGCCCTGCGACTTCTCGATTTGAAAGCCGGGTCCGTCCAACAGGTCGAACAGTTACAGCAGGATCTTTCGAATGCCGAGGCCGCCGTGCGGAAAGCTGAGATCGAGATCGACCGCACCCGCGATGTGCTCGAAGACGATCTCCGCGTACCGGCTGAGCCTAAGAAAGATAACCCGTTGGCCGACGAAGTTCCTATTTTCGCTCCCGCAACGGGCTACGTGATCGAAAAGAACATCACGCCCGGCAAGACAATCGAGCTCTCCGCCGATACCTTTGTTATTGGCGATCTCTCGCGCGTATGGATGCTCGCTTCGGTGAGCCAGGGGGACCTGGCCAGGGTGCGCTCGGGCCAGAACGCCACGGTTGCAGTCAGCCCTGACGCGCCGACGCACTACGCCGGGCGCGTCACCAACCTGGGGCAACGCCTCAATCCGGAGACCCGGATGATGGAAGTTCGGATTGAACTGAATAACCCGGGAAACAGCCTGCGCCCGGAAATGCTCGCGACAGCGGACATCGCCGTCGGCGGAGCGACTGCGGCGGTCACGGTGCCGTCCGACGCTGTCCAGCAGGTCAACGGGCAGGATGTGGTCTTCGTACAATCGGCCCCCGACCGGTTCGCCGTTCGTCCGGTTCGAACGGGCGCAACGGAGGCGGGCCGCACGCCGATTTCCGAAGGGCTGCGGGCGGGAGAATCCGTCGTTGTCAGCGGCAGCTTCACGCTTAAGTCTCAGTTGCTGAAAGCGACGTTACAGAGCGAGTGATCCAACCATGCTGAATCGAATTATCGATCTCACTCTGTCATACCGATGGCTGGTTCTTACGGGAATCGTCGCCCTGCTCTGTGCAGGCGGTTACGGGCTTTACACGATCCCCGTGGAAGCATTTCCCGACCTCACGAACAACCAGGTGGTGGTAGTCACGAACGCTCCATCGCTCCCGCCGACCGAAGTCGAGCAACTGATCACTTTCCCCATTGAACGGGTGATGCTGGGACTGCCCGACAAGCTGGAGGTCAGGTCGCTTTCGAAGCTGGGGCTCTCGATGGTCACTATCGTCTTCGACGACTCGGTAGCGATGTATTTCGCGCGGCAGCTGGTCAGTGAACGGCTGCAGCAGATATCGACGGCTCTGCCCGCCGGAATCCAGCCGGTACTCGGACTGCCATCCACGGCATTCGGAGAACTCTACCAATACACTTTGTCAGGGCCGATGAGCCCCATGGATCTGAAGGATCTGCACGAGTGGGTCATCAAACCGCAACTTCGCACGCTGCCAGGCGTCAGCGAAATCAACGCCTGGGGCGGCCAGACCAGGCAGTTGCAGATCGTGGTCGACCCCGCGCTGCTCAACCAGTACGGCATCACGCTTCATGACGTGGAAAAGCGCGTGGGCGAAAACAATACGAATTTCGGCGGCGGGTATATTGAACACGCAGCCGAACAGTACACGCTGCTCGGGACGGGGCGCGCGGTGGAGCCCCGCGACTTCGGCAGCATCGTGCTCGCTTCAAAAGATGGCACACCGCTGCTGCTGCGCGACGTGGCCGACGTGCGTGTTGGGCCGGCTCCGCCCGAAGGCGCTACCCTGCGCAACGGCGAGACGGTGTCCGGCATGGTCATCATGCTCAAGGGCGAGAACGGCAAGAAGCTGATTGAGCGGGTCAAAGAAAAAATCGCCGCCATGAAGCTGCCGGCCGGGGTTAAGATCGTGCCGTTTTACGACCAGGCATTCGTCATCGACGGGACCATTCATACGGTCGAGAAGAACCTGTTCGAAGGCTTTGTGCTCGTCACGATCGTTCTGCTTCTCTTCCTGGGGAATATTCGCGCGGCGATTATCACGGCCGCTGTCATCCCGTTCTCGATGCTGATCAGTTTCCTGGGCATGCGCTTATTTGGTATCAGCGCGAACCTGATGAGCCTCGGGGCGATCGATTTCGGAATGATCGTCGATGGAGCGGTGGTCATGATGGAGAACTCGGTCCATCGGCTGGAAGAGAACCGAGGCTCTGAGCCGCCGTTGGAGTCCGTGCGCCAGGCGGCGCATGAAGTGGCGCGACCGATGACCTTTGCGGTCTTCATCATTATTGCCGTCTACCTGCCCATTCTTTTCCTTCAGGGACTGGAAGGCCGCATGTTTCGACCCATGGCAATCACGGTATGCGCGGCGCTGGCGGGTTCACTGTTGCTCGCCCTCACACTGGTTCCGCTCCTGACCTCGTTCGGCTTCGAGCGTTATGTCCGGCGCACCAACAGAGCGACAGGCAGACCGACACTGATGGATCGGCTGAGCCGGGCATATGAAAACTCGCTCAGGTCGGCAATGGAGCACCGTTTCATCACGGTTGGCATCGCCATAGCGATTCTCGCCATCTCGCTCGGATCTCTGTTTTATATAGGCACGGAGTTCATGCCGAAGCTGGATGAAGGCTCGATTCTGGTGGAGACCCGTAAGCTGCCTGGCATCTCACTCACGGAATCGATTGCGATCAGCAAGAGGATCGAACAGCGGCTGCGGCAGTTCCCGGAAATCGCGGACGTGGTGATTAAGATCGGACGTCCGGACTTCGCTACGGAGGCAATGGGGATCAATGAGGGAGATACGTATCTTCTGCTCCGGCCGATGGAAACATGGACACGTTTCCACAGCAAGGAGGACCTGATTCGGGAAGTTGCCAGGGCGCTCGACACCATTCCCGGCGTCGCTTACAGCTTCACGCAGCCGATGGCGATGCGTATCGATGAAACAATTTCCGGAGTTAAAGCCGACCTTGCCATCAAGGTCTTCGGCGACGACTTTGGCAAGCTCGATGAGATTGGCCAGCAGGCGCTTCGCGTCGTATCGTCGGTTCGCGGCGCGGCGGAAGCTCAGATGGAGATTACTTCGGGAGTCGCGGAATTATCGGTGCAGGTGGATCGAGACGCTCTCGCAAGATACGGCCTCAACGTCACAGACGTGGAACAGGCGGTGGCGAGCGGCGGGTCGGGCGATCTGATCTCCGAAGTGGTGGATGGACAAAAGCGATACACCGTCAGTCTGCGGCTCCCGGAGCGTTACCGTACAGACCCCGATGCAATGCGGAAGATTCCGCTGCGTGCGCCGGGGGGCGAACAGGTTACGCTCGATCAGGTCGCACGGGTACAGCTCAGGCGCGGTCCGGAATTGATCAATCGGGAAGAGGGACAGCGGCGGATCGTGGTGATGTCGAATGTGCGTTCGCGCGACCTGGGAAGTTTTGTAGCCGAGGTCCGCTCGAAGATCGACCGGCAGGTGAGCCTGCCGCCGGGTTACCACATCGAGTACGGAGGACAATTCGAGAATCAGGAACGCGCCACGCGCAGGCTCATGCTGATCGTGCCTGTGGCTATAGCGCTGGTATTTGTCCTGCTCTATCTGACCTTCGCCTCCGTTCCACAGGCGCTGCTGGTTGTTTGTAATATTCCGCTGGCTCTGGTGGGCGGGATCGCGGCGCTTTGGATGCGCGACATGAATCTGAATCTCTCGGCCTCGATCGGTTTCATCGCGCTCTTTGGCGTCGCGATGCTGAATGGCGTCGTGCTGGTAAGTTCCATCAACCAGGCGGGCATGGCTGGCCATTCCATCCGCGAAGCAGTTCTGGTGGGCGCCCGACGAAGATTGCGGCCGGTGCTGATCACGGCGTTTGTCGCAAGCTTCGGTTTCATTCCGATGGCGATCGCAACGTCAACGGGCGCGGAGGTGCAACGCCCTCTGGCCACTGTGGTCATCGGAGGATTGTTCAGTTCGACCGTGCTCACGCTGTTTCAATTGCCGGTGCTCTATGAGTGGATGCGTATGAAGCCGCGGCCCTGAAACTATGAAACTAAATGAAGAAGAGCAGATCGATGCGCGACCTGCTCTTCTTCAATTTGACCAGCAGTTACTGATTGGCTGGAACGTTCGAATTGGTATTGCCCGGTTGTTGCGAGCCGTTCGAGTTCAGCGAAAGATTTTGATCCGCACTGTAGAGAGTGACCTCCACCCGGCGATTTTTCGCGTTGGCGGTGCGGCTGCGAGCGTCTGCCACCGGCTTTTGCTGACCCAAACCAACCATATGGATGCGGTATATGGGGATGTTATGCTCAGCCACCAGATATTCCACGACGACGTCCGCGCGACGACGGCTCAGCGCGGCATTGTAGTCGGCGGAACCCACCTTGTCGGTAAAACCTTCGACGGCGATGAAGAAACGCTTGTAGTGGTTTTGATTCGCCACCATCTGATCGAGGGCCATCTTTGAATCGCTGGTCAGCTTATCGCTGTTGAATTTGAAGTTGATCGTGGTTTCGGCGATCTGTTTGTAATCGTCCAGATTGGCGACTGTGCCGGCAAGCTGGCTGAGACCCTGGTTGGCCTCTTCCGCCCGGCTCATCGCATGACTGGCATGGTTATCCGCGGAAAGCGCCCGTTCGTTGGTAGCGCTCAACGCCGCTTCATCCTTCTCCTGGGTGGAGCGAGTCTGATCGAGAGTCGCGCGGGTCTGGTCCAGGGTCTGGCCCTGCTGATCCGACTTAGCGGCAACCTGATCGAGCTTGCCGGTTACCGGATCCACCTGCTGGCGGACGTATTTTTTGGTGGCGCATCCACCCGTGAGCATGGCGCCCGTGAGCATGGCGCCCGCCATTATCAGAGCTATGGGAAAAGATAGCTTCATCGGTTAAGTCTCCTGTCAGGAAAATGCAGGCAATCGCCGCGCCATAGTACTGTTTTGCAGGATCATTTTGGGCGGTTCATATCGCCCTGACCGCCAGGCTATACTCTGTGAATAGCTGATCGTTCCTGGTGCGCCATTATAATCGCAATCAATTTCAGGGCTGCGCAGTTTCCACTGCGGCGGCCCTGTTTTCGTTTGCGATCACGGGCTCAGCCTCTTGCGATCCAGCTGTGAATTCTTAAAGAGGTCAGCGATGAGAGAAACAGGTACAGTGAAGTGGTTCAACGCGGCGAAGGGCTTCGGCTTTATCCAGCGCGAATCAGGGGAAGACGTGTTTGTGCATTTTTCGGCGATTCAGTCGAACGGGTATAAATCCCTCGACGAGGGCGCGCGAGTGGAATTTGAAGTGACCAACGGACCGAAAGGCCTGCAGGCCTCGAACGTCGAGATGGTCGCGGGTTGATTCGGCGAGATCTATTAAACCGGGCTGGCTTGAAAGACCGAAGCGCCAGCCCGGCTTCAAATTGCAGGAAGATTCGAGAGGTGGCATGAGTAAGGAAGACAGCATAGAAGTAACCGGGACCATACTGGAAAAATTTCCGAGCGGTCTTTTCAGCGTTCAACTGGAACATGAACGCGTGGTGCTGGCGCATCTGGCGGGCCGCCTTCGGCGCAATCGTATCCGCGTACTGGCGGGCGATAAGGTGACGCTGGAGCTTTCACCTTACGATCTGACCAAAGGCCGGATCACTTTCCGCCATCGCTAGCTTCAAATCCTCTTCTAATATCTCAAAAGCCGGTGAACTTTAATCAGTCACAACATTTCAAATTAAATTATCCGGCGTTTCCCCCCTTAATATGTTGTAGAATGAGCCCGAACGAGAGGGGACCGCACTCTGCATGGACGGGTCAAGCCCTGGTTCGCTCGTATAATCAGGCCAGCATATGACGGATCGTCCAAAAAGTCCGGCGAGCCCGCGGGTTCGCAAACAGGTAACTGAACCGGCCGAAGATCTGACGACCATCCTGTCGTCGAAGGTGGTGGGTCAGCCGAATGTCATCAATGTAATTGTTCCCTACATCGAGATGTTCCAGGCGGGGCTTGCTCCGGAGAACCGGCCTGTGGGCGTGTTTCTTCTCCTTGGGCCAACGGGGACGGGAAAGACACGCACCGTGGAGGCGCTCGCTGAAGCGCTGCATGGCAGTTCACGAAACGTTCTGAAGATCGATTGCGGCGAGTTCCAGATGGAACATGAAGTCGCGAAACTGATTGGCGCTCCTCCGGGATATCTGGGTCATCGCGAAACGCAGCCCATGCTTTCCCAGCAGAAGCTCACGAGCGTCGCAAGCGACAACTGCGGACTTTCGCTGGTACTGTTCGATGAGATAGAAAAAGCGGCCCCGTCGCTGACGCGTCTGCTGCTGGGGGTGCTCGATCGCGGGGTACTGCGGCTGGGCGATAATTCCATAGTTAATTTCGAAAAGAGCCTGGTTTTTCTTACAAGCAATCTGGGCGCTAAAGAAATGATGCGCGAGATTAACCCGGATTTCGGCTTCACCTCGGCCACGGTCAGTGGAACACGCGAAAACCTCACGGAGAAACTGCAGGGCATCGCGCTGGTGGCCGTGCGAAAGAAGTTTTCGCCGGAATTCATAAATCGCATCGACCATGTGATCACGTACAAGCCGCTTGATGCGGAATCTTTTTCGGCGATTGCGGATCTCGAAATTGCCAGTCTGCAGGGGCATGTCAATACGCGTCTGGGGAACCGGTGCTTTACTATCGAGGTGCCGTTCGAAACACGTCAATGGCTGATTGAAAGAGGTACGAGTCCGGAGTATGGCGCGCGGGAACTCAAGCGGACTATCCATAAACATCTGACTCAGCCACTGGCGACGCTGGTGGCAAAAAACCAGATCGATTCGGGATCCAGAGTGAGGGCGGACGTCGATAAAAGCCAGGAGTCTCTGATATTACGGGCGACATCGAACGGCGAAGAGACGGCGCCGTCGCATCCGACTGTTCTGCTGGTGGACGATAACCGGGATCTGCTGCAGTTTCTGGAGCGGCTGATGGCAGAATCCGGCTGGGAACTGATTACGGCGGAGAGCGCCAGCCAGGCACGCACTGTTGTGGCGCAGAGAAAGCCGAACGCGGCGCTGCTCGATTACATGCTGCCGGACGGCAACGGGGTGGAACTGGCGCAGCAACTGAAACAGCTGCTGCCGAATCTGCAGGTGATTATGATGACCGGGTCCATGCTGCCGCCTGAAGAGGGGGCAATTTGCGAGGAGCACGATTTCCCGGTTTTACGGAAGCCATTTCTCGCGGCGGACGTTATGAGCCAGATACGCAGCCGCCTTGCCGCCCGCGCGGGCGGCGGAGGTAAATAGTTTCATCGATTTTCTGGGTTTTCAGGCGAGATGACGAGCTCCCGGATTGACGATTCACCTGCATCACGCTAGGATAGTTGAGCGGGGTGGAGCAGTCTGGTAGCTCGTTGGGCTCATAACCCAAAGGTCGTAGGTTCAAATCCTACCCCCGCAACCAA
>JALYHT010000192.1 GCA_030776225.1 Acidobacteriota bacterium | reverse complement strand
CTGCTCGGGCGTATACTGGATATGGACGAACACCCGGTCTTTCCCGTATACCTCCGGCTCGGCAGCAGGTTCGCGGTCCACTGGAATCAACGCCTGTCCGTTCTTCCCGGTGGATTCCGCGATCAGTTGCTCAAGCCACGCGCCAACGTCGTATATAGCGGGTGAGGCGATCAGGGTTATTTTGTCGCAGCCGTTTTTTGCCAGAATGCCCAACGTGAGACCCAGGGACACGCCGGGGTTCCTGGCCGCATCCGTTTCCCGGCAAAGTTTCGCCATGTGCGCGGCGCGCTCCAGCAGTTTCGGAATATCGAGCCCCGCGACCGCTCCGGGCACCATGCCGAAATTGGAAAGCGCCGAGTACCGCCCGCCAATCGAAGCCACACCGGAACAGATCCGGCTGAAACTGTCCGCCCTGGCGACCGCTTCCATCTTCGACCCGGGATCGGTAACCGCAATAAACCGCTTTCCGTCACGCCCGGACTTTTCGAAAAAATACTGCTTGAAAATATTCGGTTCCAGCGTGCTGCCCGACTTGCTTGAAACGATATAAAAAGAAGTTTTAGGGTCCGCGACCTTCTCGATAGCTTTTACCGCAGCCGGATCGGTGGAATCGAGAATGTGCAGCCGTGGGAAACCGTCCTGCTCCCCGAACGTGATGGAAAGTACTTCCGGACACAGGCTTGACCCGCCCATCCCCAGTACCACTGCATCCTGATAGCAGCCTGCCTTGGCTTGGGCCGCGATGTCCGCGAAAAGCGGCCGCTGCGCCAACTGGTTCTCGGCAATATCGAGCCACCCGAGCCACTTGTCCTCATCGGCGCCCGTCCACAGGGTCTTGTCCCGATTCCAGATCCGGGCGACCTTGTTCTGCTGCGTCCACTCTTTAGTAATTGCATCAACTTCGCTGGCTATCCCGGGAGGAAGGCTATGCTTCATCTCTCCACTTTGCAGGTTGAGACGGCCATTAGGCAAGCCCGAAATCTGCTTCGGCGATCCAGTTCCCTCGCCACGCATGAGACAACCCACGAGGCCGACGATAGTCGAGAGAACGCGGCCGATACACTGAAATTTACATGCTCAGTGCTGGAATTGCAGGTCTTCCGAACGTTGGTAAAAGCACGCTTTTCAATGCCGTCACCCAGACGCGCAAAGCGATGGCGGCCAACTACAGATTTTGCACGATAGAACCGAATCGGGGAATCGTGACCGTGCCGGACGAAAGGCTGGCGGTCCTGGGAAAGATCAGCGGGTCGGAGAAGCTGGTCCCGGCCATCTTCGAGTTCGTCGATATCGCGGGTCTGGTGAAAGGGGCGAGCACCGGGGAGGGTCTGGGGAATCAGTTCCTCGGGCATATCCGCGAAGTGGATGCCATTATCCAGGTGGTGCGCTGCTTCGAGAACGACGACATCGAACATGTGATGGACACGGTCGACCCGATCCGCGACATCGAAATCATCAATACTGAACTGGTGCTGGCGGATCTCGACAGCGTGCAGAAGCGGCGCGCGAAACAGCAGAAAGCGGCCAAGGGCGGGGACAAAAAAGCCCAGGCCGAACTCGATTTGATCGATCGTCTGGAGCCCCATCTGAATGAGGGCAAATTCGCCTTCGGGCTCGAAATGTCGGCGGAGGAAAAGGCGATCGTGAAAGGATTTTTCCTGCTGACCGCGAAGCCCACGCTCTTTGCGTGTAATGTGGCGGAGGACGAACTGGGAAAGCCGGAGTCCAATCCATGGCTTACGAAGGTGCGGGAGTATGCGGAACACCACCACGGCACGGGGGCCGTCGTCGTTTCAGCGGAAATCGAATCGGAACTCTGCACGCTGCCCCCGGAGGAACAGGCGGAGTATCTGGCCGGCCTTGGGGTGGAGGAGCCGGGCTCCGGCACACTAATCAAAGAGGCATATAATCTGTTGGGATTGCGCACCTATTTGACGACCGGAGAGAAGGAGACGCGGGCGTGGACCATTCACGCCGGCGACAAGGCCCCCGTTGCCGCGGGAGTCATCCATTCGGATTTCGAGAAAAGTTTTATTTCGGCCGAGACGGTGGCTTACGACGACCTGGTGGCCTGCGGGAGTATTGCGCGGGCACGCGAACTTGGCAAGCTGCGCACTGAAGGCAAAGAATACGTGGTGCAGGACGGCGACGTCATGGAATTTAAAACGTTTCTGTGACGCAGCGCGGATACGGGAAGCATTGCCGAGGAGTCATTCATAAGATCCGCCGCATGCGCAGCGCCGGGGCTCCGTCGTCGTAATAGTTATTAACGCGGCGAATTCGCGCGAAACCGAGTTTTTGGTACAGCCGAATCGCGGTGAGGTTATCGAGACGAACGCGCAGACTGACAGCCGGGAAGCCGCGGCGTCTTAATGAAGCCAGAAGGCGGGTGAGCAGCGCGGGGGCGATTCCATGGCCGCGCTTTGACGGGGCGACGGCGATGGAATCGATTTCGGCGCGAGTCAGGCTGTGATACGCGAGAGCGTAGCCGACCACCGAACAGCGGACGTGGGCGACCAGGAACACTGTACGCTTCGATTGCGCGAAGTAACCGGCAAAGTTTTCGCGGTCCCAGGCATCATGCGCGAAAGATTTCTTTTCAATCCGCAGGATGGAGGGGAGGTCCGTGGGGCGGGCACGCCGGATGCTCAGCATACCTCCAGTGTGGCCTGTAGACTTGGCGCATGGAGCGAAAGATGTTTTGGCTCACGTTCACGGTGCTGGGATGGGGAGCGGACATCTTGCTGCCCCTGTGGTGGTCTTTAGCGGCAACCGTTCCTGTTTTTCTGGTGAGCTGGTGGATCGCATATCGGAGCGGCTGGTTTTAGAAAATCGAGCGGGTTTGTCAGCGATATGTATTGGACGCGGCGGAGCCGGCAAGCGTCACGGCAAGGACGACAACGTTGCGGTTCTTCGGCATCGTTATTGCGCTGACTCTTTTGCCAGGATTCAGATTGAACGAGTATCCGTATAGCCAAAACATTCTGCTGTCTTTCACGCCGTTACTGGTATTCCGGTATGCGGTTGAAAGAACTTTTGATTCACCGGCGAAGCTCCGGGGACTGAACCAGTCACTCAGACTTTGCACAAACGAGGAGGTCGTGCCATCAGTGTAAGTGACCGTGAAAGTCTGTGAAGCCTGGCTGCCATTTACAGCGGTGGCCAATAGCCTGATCGTGGAATATTGCCCGGACGGTAACGAGACTGTCTTGCCGCTGACGGCGTCGGGGATGTCAGCAGGCCCGAAATAGAAATTGGCGCCGTTCCAGGTCTGTTGACCAGCCAGGAGATTGGCTGAATAAGATGTTCCCGTTCCATTCAAACCGCCATCGATTCCGACGGGGGGAAAAGATGATCCATCGGTTGTGATGGCCAAGACGTCAGCCGACTCCGCCAGGTTGACCATACCCGTGCCCAACGCGGGAACCGCCACAGTCAACAGTACCGGTATAGCGTGAGTCAGTATGCCCGCTGTGGCGGTGACGATTACAGTAGACGTGCCTGCCGCCGCTGAAGGGCCGGCATTGAAAGTCAGAGGCAGAGAGTTCGCCGCGGCAGCCCCAAATGAGGACTTCACACCAGCGGGTAAGCCGGAAACGGCGAGACCGATGTTGGCGGAAAATCCATTGATTGGCGCGGCCGAGAGTAAAATGCGCGCGCTGCCCCCTCTGGGCACGGTAAGCGCGCCTACGGAACTGGTTACCTTGAAATCGGGGGCCGATAACGACAAGCGAAATGCAACCGTACTTTTCAGCGCTCCGGAGATTCCCGTCACTACAACGTCGGCTGAACCGGGACTGGCGAGAGAAGTCGCCGAAACTTATCGAAGTCCCGGTGGAACTGGAAGGTGGGCTGAAGATGGCCGTTACCCCTGGAGGAAGTCCCGCGGCGGAAAAGTTAACGTTGCCGGTGAAGCCATTTTGCGGGATGACCGTGATGGCCTGGGATACATCGCCTCCCGCTTTCAGAATCAGGGAACTCGCGGCCGCCGTAAGACTGAAAGACGGGGACTGAACTGTTAGAAGAAGCGCGATGGTGCTCCTGAGCGATCCGGAACTGCCTGTGATGGTCACGGTAAACTCACCGGCCGGCGCCATCGCATCTGCGGCAAAAGTAATCGTGCTTTTACCCGCGGCAAAAGGAGTAAAAGAGGCTGAAATGCCTGGAGGCGTTCCGGATGCGGCAAGTGTAACGGTTCCGGTGAAGCCGGTTTGCGGAATCACAGTGATCGAGGCGGTTGCGGAGCGTCCGGCGTTGACCGAAACGGCGGACGGTGAAACCGCAAGTGAGAATGGGACGGCGGGAGCCATGCCGACAAGGTCGTCGATAAGATGTTGACCGGCCGGCGTTCCCCATCCGGTCGCCAGATCGTAACCGGCAATCGCGGCAAAACCCGAATTGTTGCCCAGCGCGATGTCGTGAAAATCTGTGAGGTAGCCGGGGCTCTGGCCAATGGCGTAGATTGCAGGATTGATAAAGCCAATCCGCGATTTCGCGGACGTGGCGGCTTTTTGGTTAGCGAGCGCGGTAAAGCCGGCCCATAAAGGCGCGGCCGCACTGGTGCCTCCCACCGACATTTTCTGCCCGTTGTTACAGATCAGAAAGATCTGGAGATCGGCAGTCAGGGCCACGTCGGGAATATTGCGCATGAGCGGCGAGCCTCCACTGGGGGCCATGCTGAGTTTCTGCTGATATCCCGGAATCGCATAGACGGTGCTGGCGCCTCCGCCGCTTTCCGACCATGCGCTTTCCGCATGCCAGGGACCGCCGGAGCCTGCAGTCGTAAGACTGGAACCGCCGACCACAGTGATATTCGGATTGTCCGCGGGCGGCATTACGCCGCTTTTGTAAGCGCCGCTGTCTCCGGAGGCCTGAAAAAACGACTGGCCCTGCGCAATGAATTGTTTGAAGATCTGTTCGGTGGTCTGGTTGACCGGGCCGAACCCCCAGGAAGAACTGAGCTGCTGGGCGAGATTGTCGGTAGCCATGCGGTTCAGTACGTCGTTGGGGGCGACGCCTTCATAGACAATGATTTTCGAAACGCCGGGAGCCATGTAGCCGGCCATAACGATGTCGAGAGTGACTTCGACGTTGTCAGAGCCCGGAGCGCCGTTGAAACCGCCAAGGCGGACTGTCTCAACGGGGATCGCCGCCAGACCCGCCTGTTTGAAATTGGCGGCAACATCGGCCGCATAGAAGCCATCGAACTCCAGCAGGCCGATAGTCTGGGTGGACCCATCCAGAGCAACGCCAGGCGCATAGGCCGCGCGAAAGTCCTTGCCTGTGAAAAGACCGCCGGGGCCGGAGCCTGTCAGGGGCGGCGCGGCTTTGGAAAGGGGCAGGGCTGTCAGTGCCATCGGACGGGGAATGGCGAAGTTGTCCAGCCCCGCAACATCCAGTGCCGCTATCCCGGCGTCGAGCGAGGGCTCCCGGTCAGGCGCATAGTAATGGCCTCGTGCGGCATGCTCGTACTGGAGGAGCCGCAGGTGAAACGCGGCCTCGATATCGCTTACGGTACCGCTGACGTCGAGCAACATCCGGTTGGGATGCGTGGCCGTTACAGTAAGGCCATGATCCTGTGCAAATTCGATAAGAGCGGCGTAGTCCGCTTCGGCAGGCCCAAAACGATCCGTGAATTGATCCGGAGTCAGATACTGCCGATACTCCGGACTGGCGGGATCGGCCAAACTTTCGAGGAAGCGGTCGAGCTCTTCGGGGTTGTGCAGGGGTAACCCTATCGCCAGATTCAGGCGCTTGCCGGAAGGCAGGCGTCCCAGCGGCCGGGAGGCTGCGACGGCCGCTGGAATGTGACCCCGCAGCAGTTCGGCAGCCCACAAGGCAGGCATGGCAGCAGCTCCCAGCGACATGCAGGCGAACATCATGAATACCGAAGAACGCAATTCGACCTTCCTTCGATCGGAGGGATTCGCGGAACCAGGACAGGTGGGCGATCCTGCTTCGCGTAGGCTTTGATCGGCCGACGAGGGTTGGAACTTTAGGCTGGCGCCCGCAATTCCTAAACCCGGATTGCGAGGTCGTTCGAACGCAGAAGTTCTCCACCCGGCAATCCGCAGGACACCCGCACGGTGTAAGTTCCCGCGGATCTCAAGTTATAGATGGCGCCGAGGGGCAGGTCCGTCTCGATTGCGCCCTTGGCAGGCAGGTTCACCTCGGCCGTCTCATTCCCGGCCTGCGAGCTCATGAACTGGCGTCCGTAAGGCGCCAGGTCCAGACCTTCGATCCGGTAGAAAAATACCAACGGGCGCACGCGCAGGGTTTTCGCCCGCGGGCTTTCGTTCTTCATCACCACGGAAATTCCCGCCACGCCGTGCTCGTTATCCCGCGGCAGTTCCCGGATCGAAAGCATCAGGCCTTCGACCGGCTCGCCCCAAACGCGCCCCTTCATATCGATCACACGGGGAGGATCGTCACGCAGGACGAGCCCCATATTTGCGAGGAACGTATGAAAGCGCGTGAATGCGTTTAGAAATCCCAACTGGCTTGGCTCCTATTATGCCGGGCCTCGTTAGAATCTTAATGGCGATGGAATTTAAAACTCTCGGCAACACCGGACTCACCGTATCCCGAATCTGTCTCGGGACTATGAGCTATGGGGGCGGCGATCTGCCCGACTGGGCGCCCGGCACCAAAGGATGGCATGTCGACAAGGCAGGCGCGCGTGAGCACTTCAAAATCGCCCTGGATGCGGGCATCAACTTCTTCGACACGGCCGATGTTTACTCCGCTGGCCTGAGCGAGGAAATCACAGGCTTCTACCTGCGCGAAATGGCTTCCCGCGATGAGATCGTGCTTGCTACCAAAGTCCACGGGCAGATGGGCAAAAGCCCGAACAAACGCGGACTCAGCCGGAAGCACATTATCGAAGGCTGCGAAAATTCGCTGCGCCGTCTGGGCATGGATTTTATCGATCTCTATCAAATACACCGGTGGGACCCGAACACGCCGATAGAAGAAACGCTCGACGCCCTGGACTCACTGGTGCGCGCCGGCAAGGTCCGCTATCTGGGCGCAAGCAGCATGGCCGCGTGGCAGCTTTCAAAAGCTCTGTATATTGCGAAGGAAAACCGCTGGCATCGCTTCTCTTCCATGCAGAACCATTACAATCTGATCTATCGCGAGGAAGAGCGCGAAACGATTCCCCTGTGCATGGACCAGGGGCTGGGCATTGTCCCCTGGAGTCCGCTGGCGCGCGGCTTTCTGACCGGCACGCGGCGTCCCGAGGGAGGAGATACGAAACGTTCCCAAATGGATACGTTCGCGAAGGGCATGTACTACAGTCCGGAAGATTTCGCCGTTGCGGATGCCGTGGCCGCCGTGGCGAAACAGAAAGGCTGCACAGCAGCGCAGGTAGCGCTGGCCTGGGTTCTGCAGGCTCCCGGCATCACCGCGCCGATTGTGGGCGCGACAAAGACGGAGCAACTGAAACAGTTGATCGCCGCTCTTGAAATCAATCTGACGCCGGATGAAGTCGCATCCCTTGAAAAACCGTACAAACCGCATAACGTTCTCGGACACGTTCAACCAAGCCCGAAGTCCATGGTTTGTCACTGACCGGTTTGCCGCTGAATATTTTCTTTTAGCCTTACAATGAACCAATGTGGTTATTCCTGGCGGCCACCGTGTCGGCCGTCATTCTCGCATTTGTTGTCTGGCGGGCAGCGATTACGCGGCACCGAAAACGCCAGAACCGGTCGATGCGCGATCATCTCAACCGAATTACGCGCGTCTCCGAATAGCGGATACAATCTTCTAAAAGTGCTTTCATGACCACACCCGCCGTTCTGCCTTCACCCGTCAGAATTTTTGAAACGCTCCGCGCTTATCAGCAAACCGCCGCTCTGCGTACCGCGATCGAGCTTGATGTTTTTACCGCCATAGGCAGCGGCGCCGCAACCGCTGCCGAGATTGCCGCGCAATGCGCGGCGTCCGAGCGTGGCATCCGCATTTTGTGCGACACGGTGGTCACGGACGGTTTTCTGGTCAAACAGAACGGGCGCTATTCCTGCTCGCCGGAGGCTGCCGTCTTTCTCGACAGGAGTTCGCCCGCGTGCATTGCCAGCGTTTCGCGATTTTTGTGCAGCCCCGAAACGATCGCCAGATCGCTCTCGTTGACCGATTGCGTTCGCAAAGGCGGCACTATGGAGTCCGGGCAGGGGAGCGTCGAGCCGGATAATCCTTTGTGGGTTCTCTTCGCGCAGGCCATGGGGCCCTTGATGGCTATGCCCGCTCAGATGATGGCTGAAGCTATTGCAGGCTCGGGTCCCCTCAGCGTTCTCGATATCGCGGCGGGCCACGGCGTCTTCGGGGTCGCCATCGCAAAGCGAAATCCAGAGGCGCAGATCACCGCGGTGGACTGGGCTGCCGTACTCGAAGTGGCGAAAGAGAACGCGGAAAAGGCCGGTGTGGCTGATCGCGTGCGACTTCTGCCTGGCAGCGCTTTCGAGGTGGACTTCGGATGCGGCTACGATATCGTCCTGATCACGAATTTCCTGCACCATTTCGACCCGCCCGCATGTGAATCCTTTTTGCGCAAAGCCCATGCCGCGCTGAAGCCGGGCGGCAAAGCCATTACGCTCGAATTCTGCCCGAACGACGACCGCGTTACTCCCGTCATGCCCGCGCGCTTCGCGCTTACCATGCTGCTGACAACCACGAGAGGCGATGCGTACACCTTTCGCGAACTGGAAGACATGTTCCGTAACGCGGGCTTTGCGTCCAATGAACAAAGGATGCTGCCTTCCGAGCAGTCGGTCATTATTTCGACGAAGTAGCCCGATGCGCCGATTGTAATCTGCGATACGCGGGCGTGTGATAATTAAAAACTCGCAAAAGCCGCTCGCAGTCTCGACTTCGGGCGTCGAACGATCTCCGGAGGTCTAATGAAGCGGCGAAACCTGCCAGTCTGTCTCATCCTGCTGCTGCTCGCGAACCGCGCGATACCGGCGCAAACGAAAGCAAAAGCGCAGAATGTTCCCGAGATTCCCTACGACACGGTTCCGAACCTGATTAAACTCCCGCCCGGTCTGTACCTCGGAGAATCGATGGGCGTGGCGACGAATTCCAAAGGTCATTTTTTCGTCTACACGCGCAGCGCCACGACGCGCCTTTTCGAATTCGACCGCGCCGGCAATTACGTCCGTGAAATCGGGGAAGGAAGTTACGGACTTGAATTTGCCCATTCCGTTCGCGTGGATCCCGAAGACAACATCTGGGTGGTCGATGAAGGCACGAATCTGGTGATCAAGTTCAATCCCGCGGGTCGCGTGGTCATGGTGCTCGGTAGCCGCCCACCCGAAATCGAAGGCGCCGTGGCCACAAGTAACGCGCCTCCGCCTCCGCCCCAAAAATACCTTTTCGGACGCCCCACCGATGTCGCATGGGACCCGCAGGGCAACATTTTCGTTTCCGATGGTTACGTGAACAACCGCGTCGTGAAGTACGACAAAAACGGCCGTTTTCTCGCTCAGGTCGGGACGGAAAAAACCGGTAACGGACGGGAACAGTTTAATCTGCCGCACGGCATCGCGGCGGATGCTCAGGGCAACGTTTACGTCGCCGACCGTTCCAATCATCGTCTGCAGGTTTTTGATAACAACCTGAAATTCAAAGCCAGTTACGACAATATCGGCGACTCGTGGACGGTATGCGTTTCGCCCGGTCCGCACCAGTATCTTTTTTCATCGAACTCAAATCCGAACGGCAATGCCCCCGGCACCTGGGAAAACACGGGCGAGATTTACAAAATGGAACTGGACGGCACGATCCTCGGGCGTTTCGGCCATGCGAGTAAACTGCCGGGCGGCTTCCAGGTAGCCCACATGATGGATTGCCGCAATCCAAATGAGATCTTCGTCGCCGAAATCGAATCCTGGCGCGTTCAGAAATTCATTCTGAAGCCAGTCGCCGCCAATGCAGGGAGTTCCCGATGAAATTGAACCTGATGAGCAAAACCGGGGCGATTTTGCCGCTCCTGGCAGCCGTTGGACTACAGGCCCAAACCGGAGGGATCGCTTTCGATTCCACCGCCAGCTTCCTGACGTACCCGGACAACATTTCGATAGGTGAAGTGGCCGGCGTCGCGACAAATTCCAAAGGCGATATCTTCGTCTATACCAGAACGGGGCACCCCACCATTACGATCGGCACTGCACGGCCTTTCGTTCATGGCGGCTCACGGCTCTACCAGTTCGACCGCACCGGAAAATTCACGCGCGAGATCGGCAAAGACTTGTATGGCTTCCTTGTTGCTCAGCAGGTAAGAATCGATGCTCACGACAACATCTGGGTCGTGGACCAGATGTCGGGCATGGTCATCGAGTTCGATCCAAACGGCCGCATAGCGCTCTTACTCGGGCGCAAAGCGGAAGCGGAGCGGGTTCCCGCCGCTCCTCTGAACGCGCCGGTCCGCAGCGGTTCGGGGCCCGCGGGCGCGGGCGCGCAGAGCGATTCGTTTCAGCGCCCTACCGATGTCGCGTGGGACGCCACCGGGAATATTTATGTAGCTGACGGCTACGGCCCCGCCAATGCCCGCATCGCTAAATTCGATAAAAACGGCAAGTTCATCAAGTCCTGGGGATCGACGGGCACGGCTGATGGCCAGTTCAACTCGGTACGGGGCATTGCGCTCGACAGCGCCGGGAATGTCTACGTGGCGGATGCGGGCAATAAGCGCATTCAGGTGTTCGACAGCGACGGTAATTTCAAGTCTCAGATCGCCGGCATCGGAACGCCGTCCGCGATCTGTATTGCGCCCGGCGCGCACCAGTATCTGTACAGTTCCAATTCAAATCCGCCGGACGATATCGACCGCGACGGCGAAATCTACAAACTGGATCTCAATGGAAAGATCCTCGGGAGCTTCGGCAAAGCGGGCAAGCTGCCGAAGGAATTCGGTACTGTAAATTCCATCGACTGCCGCCGGGACAATCAGCTTCTCGTGGGCGAACTGGGTAACTGGCGGGTGCAGAAGCTATCTCTTCGCCCCCACTGATCGCGAAAACTCCCTGGGTATTCCGGCTTTTATCTGCCGGACTTTCCCGCTTTGATCGAATCCAGAATGTGCGTGATCTCTTCGAATATATAGGTGGCCGAGCGATCGCCGGAGATCTGAAAATAGCGGTCGCTCGGGTAATGGCCGAGCACCGGGCGGGTCAGGGCCTGATAAGTACGCAGGCGTTCGCGGATGACGGCTTCCTGATCGTCTTTTCGCACCGCGAGCGGAGCGCCGTCTTCATCGCAGCGTCCGGCGACTTTGGGGCGTTTCGAAAGTATGTTGAACATCTGACCGCATTTGGTGCATTGCCGCCGGCTGATCATGCGGCCGACCAGAACGTCGGCGGGGACATCGAGGTGGATCACGACGGGCTGGGGAAGGTTCCGGGCGGCAATGACGCCGTCCAGAAACTGAGCCTGTTCCAGGGTGCGCGGAAAACCATCCAGCAGAAAGCCGCGCGCGCAATCGGGCTGCGCAATTCTCGATTCCAGCGAGGCATTGATCAGGTCGTCGGAAACCAGACCGCCAGCCGCCATGGTGGCTTGTGTCCGAAGGCCAAGGGGCGTGCTGGCGGCGATTTCGGCGCGCAGCATATCCCCTGTCGAAATCGATGGAATGCTTTTGCCGAGCCATTCGATGATGAGGCGGCCCTGCGTTCCTTTGCCGCAACCCGGGGGTCCGAAGAGAAGAATAATCAAGGACGATTGTACGCCATCGGTTTTCACCGTTTTTTTTTGCCGTACGCGCGGCATGAAAGAAGTGGATAATTAAAGGATGTCATCACGCAATGGAGATAAAGCCCGCTACGGCAGGCTGCGGAAAAAGAAGATCGCGCGGCGGGTTAAAACGAGGGAGTTGCAGAAGACTGTGGTGAAGCCCGAACCCACCGCCGTCCCCGCCACTTAGCTGTACTGCAATACGATGCTTTCCTCACTCTAAATCTCTGAAAGCAAACAGCGGCCGAAACGCCGTGAATTGGGCGTAAATTCCTGCTAGAATAGGACTTACTCCTAACATATACATGGCAGATCAGGGCAATCCTCCACAGGTGCCGCTTCCACATGGCGGAGGCAGCGATAATAACGATCGCAACATCAACATAAATATCGAAGACGAGATGAAGAGCTCGTACATGGATTACGCGATGAGCGTGATCGTGGGCCGAGCTCTTCCCGATATTCGAGACGGTCTGAAGCCGGTGCACCGCCGCATTCTGTTCGGCATGAGCGAGATGGGTCTTGCGCCCAATCGCCCCACCCGCAAGTGCGCCAAGATTGTGGGGGAAGTGCTGGGTAAGTTCCACCCGCACGGCGACGCATCGGTTTACGATTCGCTGGTACGCATGGCGCAGAATTTTTCCATGCGCTACCCGCTGGTGGATGGGCAGGGAAACTTCGGTTCGGTGGATGGCGATCCGCCAGCGGCGATGCGGTACACGGAAGCGCGCCTCTCCCGCATTGCGACCGGCCTGCTTGAGGATATCGACAAAGAAACCGTCGATTTCCGCCCGAACTACGATGAGAGCGAGTTCGAGCCGGAAGTCCTTCCCACGCGTGTCCCGAATCTGCTGGTCAATGGATCCTCGGGGATCGCGGTCGGCATGGCGACGAATATTCCGCCGCACAATCTGGGCGAGATTATCGACGCCACAGTACTGTTGATCCGGCATCCTGAAACGCAGCTCGACAAGATCATGGAAATTGTGCAGGGGCCCGATTTTCCGACCGGTGGTTTCATTCTGGGCCGGCAGGGAATTCTGGACGCCTTCCGCACCGGGCGGGGCAGTCTGAAGATCCGCGCCAGGGCTCTTATCGAGCCGATGCGTAAAGGCGACCGCGAACATATTGTGGTCACCGAGATCCCGTATCAGGTGAACAAATCGCGTCTGATCGAGAACGCGGCGGCACTGGTCAACGAAAAGAAAATCGAAGGCATTTCCGAAATTCGCGACGAGAGCGATCGCGACGGCATGCGCATCGTATTTGAATTGAAGCGTGGCGAGCAGGCGGAGGTCATCCTCAACAACCTGTACAAGCAAACACAGCTTCAGATCAGCTTCGGCATCATCAATCTTTCGATCGTCAACGGGCAGCCGCGCGAGCTCGGGCTCATCCAGACGATCAAATACTTCATCGAGCACCGCGTGGATGTCGTGCGGCGCCGCACGGATTTTGAACTGCGCAAAGCCCGTGAGCGCGAGCATATTCTGCTCGGCTTCCGGATAGCGCTCGATAACATCGACGAAGTCATCCGGCTGATCCGGGCCGCGAAATCGCCGCGGGAAGCGCGCGAGTCGCTGGTCGCCGCCTCCACGCAATTCAGATTCAATGACGTTTATCTTAAGGCCGCGGGGGCTGCCGAAGCCCTGCGGCAGCTCTCGGAAAAGCAGGCGCAGGCCATCATCGAACTCCAGTTGCAGCGCCTCACAGGCATGGAGCAGGATAAAATCGCGAACGAGCTGGCCGATATCCAGCGGCGGATTGGCGAGTACCTCGAGATCCTCGGTTCGGAAAAAGTATTGCGCGACCTGATTGTCAAAGAGCTACGGGACGTGCAGAAGGAACACGCCGACGAGCGTCGCACGAAGATCATCGACGACCCGGGCGACATTCGTCTGGAAGACCTGGTTGCCGTGGAAGACATGGCGGTCACGGTCACGCATGGCGGCTATCTGAAACGCACTGCCGTCGATACCTATCGCAGACAGACGCGCGGAGGCAAGGGCCGGATCGGCATGGGCACGCGCACGGAAGATTTTGTCGAATACTTCCTTGTCGCTTCCACTCACAATTACCTGCTCATCTTTACCAACAAGGGCCGGGTTTACTGGCTGAAAATTTACGAGATTCCCGACGCCTCCACCGTTGGCAAAGGGAAACACATCTCGAACCTGATCAACCTGCAGCCGGACGAAACCGTCAAGGCATTCCTGCCTGTACACAAGTTCGTCGCCGATCAGTACATCGTTATGGTGACGAAGTTCGGAGTCATTAAAAAATCCGAACTCACCGAGTTCGACAATCCGCTGCAACGCGGCATTATTGCGATCGGCGTGGATGACGGCGACGAGTTGATCGCGGCGCGTCTGAGTTCCGGCAAGGATTACATTTTCCTCGGCTCGCATGACGGGCAGGCGATTCGTTTCGCCGAGGACAAAGTTCGCCCGATGGGCCGACCGGCGCGCGGCGTGCGTGGAATGGATCTCGCGGCGGAAGATTTCATCGTGGGCGCGGAAGTGATCGGCGAACAGGCGCTGATCCTGTCGATCTCCGATAACGGTTACGGGAAGCGCACCGAGCTGACGGACTATCGCCTGACCAATCGCGGGGTCAAGGGCGTCATTAACATGAAAACCACCAAGAAGACCGGCAAGGTTGTCGGTATTCTGGCCGTGCGGGAAGACTCCGAGTTGATGATCGTGACCCGCGAAGGCAAGATGATTCGAATCGATTCCGGCGAGATCCGCCAGGCGGGACGCTCCACCCAGGGCGTGCGTCTGGTGCGCATGGAAGAGAACGATCAGGTGGCCGCGGCGTGTCTGATTCCCGAAGCGGAAGAGAAGACGAACGCGGACGAGCAGGGAAATCTGACGCTGCAGTAGTTATCGCTGGCTGAGTCCGCCGTCCACCGCCAGGAGCTGTCCGGTTATGAAAGCGGTGCTCTTCAGGAAGAAGAGCACCGCTTCGGCTACTTCATCCCCTGTGCCGGCGCGGCCTGCCGGAGTTGCCGCGATAAACCGCTCGATCCGTTCATCGACCTTGTCGAACGGTATGACTCCGGGAGCGACAGTATTTACCGCGATGTTCGGCGCCCATGCCTTTGCGAGCGCACGCGTCAGCATCACGACCCCGGCCTTCGATGCGCAATAATGCGCATGCTCCGCCCACGGCCGCAGCGCCCCCAGCGAACTGAGGTTTACGATGTGGCCTCCCTGGTTCCTGAGCATGAGCTTCGCGGCTGCCTGACAGCAGAAGAATACCGACTTCAGATTGACGGAGTGTATGTAATCCCAGTCGGCTTCTTCGATTGCAAGCGGGTCTATTTTCGTAAAACGTCCGGCATTGTTGACCAGCCCGTCGAGCCGGCCGAAGCGTTCTTCAACCTCTTCGAACATGCGGCGAATCTCTGACACGCTTTCCAGATTCGCGCGTACCAGAGCCGCGCATTTCAGTTCTCGCGCTTCTTTCCCGGACTGATGGCAGTGAGCGATAACCTGTGCGCCCTCATCTACCAGACGAAGCGCAATCGCGCGCCCGATCCGCTTCGCCGCGCCCGTTACAAGAATCGTTTTTCCCCGCAGCGATTCGCTCATGAAGTCACCTGTGGCTCAGCATGAATTTCCCGTTCTTCGACCGGCAACACATTATGGCGAGCCGGTTCCGGCAGACGCCCGGTCAGGCTGGCCCAGGTCCAGAAAATCGCGGTCAGTGAACTGACAACGCCTGCCCACGCGCCAATCGCTCTCGGGCTGTATGCGATCGTCGCCGCCCCCGCGGCCATCATGGAAATCATCATTGTGGACCATTGCAGCGATTCCAGCGTAGCGAAAACGCGGCCTCTGTAGCGATCCTCCACGTGCCGCAGCAACTGTGAAAAGTTCAGCACGGAACTTACCGCAATAGCCGCGCGCGAAATCAGAATGAAAACACAGGCCAGAGCGATAGTCGGCATCTGGCTGAACAGAATATACGCGCCTCCGTGGATCACATACGCGATAGCCACGGTCCGCTTGTATTGCGTGAAGGTCAGGCTTTTGCCGAGGCGGTAGGCGATCGCGCCGCCGATCAGGAGCCCCAGACCCGCGAAGCCCCAGATAACGCCGATCCCCCATGCGCCTGCATTGAACACCTTTTCGCCGAAAAGGCTGAACAGGATCTGGGCCGCGCCGCCGCCAGTGGCCCAGCCGACGCTGAGCATGGCGATCCCGAACACCAGCGGGGTGGCGCGCATGTAGCGAAGGCCTTCCCGATATTGCGCGAAGCCGGATTCTTTACGCTGCTTTTCGTGCTGGACGGGCCGGAATCCTTCGGGTTTTCCCAAACGCGAGATACAGAGGGCGGACAGGACAAACGAAAGTGCGTTGAATCCGAAAGCGACTTTATAGCCATAGCCCGCGCCCAGGGCCCCGAGAAACGCGCCAATGGTCAGGCTCGCCCAGGATGTGGTCTGGGTCATCGTATTCGCGGTATGGAGTTCGCCCGGGGTGGCGATCCCCGGCAGAATGGCATTGCGGCCGGCTGTGAAAAATGGAGACGCGAACATGAGCATCGCGCTCAGAGCATACAGGAGAGCCGGACTCCGTTGCCGGATACAGAGGATGAAACCCAGCGCGATCACCGCCCTTGTGAGATCGCTCGCGATCATGACCCGCTTGCGATCGAGACGATCGAGCAGCACTCCCGCGATGGGACCGGCCGCCAGCATCGGAACAGCGCGCGCGAGAAAGACGCCCGTGACGACCAGGCCGGGGTTGGCGTGCCGCATCGCCAGGCTCATCACCGCGATGTTATTGAAATGGTCTCCGACTTCGCTGACAATCTGGCCGGTCCAGGTGAACCGGTAGTTGCGATTGGAGCGGACCAGGCCCGTGAACGCACTCACGTCACGACCTCGCCGAGTTTAACGATTCCTCGCGTACCGTGACATGCTTCATGAAGTCCGTGTCGATCGCGTAACCAAAGCCTGGTTCGTCGCGCACTGCAATGGTTCCCGCCGGGGTGATTTCGACGGGCGGCGAAACGATGTCGCGCTTCCAGTAGCGGTTGCTGGCCGAAACATCGCCCGGGAGCGTGAAATTGGGCAGCGTGGAAAGCGCGATGTTGTGGGCGCGGCCTATGCCTGCTTCGAGCATGCCGCCGCCCCAGACGGGAATACCGGCATTTGCGCACACATCGTGCAGCCGGATGGATTCACTGAAGCCGCCCATGCGCCCCAGCTTGATATTCACAATGCCGCAGGCTTTCATGGCGATCGCCTGTTCGGCATGGTGCGCGGAGCGAATGCACTCATCGAGACATATGGGGGTCTGTAAGCGCGGCTGCAGCGCCGCATGGTCGATGATGTCGTCGTGCGCCAGAGGCTGCTCGATCATCATCAGATAAAAATCGTCGAGCTGCTTCAATAAGTCGGCGTCGTTGAGCGTATAAGCCGAATTCGCATCCACCATGAGTCGAATCGCGGGAAACCGCTCACGCACCTGGCGGACTACATCTACATCCCAGCCAGGCTTTATTTTCATTTTGATGCGCCGATATCCCGCGGCCAGCTCGCGCTCGATCTTTTCTGTTAATTGCGCCACGGAATCCTGAATTCCGATCGAAACGCCACAGGGTGTTTCGCGTCTGACCCCGCCGCCGATCTCTTTCCACAGAGGATTGCCGTTGCGACGGGCCTGAAGATCCCACACCGCGGCCTCCACGCCGCCACGCGCCATGTTGTGGCCGCGAATGTGCCGCGTCAGCGGATCCACATCGTGCGCGCTGGCAAGCTCCCGATTCAGCACCCGCGGCGCCACGTAATCCCGCGCTATGAGCCAGGCCGCGGCGGTCCATTCTTCGTTATAAAAGGGATGCTCGCCGGCGGTGATCTCGCCCCATCCTGAGATGCCTTCCGAAACGACTTCGACAATGATGATGTTTCGCTCGTAAGTGCGGCTGAAGCTGGTTTCGAAGAAATGCACCAGAGGCAGGCGGATCTCGCGAAGGACGATACGCTCGATTTTCATGGCGCCATTCCCAGGAGGTACGAAGTTCGGTCCATGGCCACCACCGCCAGGCCGCGGGCAAAACAGCGCTCGAAATCGTCCGCGATCCGGGCCTGTTGCTCACGCGCTTTTTCTATGTCGGGTGGGACGTCAATGCGGTCCGTGATTTCGGTCCTGGGACGCGGTCCCTGAATCCACCACTCCGCGACGCAACGATCAGTCGGGAAACCGCCGTGCAGCAGGCTCGATGAAATCCCGTAATGATTCCGCACATACCGGCGCACGATAGTCCCCAGACGCTCGATGTTGAAATAAGCGTTCTTGAGGTCGAGCGGATCGAAGGTCCATTCGATCAGGTCTATGCCGCGCGCCAGCGCATCGTCCTTTTGACGCAGCTTCAACTGTCTGCCCACTCCGACGTTGCGGTATTCGGGCAGCACGCCGAGCATATGGCTATGGAGATACGGGTTCCCGCCAGGCCTCAGGCCGGGGATGGCGAGGCAAAAGGCAATCATACGTTCGGAGGGTTCATGGAATGCCCCAAGCAGTTGACCGCCGATTTTCGTCGCCACCACCAGCATTCGGAACGGCAGCAGGTCGGCATCGTCGAAACCCCAGATGGTTTTCTGCAGGGCCAGCGCCTCGCGAAGCTCCGGCTCATTCGAAAGTTCCCGAATTACGATAGGAGAGGTCACCCCTTGGCCTCCTGCCAGAGCGCCTCCAGTTCCTCGATAGGAGTGCTGTTTACTTCTTTACCCTGCGCGGCCAGACGCCTTTCCACATGGCCGAAGCGCTGGCGGAATTTCGTATTGGTACGGCGCAGCGCCTGCTCGGGATCGACCTTGACGAATCGTGCGAGGTTCACCAGCACGAATAACAGGTCGCCCAGTTCATCTTCAATCTGATCGTGCGAACCGCGCGCGCAGGCTTCCGCAAATTCCAGTCGCTCTTCATCCAGTTTGGCCAGCACCTCATCCGGGGTATTCCAGTCAAAGCCGGCGCGCGAGGCTCGTGAAGTCATCTGCTGGGCTTCAACCAGAGCCGGGAGCGCGCGCGGCACTGTTGCCAGCAAGCCCTGAGGCTTTTCGCTCTGGCTGCTATCTTTTTTCCCTTTGCGTTCTTCCGCCTTGATTTCGTCCCAGCGCTTCAAAACCTGAGTTCCGGTCGACGCGGTCTCGTTCCCAAAAACATGAGGATGGCGGCGGATCAGCTTTTCGTTGATTGCATCCAGCGAATCGCCAATGTCGAACAGCTTTTCTTCGGAAGCCATTTGGGCGAAGAAAACAGCCTGCAGGAGGAAGTCGCCAAGTTCGGCGCGGAGTTCGTCCCAGTCGCGCCGATCGACGGCGTCGAGAACCTCGTAGGTTTCCTCCAGAGTGTAGGGCTTGATCGTATCGAAGGACTGCTCTCTGTCCCATGGACAACCATCAGGGGAGCGCAACCGGGCCATGATTTCGACCAGACGCTGAAATTTCGCCCCAGGGCTGTCGATTGAAGTATTCCGCGTGTGGGCGCTGGCGGCAGGCTGTTCGGGCGTCAAGCCCAAATGTAGCATTCTGATGTTTTCCCCTTTTAATGCCAATCGGTCGAGGGTACCAGAACCCGATAGGTATAGATAAATATCGATATTGAGGTATGCTTTAACGTGGCGGAAGTAATAATAGTTTCGGTTGCGGAGGGAATTTTGAAATCTTTAAACAGAGCGAAGCGGTTCATTTCGCAGAACACCAGGGCAATCGCGCTCACCATCGTTCCGCTGGCCGGACTTACAGTGGGTTCAATTCCGGGGCAGGCCTTCGTCAAGGCGGTTCAGGGCTTCAATGCGACGGGCACTTGCTCAGTCAGTGGAATTGGCGGCGCCAGCGTCTCCGGTACCTGCGCGGAAACGTCGAATGGACTCGACCCCTCGACCGGTCTGGTTGGCGTTAAAGTCTACGGCGACAACAGCGATCTGGAGCCGACGGCAGTCGGGAGCGGCATTTTCGGGGTTGACATCACCGCTACGGGAACGGCGAATGTTTCGGGGTATGTAGGCGCTATTCCCGTCTCCTGGGATTTCACCACCAGCTTCACTGGCAGCGGCATTCCGGCGACCTATCAGATCACTTACTCTCTTTACGGGACGACCCCGACGGGCCTCGGGCTGGATGGCGCCATATTGCCAACGGCTACTTTCACCAGCGCTTTGTCGAGCGGCACGGGAAGCCTTTTGCTTAGCGGCCAAACTATCACAAGCTACTCGATCGATCTGAAGGTGACGGAATTCGGTACGGGCACACTTTCCGTCAATATCCCGACCAATTCCCTTGATATCGATAGTGCAACGGCAGCCGCCACTCCGGAGCCGGCTTCAGTTCTGCTGCTGGGCACGGGGCTGGCAGGGATGCTGTTGCGGCGTTTCCGGCGCGGCCGCCAATAACGTTATTTTTAACCCGCCTCAGGTGTTCGGTGACCTGGTAAACTGGGGCCATGTCCCACCGTGTGTGCGCTGACGCAGTCACGGGCATCGCTCCTTATACCGCCGAAACCTTGATTCAATGGATTTGAAGATCAGGGTTCTCGGCTCAGGTACCAGTTCAGGCGTTCCCACGATCGGGTGTACGTGCGCGGTGTGCCATTCGCGCGATCCGCGCGACAACCGGCTGCGTCCCTCGATCCTGATCCGTTTTGGGAACCGGAACATTATCATCGACACGACCCCCGACTTTCGCGCTCAGGTGCTGCACGCCGGTATTGAGCGTCTGGACGCGATTGTCTACACGCACAGCCATGCGGATCATATTCTGGGACTCGACGATGTGCGGCCCTTCAACTACCACCAGAAAGAACGGATACCGATCTACGCTTCCCGCGCAACGTTGGCGGATATCGAACGCGTCTTCTCCTACGTATTCGACAACAGAGAGCGGAAGACCAGTATTCCGCAACTCGACGTCAATGTGATCGACGACGCCCCCTTCGATGTGCGCGGTCTGGAATTCCAGCCCATTCCGCTGATCCATGGGCAGGACACCATCCACGGGTTTCGCTTCGGCAATGTCGCTTATCTAACCGACCACAGCGAAATTCCCGAGTCGTCGCTTGTGCGCCTTGGGGGCCTCGACGTATTGTTCCTCGATGCGCTGCGCCACAAACCGCACCCCACCCACTCGACAGTCGAGAGATCGATTGAGACGGTGCGGAGGCTACAGCCGAAACGCACATATTTCACCCACATGTGCCACGACCTTGGGCACGAGGCTACTGAAGCGTTGCTGCCGCCGGGCGTATTTCTGGCCTATGACGGACTGGAGATCGATGTGAGCGCGGACCTCGCAAATTACGCATGAAGGTTTTCCACTCGGTCGCTGATGTACCGGCGGATTTTGGCCCCTGCGCCATAACTATTGGAAATTTTGACGGTGTTCATGTGGGGCACCTGCAAATCATGCGCCGGGTGGTAAAAATCGCGCGCGAGACGGGTTCAAAGGCGGTAGTGCTCACGTTCGACCCGCATCCGGCTCGTGTGCTGGCGCCGGACCGCGCGCCGCGTCTGCTGATGACGATCGAACAGCGCCTGCGCGCTATGGAAGCGGAAGGCATCGAAGCCGTGCTGTTGATTCCGTTTTCACTGGAATTTGCGAAGCTGCCCCCCGAAGAGTTTGTGGAGCTGATTCTCGTGGGAACTCTGAACGCGTGCGCCGTTTTGGTGGGCGAAGATTTCCGGTTCGGCTATAGACAGTCGGGCGATATCGCGAGGCTGCGGGATCTGGGGCGACGCCATGGCTTCGACGTTGAAGCCGTTACGGGAATCGAACGGAAGCACAGCCGCGTGAGCAGTACCAGAATTCGGCAACTGATTCATGACGGCGATGTTTCGAGCGCCTGCCGGTTGCTTGGGAGGCCATTCGCGCTCGAAGGAAATGTGGTGCGGGGACAGGGAATTGGCTCCAGGGAAACGGTGCCCACCCTCAACCTGGCGGCTGAAAACGAAATACTTCCGCCGACCGGCGTGTACGTCACGCGCACCCGGGATCTGGAGTCGCAGCGCGAGTGGAAATCCATCACCAATGTCGGCTACCGGCCGACGTTTGACGGCGAAAGCCTGACAGTGGAAACGTTCCTGCTCGATCCCCTTCTCAACCCACCGGGAGAGGCTCCGAGGCGCATCGAAGTCGGCTTTCTCGCGTTCGTCCGGCCGGAGCGGCGATTTGAGAGGCCGGAAGCGCTGAAACAGCAGATCCTGCGCGATATAGGCGTGGCCGGCAGGTTTCATCGGCGGCTGGTAAAGCTACGCGTGGGATAATTTTTAGATTACAAAAAAGGAGCCCTTCCGTGAGTCTTTCCCCAGGTAAACTGAAGCACATGAATGCGCTTTCGAACGATGCCGGCATCATTGCCGCCGCCGCCATGGACCAGCGCGGCAGCCTGGCGAAATCGCTCGCCGGCGCCAAGGGAGTTCCGCAAAAAGAAATCACAGACGAGATGATGCAGGAGTTCAAAACCGCGGTGACGCGGATCCTGACTCCTCACGCCAGCGCCATCCTGCTCGACCCCGAGTGGGGGCTGCCCGCATCCAAAGCCCGCTCCGCAAACGCCGGTCTCCTGCTCGCTTACGAAAACAGCGGTTACGACAACACCCAGCCCGGGCGCCTGCCGGACCTTCTGCCGCACGTATCCGTGAAGCGCCTCAAAGAAGATATGGGCGCCGACGCAGTGAAGATTCTGATTTACTACACGCCGTTTGACGACCCCAAAGTGAACGACATCAAGCATGCCTTTGTGGAACGCATCGGCGCGGAGTCGGAAGCTTACGAAATTCCTTTTTTTCTGGAATTCGTCGGGTATGATCCGGCGGGCGGTGACGAAAAAGGCTTTGAATACGCGAAGAACAAGCCTGAAATCGTCACGAAGAGCATGGAAGAATTTTCCAAACCACAATACAAAGTCGATGTTCTGAAAGTGGAAGTGCCGGTGAACGCCAACTACGTCCAGGGCAGCAGCGTGTTCAAAGGGCAGGCCGCTTACTCGCGCGCCGAGGCGCTCGATCACTTCCGCCGGGCGGCATCGGTTGCGAAAAAACCATTCATCTATCTGAGCGCGGGCGTAAGTAACGCGCAGTTCATTGAATCTCTGGGCATGGCCGCTGAAAGCGGCACGGACTACTCGGGCGTCCTGTGCGGGCGCGCAACCTGGAAAGACGGCATGCCCATTTATGCAACGAAGGGCCTGAATGCGCTCGAGGATTTCCTCTCCACCGAAGGCGTAAAGAACATTGAAGCCGTGAACCAGGCCATTACTTCCGCGAAGTCCTGGAAGGTTAAAGCCGGTGTCGCCGCCGCATGCGTGTCACCGTCGAATTAAAAAATATTTAAAGCCGCGTCACCTATGCCAAAAGCAATATCCGAATCCAAAACGCGCAATACAGCGCTTCCTCTGAGCAATAACGAACATCTGCAGAAGTGGGTGGAAAAGATGGCCGAGCTCACCGAGCCGGCGGCAATTCACTGGGTAGACGGATCGCAGGAAGAAAACGATGCTCTTTGCGCCGAAATGGTGGCAGCGGGCACGATGACTAAACTGAATCAGGATCTCTGGCCAGGCTGTTATTACGCGCGCTCCGATGCGAACGATGTTGCGCGGGTGGAAGACCGGACCTACATCTGCTCGCTTTCAAAAGACGGCGCCGGCCCCACCAACAACTGGGAAAACCCGTTCGACATGCGGCGCAAACTGAAGGGTTTGTTCAGCGGCGCGATGCGCGGCCGCACTATGTATGTACTGCCTTTCAGCATGGGTCCTGTCGGCTCGCCGATGTCGCAGCTGGGCGTGCAGCTCACCGATTCGGCGTATGTAGTGGTCAGCATGCGCATCATGGCGCGCATCGGAATCTCGGTATTCCACGAGATCGATAAAGACTTCAAGCGCGTTGTGCCATGCATGCATACTGTTGGTGCGCCGCTCGCGCCGGGTCAGGCGGATGTGCCGTGGCCCTGTAACAAAGAGAAGTACATCGTGCATTTCCCGGAGACGCGCGAAATCTGGTCGTATGGCTCCGGTTACGGCGGTAATGCGCTGCTGGGCAAAAAATGCTTCGCGCTGCGCATCGCCTCGAACATCGCGCGCGATGAAGGCTGGATGGCCGAGCATATGCTCATCCTCGGCGTGGAGAATCCGGAGGGCGAGAAGACTTACGTCGCCGCCGCGTTCCCGAGCGCCTGCGGAAAAACAAACTTTGCGATGCTGATTCCGCCGGACGGTCTTGACGGCTGGAAGATCTGGACTGTGGGCGACGATATCGCGTGGATCAAGCCGAATGAACAGGGCCGGCTTTACGCGATCAATCCCGAAGCGGGGTTCTTTGGCGTGGCGCCGGGTACTTCGAAAAAGACCAATCCGAACGCGATGGCGACGCTTGCGAAGAATTCCATCTTCACCAACGTCGCGCTCACTCCCGAAGGCGGCGTCTGGTGGGAAGGCATGACGGACCAGCCGCCCGCGGAGTGCACGGACTGGCAGGGTAACAAGTGGACGCCTGAAATTGCGAAGACTACGGGAGCGAAAGCCGCGCATCCGAATGCGCGTTTTACCGCGCCCGCTTCACAGTGTCCAACAATCGACCCGGCCTGGGAAGCTCCGAACGGCGTGCCGATCAGCGCATTCATCTTCGGCGGCCGCCGCGCGACGACCATGCCCCTGGTTTATCAGGCTTTTAACTGGACGGCCGGCGTTTATGTCGGGGCCACCATGGGTTCTGAGATGACTGCGGCCGCCGCAGGAACGATCGGGAAAGTGCGCCGCGACCCGATGGCGATGCTGCCCTTCTGCGGTTATCATATGGGCGACTATTTCCGGCACTGGATCAAGATGCGCCGCCTGCTCAGCGAGACGCCGCGTATCTTCCACGTGAACTGGTTCCGCAAGGATGCGGAAGGCAAGTTCATCTGGCCCGGTTTCAGCGAAAATATGCGCGTACTGAAGTGGATTGTCGACCGCGCTCACGGCCGCGCCGTGGGCCAGGAAACGCCGATCGGCTGGATGCCGCATTATGAGGACATCGAGTGGAAGGGTATGGATTTCCCGCGCGAGAAATTCGACGAACTCCAGGCCTTCGACGCTAAGGCGTGGCGCGAGGAAGTGATGGGCCATGAAGAATTGTTTATCGACCTGCACGATCACCTGCCGCCCGAAGTTATCTACGAGCGTGAACTGCTGATCTGCCGGATCTAAGGTGGGGAGTGCCGGGGCCTTTTGGCCCGGCACTCTTTTCAGCGAATACCTGCCACCGGGCGGGCTGTTGGAATAGCGATCCCGTCCCCGTACTTCGCATAGCCCGGAATGCTCACCGGCAGTTTGCCGCTTATCGCAATCTCGCCGAACAGCGCTTTGACCGCGGATATCTCGGCGGGGGGTACTGTGCTGTATGTGGTCATATAAGCTGCGACATCCGGGAAGTTACGCAGCAGATAGGGATTTCCCAGCGCAATCATGGTGACCGGCTTCTTCGTGGAGATGAGGTTCTGAACCATCTGCGGAAAACCCCCGCCCAGCGCCACGCTGCCCTTATAAGCCGCCACCGACGCAAAGGCCGCTACAACGTACTGCGCAGCGCCGGCGGATTTCTGAACGGCGGCCTGTAAATCGACATCGGACATGCCGGCGTCCACGATGGTCATATTGGCCGCGGGGGCGCGCTTCCGCACCTCCGCCGCAAACGCCTGGCCTTCCACAGAAGTGCTTCCTTCAGTCAATACGAAGAATGCGGTGTCTCCGGCGGTTTTGAGAGGGACCAGATCCCCCTCGTTTCTTACCAGCGTGACCGACCGATCGCTGATCCGCTGCGCGACTGCATTGCTCCCGACCGAATCGATGATGTTGTAAATATTATCCAGATCCACCAGCTTTTTCGCGGCCAGACCGACATGGGCTTTCGCGGTCAGCACGCGCATCACGCTTTCGTCGATGCGCTTCTGTGTTAAAACGCCGCTTCGCACGGCCGCCGCGACAGCGTTAATTGCAGCCTCGCCGTCGGGAGGCATCAACAGCACGTCGGCGCCGGCCTGGAGGGAGCGCACAGAGGCCTCGCCTACGGAGAAGCCCCTCGCTATGCCGCCCATCTCGAGCGCATCGGTCACGACGATTCCCTTAAACCCAAGCTCTTCTCTCAAAATGCCGGTGAGGATCTGCGGTGAAAGCGTAGCCGGTATGGCGGCGTCATCAAGCGCGGGCACGGCGATGTGCGCGGTCATTATGGCGTCAGTGCCGCTCTGAATCGCAGCCCGGAACGGTGTCCACTCAATCTGCTCCAGACGGGGTCTGTCGCCATTAATCGTGGCAAGATTCAGGTGCGTGTCGGTTGCCGTATCCCCATGGCCGGGGAAATGTTTCGCGGTCGTTAACACGCGCGCGCCCGGCAAAGAATGCGCTCCCGCGATGAAGGCGGATACAAACGCGGAAACATCCGCGGGATTCTCGCCGTAAGACCGGATATTGATGATCGGATTGTCCGGATTGTTGTTGACATCGGCGTCGGGGAAGAACAGCCACTGCACTCCGAGAGCCCGGGCTTCCCGGGCGGTAATCTCGCCTTCGGCCCGCGCCTCATTCGGATCGCGGGACGCTGTGAAAGCCATGGCATGTGGAAATATCGTGGTGGCGTCCACGCGCATGGAGGCTCCGCGCTCGAAATCGCCGGAGACCAGTAATGGGACTTTGGAGAGCCGCTGCATGCGGTTGATGAAACTGGCGGCTTCGAGAGGGTCGGCCTTCGCCACCGTGCGACCGTTCCACACGTTGACCAAAATCAGACCGCCGACGTGTTCCTGTGAAACCAGGTGGACGAACTTACGGTATTCGCGCGTGCGGGTATTCATCGGATGGCCGCTGAAACCGATCACGATGAGTTGCGCGATTTTCTCGCGCGGCGTCATCGCTCTCATCCACGAGGCTGCAATTGCCTGATCCGAACCGGAAGTTCTGCGAGGAACAGCGGCAGTTTTACTGACGGGCTTTCGGTGTGGCGGCGAAGCTGCAATAGCGGTGGCAGCGGCCAGAAAACAGAGGGAAACCGCGATTTTCAACCGGCGAGAGAATTTTGCAGAGGTTTCGCGGCTCCCTGCGAACCAGGTTTGCGGCGGCGCGGCCGCGTCGCAAGTTTCTTCACGGCGCGCAACAACTCCGGCACCTCTTTGTTGCTCTTGTTGATGAGTTCGTCCGCGCCTGTCGAGAGAGTGGTCATTCCCAGGCAATCGACGAATCCGGAGAGAAGAATGATGCCGGCGGGAGAATCCGTCGCCCGGATGCGGCGAATCAGTTCCACGCCGTCGATTCCCCCCATCCGAAGATCTGTCACCACCACGTCGAACCGATGTTTCTGAAAAATTTCCCACGCTTCCTCGCCGCTGAGAGCCGTCTCGACTTCATAACCATAATCCGCCAGAATCATCTCGCGCGCCGTCAACCCGCGCGCATTATCATCGACAAGCAGAATTCTGGAAGCGGAGACGGCGTCTTTTTTCATTGTGGGGGACCGAGTCAACGTAACAGAGCATTCACCGTACTGTCAACGATTTTGCATCCGTATGAAAGAACGGCTGATCGAGTTCTTGACTTGTGTCCGTCGATTTCCCTGTATGAGGCCATTGCCTATTCGACCGTGCGGGGAGCTGTATAACCGGCCCTGGCAAGAATCGTGTACTTGATTGGCCTGCCGGTTTTCTGATCAAGAATCTTCAGGGGTTCATTCGTCTGAGGGTTGACAAGCTGGATGGTAAGCTTGCGAAATTTGCCGTCTCTCGACTGGTTGTTCGGGGAATACCCCAGCGCATACTGATTTCGCAGCGATTGCGAAATGGACTGGAAAACACCCGGCAGCTCTCCCTGGAAGCGTGGGAAAAAAGCCTGGCCGCCGGTTTCTTTCGCAAACGTCTTCAACTCGTTATCCCCCTGCAGAAAATCGAGCTGCTGCAAAGCGTCCATCTGGCCCTCAGCCTGGATGCGCTGGATCTGCAACATCTCAATCGAATACACGGGCACGCCGGATTCCTGCAGACTCCTGCGGGCACTGGCGTAGGTCAGCTTACTGAAGGTGTCAATGCCGGACGCTATGAGCAATATCGCTTTACGACCTTCTATTTTCGACATGCGATCGGCGGTATCGGCCAGCGCGTCGAACATGTTGCTTTCAGAGAAGCCGGGAATCCGGAGGCGCTGCAACGCCTCCATTGTTTTGCTTCTCTCGTTAGTGAAGTCGCTCAGGATGGTCGAGCGCAGATCGTACGCGATGATGGCGACATAATCCTCCGGTTTCAGCGTCTGCACGAAACCGTAGGAGGCCGTGAGCGTCTGGGCCCACCCACTGGTGTAATAAGCCTGATAGCGTGCGCTGAATTCGATCACCATCGCGACCGTCATGGCGGCCTCGTCCACCGAATAGTGCGTGAGCGTCTGCGGCACGTTGTCTTCGAGGATGCGGAATTTGTCGCGCGGGATATTCGGAATCGGGTTGCCGTGGTTATCCAAAACCTGTACGTCAACGTTGACGATGTTCGTCTCGGCTTTGAAGTTCGCGTCGCTCTCGCCCTGTTCGTTCCTGGTCGCTTTAGGGCTGAGTTTCGAGGGAATCTCCGGCAGTTCGCCGGGCGCGGCGTCCGGGTTTAGGGTTCCGGTGTTGGAGCTTCCGGTTGTATCTCCTGCGGGCTTTCTGCGCGGGCGCGCTACGGTTTCACTGTTTGTACCCGGCCCATCCTGAGCCCGGACACCCAAAATCAGGGTCAGTGCGGCCACTGCGCCGATAATCCAGGTTTTCATGCGCAATACTTTTTACCCTCGACCTCAGTTGACCCAGGGATCCCGGTCGGAACCGTGTTTTTTCAGGTACACCTGAAACTTTTTTTTGGCGCGCTGTAGCTTGTATTCTCTCCAGCGCTTCTGGAAATCAAAATTGAAACTACCCCCCGCCACTCTTCCGCCGAACTGCGTTTTCATGTAAATGAAGCCGAACAGCATGCCGCCGAGGTGGGCGAGATTACTGACCGCGCTGCCAGTCTGAAAAGAACTCAGAAAGGCGATCGCGCCGAAGATCATGACCATGTATTTGGCTTTGATCGGGAAAAGAAAACTCATCAGCACGGTCTGATTGGGAAACATCATCCCGAAGGCGAGCAGTAAGCCATAGATAGCGCCGGAAGCGCCGATGGTCGGCTGATAAGGATTTGCGAACAAGGTATCCGCGACTACCACGCAGATGCCGGCGCCCACCCCGCAGATGAAGTAATACTGCAGAAAGCGCCGGGTGCCCCATGTCTCTTCCACGGGAGCGCCAAACATCCAAAGCGCCAGCATGTTGAAGAGGATATGAAAAAAATCTCCCGTGCTGTGCAGGAAGAGGTATGTGACCAGCTGCCAGATGGCGCCCCGCATGACCATTGCGGGAATCAGCTTGAGCGGGATGAACGCTCCATCCCCCACGAATCGGGAGGCAAAAAAGTAGACGATGAAGACTGCGACGTTTGAAATGATGAGCCATTTCACGCCAGTCGGAATCGACCAGTTGAAGAGGGAACTGCGGCTCCGGAACCTCGTATCGTAACGCATCGAAGGAACCCTGATTTCTATGGGTAGGATAGCAGGCAACCTGGGGGCCGCTCAGAAGAAACGTTTCAATTACACAGCGGCGGGAGCGCCAACTTCCTCCACCGCTTCTTCAGCGGGAGACATGGGCGCCTCGGTCTGTGCAATGCGGGCGTGGCGAGTGAGGCGAAAGGCGAGATACTGGATCGCGATCGCGGCGCCCGCCCAAACCTGCCAGTGAGACAGCAGCCCGCCGGAGAAGACGAAAGCGCCAGCCCACGAAAGATCTGTGCCGATGCGCCACAGGGCGAGCGACGCGGAGCCGAGCGAGAGCAGCGTCAAAACGCTCGCAGCCAGGGTGGCCATCTGGCTGTTCTTTCCCGGCCGCCGTGTGACAACGGGCCCGCGCCCGAACCGAATTTTTACCACCATAAATGCTGTGCCAGTATTCACTATATCCTTCACACTGAGAAAGTGTTTCCGCACTAGAAGAATGCAACACTGAATCGCATAATTAGTTGTGCCTTCCGACCTGTAATCCGGATCTTTTCGTACGAATTATCTGATTATGGCGTAAAAAAGGAAAAGCCCGGCAGGATGCTCCCGCCGGGCCGCACAATTATTCTTTTAAACTGGATTTACGCCAGATGTTCGTCGATCATTTTCTGGACGTCGCCCTTGCCGGCCGCGCCAACTTTGGTTGCCACGAGCTGGCCGCCTTTGAACAGCAACAGGGTGGGTATGCCTCTTACCTGATAGCGCATGGCGGTCTGGCCCTGCTCATCGACATTTAGTTTGCCGATTTTGGCTTTGCCGTGATACTCATCGGCCAGCTGATCGATAATCGGGGTCATCTGGCGGCACGGGCCGCACCATGCTGCCCAGAAATCCACCAGCACCGGTTCCTCCGATTTGAGGACATCTGTGTCCCAGCCCGCGTCCGTAAAGTTAAGCGTATTAGTGCCTGCCATTTAAATCCTCGTCTAAAAATTAGAGTCACCTGCTGCCCCGGAGGATGCAATCTTCCCATACAGGCGCGAATACTCGCACGCCGAGGCTGTCCACGAAAAATCTTTCAGCATTCCCCGCACCATCATGGCGTTCCACGCTTTCCGGTCAGCCCATTTCCGGCTGGCCTGGCGAATCGCATCAACCAGCGCTTTCCCATTGTAATCAAGGAACTTGAACCCCGTGGCTTCGTTTGGCGGAGCGTTGGCGATCGTGTCGTCGAGGCCGCCCGTGGCCCGGACCACAGGAACGGTCCCATACCGCAAACTGTAGATCTGATTCAAGCCGCAGGGTTCATAACGGCTGGGCATGAGAAATATGTCGGCCCCGGCTTCGATTCGGTGGGCGAGCCGATCGTCATACCCCAGATGGAGGGCGATTTTTTCCGGAAAGTCCGCCTGGAGCTTCCGGAAGAGCTCTTGCCAGCGGGCTTCCCCATCCCCCAGCGCTGCCAGGTAAACATCGTCTTTGAAGACCTGCGGGGCGGCCTCGGCGATTAAATCGAAACCTTTTTGAGCAGTGAAGCGCGACACGATGCCGAACAGAGGACGCTGCATGGCCCGCTCCGGCAAGCCCAGTTCCCGCAGCAGATCCTGTTTGCAATTCAGCTTGCCCGACAGGTCGTCGGCCGAATAATGAGCCGGAATGAACGGGTCCGTTTGCGGATTCCAGCGGTTGTAATCGGCGCCGTTCAGGATTCCGGTCAGAAGGCCGCGGCGTTTTCTCAGCAATCCGTCCAGTCCGAAGCCATACTCCGGGGTCTGGATTTCTTCTGCGTACTTTACGCTTACGGTGCCAATAGCGTCGGCGAACACGATCCCCGCCTTCAGCAGGTTAATCTGTCCCCAGAACTCCACGCCATCGACTGTGTAGAACTCGGGCGGCAGCCCCATTTCTTCCAGCAGCGGCCGATCGAACAAACCCTGGTAACCAAGATTATGAATGGTCAGCAGGGTGCGCAGCCCGAGCCAGTGGGGATCGGCGATCCGGGGGTCTTTCAGAAATGCAGGCACGAGAGAAGCCTGCCAGTCATGGCAATGGATCACGTCGGCGCGGAACAGGCGGCGCGAAATTTCGAGTGCGGTTTTCGAAAGTACCGCAAAACGGACGTGGTTGTCGGGAAAGTCCCTGCCGGCGATGCCGTATATTCCCGGCCGGTCGAAGAGCCCGGGTTCGTCCACGAAATACATGGGGGGGCCCGAGGCTTCCAGCTGCCAGACCGTCACATCATAATTTCGGTTGCCCAGCGCGATGCGAACATCCCGAAGGACCCGGTTAGCGGGCGCTGTCCTTGCCCCCATGTAGCGGGGAATTACGGTGGCGACTTCATGGCCCAAACGCGTAAGCGCGCCGGGTAAGGCGCCGAGTACGTCCGCCAGTCCGCCGCTTTTGGCCCAGGGCGTGGCTTCGGAAGCAACCATCAAAATACGCGGGGGGAGGGTCACGACTGTTAAATGGTAATCCAGAGCCGGTTTACCAGCGGGGAAGTTGAGAGCGGCGGGCCCTGTGGGAAGCGCGTTCGGGCACCGGCCATCCGCGCTTATAATAAGTTTTTGAAAAGAATCCTGCCCGTCGCCGCGTTGTGTCTGCTGAGTCTCCAGGCGTTGAGCGCGGCGGAGAATCTACAACTCGGCGTGAACGAGAATCTGTTTGTAGTTCTGGCGGCAGCCAACGCCGCGGGCTACGACGAAGGTCTGGCGCTGCCCGACAATAGTCCTCTGCGTCAGCAACTGCGCGACTATCTCGCGAAACAGAACATTCCCGTGCTTCCGGAACTGAAACAGTTCTACCGGAAGCACATGCTGCGAAACGGACTGCAGGATCTTTCGGAATACATCTCATACGCGCTTTCGGTGGCGGGGCCTCCGGATTTCGCCTGGCGAACGCGGGATATCGATGTGCCCCCGGATGCAATGGCGCTGGCGGGATTGACGCCGCTTCTGATTCACTTTTACCGGCAGGGGAATCTGGGGGAGATGTGGAACCGGTCCAGACCGGCCTACGAAAAAGAAGCCGCGAAATACCACTCCTCGCTGGTCTCAACAACATCGTTGGTGGATGCTTATCTGCGCGTCCCGGCGGGCGGGTATCTGGGAAGAAAATTTCAGGTATTTGTCGACCTGCTGGGCGCGCCGGAACAGATACAGACACGCAGCTATGGGGACGATGCATTCGTTATAGCCACAGCTTCGGAGAAGCCGCGCACCTTCGATATCCGGCACGCGTATATTCATTTCCAAATCGACCCCATTGCGACAAAGTACGGACTCGAACTGGACCAGAAGCGTTCACTGATCGATTTCGTTCAGACTGCGCCTCTGGACCCTGCTTTTAAGAACGACTTCGTCCTGCTCGCCAGCGAAAGTCTGATCAAAGCCATCGAAAGTCGGCTGGATAAAAATCCCGGCGAGATCGATCAGGCGGCCCGGCAGGGTTACATTCTGGCGCCTTTTTTCGTCGAACAGCTTCGGGCGTTCGAGAAACAACCGCAGGGAATGCGTTTCTATCTGGCAGATATGATCGCGGCTATGGACCTGAAGCGCGAAGATACCCGCATCTCGGGGATACGGTTCGATGCCGCGCCCCTGGTACGCGTGGGAAAGCAAGTCACAGTTGCCGCGCCCGAGCCCCGGCTTTCGGCTTCGGCGGATACGATCGCGAAGGCTGAAGACCTTTACCTGCAGCGCAAGCTCGATCCGGCGAAAGAGCTCTACCTGAAGTCCCTCGAAGAAAATGGCAGCGCCGCTGAACACGCGCAGGCATGGTATGGCCTGGCCCGTATTGCGGTGCTGCAGAACCAACCGGACGCAGCGGTAAAACTTTTCAGAAAGACGCTGGGCGCTTCGCCCGATGCCCAGACGAAAGCATGGACCCTCGTTTATCTGGCTCGGCTGTCGAAAGCCGCCAACGATCCCGAAAGGGCTTCAAAGTTCTACCGGGAAGCGCTGGCGGTGCCGGACGCTTCGGAGCAGGCGCGCCAAGCCGCTCAAACCGAATCGCAGAAAATTTCGAAATAGTTTTGACAAGATCAGGAGATTCCAATTTATGAGATTTACAACCGTTCTCACACCCTGCCTGCTCGGCGCGCTGCTCGCGTCGGGAGCGGCTTTCGCCCAGAAAAAAGAATCGAAAGGCCTGGCCCCGAAGTCTCAGGGCGAAGCACAGGCCGTTCAGGCCGTGATACAGGCACAGAACCAGCCGCCCGACGACATGATCAAAGCCGTGGACGCGCTGCTTGCGAAGTATGCGGACACGGTTTACAAGAGCTTTGCGCTCGAACTGGAAGCTGAAGCCTATCAGAACAAGAAGGACGATGCGAAGGCTATTGTTTACGGCGAACAGGCGCTGCAGGCGGATCCGAAAAACTATAAGGCCGACAATCTGCTTGCCAATGTGACGGCCGCAATGACCCGCGACACCGATCTCGACAAAGAAGAGAAGCTCGCAAAAGCCGATAAATACGCGCACGATGCTCTCGACACTCTCGAAAAAGACGGCAAGCCGCCTCTGATGGCGAACGCAACGGATGAGCAATGGACCAAAACGAAGAACACCGCCGAATCGCTGGCCTATCAGGCGCTCGGCACGGTCGCGCTGACCCGCAAGAAGACCGATGAAGCGGTGGCCGATTTCCAGAAGGGTATTGACCTAAACCCCGATCCGGTGCTGATCATCCGCGCTGGACGCGCCCTGCTGGCAGCGCGTAAACCGGATGACGCTATCGTTTATTTTGACAAGGTGATCAATTCCGCGGACGCGCCGGCCCAGATCAAGAGCATTGCCCAGGCGGACCGTGCGCGGGCCATACAGTCAAAAGGCCCGGCCGCTGCAAAATAACCTGTAGTTGAACATTCCGATGCAGTCCAGCGTGGAAGAGCTTGAACGGACGCTCGCCTATCGTTTCTCGAACCGTGCTCTGCTGATTCAGGCGCTGACGCACAGTTCGAGTGTCAACGAAGCGGCGCCTTCGATCCCGGCAAGGCCGGCGGGTCCACAAGCACTCCCGGACAACGAGCGTCTGGAGTTTCTGGGAGACGCTATCCTCGGATTCCTGATGAGCGAATCGCTGTTCCACCGATTCGAGCGGTTCACCGAAGGCCAGCTTTCGCTGTTGAAAAACCATCTGGTAAGCGCCACACACCTGGTCCAGGTGGCGCAGAAGCTGGACCTTGGCATTTACCTGCAATTCGGCCGCGGTGAGGAAAGCGCGGGGGGACGGTACAAGCAGCGTCTCCTCGTAAACGCGTTTGAAGCGGTGCTGGCTGCCGTCTATCTGGATGGTGGAATGGAGGCGGCCCGAGCGCTCGTTGTCGCGCAGGTTATCCCTCCACCTGACGAACTGGAACAAATGGCAGGGTTTGGGCCGCCGCACGACTTTCGCGCCGAGCTGGAACGCCTGGCGCGCGATAGAAATCTACCCCGGCCTTTGTATTCTCTGGTGACTGAGAGCGGCCCCGGCCACTCGCGCACCTTCCTGATGGAAGTGCGGGTCGGAAAAGAGTTTACAGCCCGCGATGAAGGCTCCTCGAAGAAGACCGCTTCACATAATGCCGCGCGGAAAGTCTGCGGTTTAATTCGAGGACTCGACTCGCTTTAAACGAAACCGCAGTTTCAGTGAAACTATAAATGTGGGATATCCGTAACAAGCACTATGCCCAGCCGGACTCTTAAGTATCGGTGCGTCAAACCAATCTTCCTGCTGACTTGCAGTTTGGTTTTTATTTTTACCGCACCCTCATTCGCTCAAATTATTCCCAATAGATACATTCTGACTCTGCGGGATCAACCGGTCGCGGAGCGATTTTCATCGCGCGCCGAGTTGCAAAGTCCGCAGGCGGAGGGATATCGCAGGCAGCTGGAGACGGCGCAGGCTGCGGTGAGGAGCGATCTCGCGTCGCGAAAAATCACGGTTACGGGCTCAGTCGCCGTCCTGCAGAACCTGGTTTTTGTGGCGGCGCCCGCCAGTCGCGTCGCGGAGATGCAGAACATCCCGGGCGTGGTTTCCGTCAAGCCCATGCGGCGCTTCAAGCCTGCGCTCAACCGGGCTACGCAACTGGTGAATGCGCCCGCGGCATGGACCACAGTGGGCGGCGCTGCCAACGCGGGCGCGGGGATAAAAATTGGCATACTCGATTCCGGCATCGACCAGAATCATCCCGCTTTTCAGGATTCTTCGCTCACGATTCCGGCTGGTTTTCCGAAGTGCACCACGGGGCATCCCGAAGACTGCGCTTTTACGAACAACAAGGTGATCGTGGCCCGAAGTTATGTCAGGTTGCTTTCCGCCGGATCCAAGGCGGCCAATCCCGCGGCTGACGATCTACCCGACGACTATTCTCCGCGAGACCGCGATGGTCACGGCACGGCGGTGGCTTCGGTAGCCGCGGCTGTAAAAGTCACAACACGGGCTTTCTCGTCAGACGGCCAGGCTTTGGTGATTCAGGGCATGGCGCCCAAAGCGTGGCTCGGTAGCTACAAAATTGCGGGATCGCCCGGCGTAGCGGAAAACGGCAGCGATCAGACGCTGATCCAGGCGGTGGAGGACGCGGTTGCCGATGGTATGGACGTGATCACCACGTCTTTCGGCTCAGCCGCCATTTCGGATGCGGCCAGCGATCCTGTAGCGGCAGCGTTTGAAGCCGCCGCCAAAACGGGAGCGGTGGTCATCGCGGCGGCGGGAAACGGCGGAGGCAACGGTACGACGTATCCTTCTTTCAACTCGATCCTTTCACCGTCGAATGCGCCCGACGTGATTTCAGTCGGGGCCACCGAAAATTCGCATGTATTTCTTCCCGCCGTGAGCGTGAATGCGCCATCCGCGCCGGCCAGTCTCAAAGGTATTCCCGCGCAGCCGAGCGATACTACAAATTATCCTTCGACCTTCGGCGCGACGAGCGCAAATCTGATCGACGTGGCGCAACTCGGCAATGATGGCACCGCCTGTGCCGCGCTGCCCGCTCATTCGCTCGATGGCGCTTTCGCTCTGATCGAACGGAGCCCGAGTGGGTGCGCCTTTGCGACGAAGGCTGCCAATGCCGAGAACGCGGGCGCCATCGGCATCGTCTTCTATATGTCGGACGGCACAGCGCCCTTTTCTCCCACGGGACTCGACCCCAACGTCGCGGCTTTCCAGGGACCGGCGGTGATGATCGCCAACGCTGCAGGGGTAGCGCTCAAGAGTTTTATCGATGCGAATCCCGGGCAATCGGTGACCATAGACAGCGGGGGTACGGAGACCGAACTTTCTGCCTGGATCCAGACTTACGGGTTCAGCCCGCCGGTTGCCGCCAATATGCTCGCGAGTTTTTCATCCACAGGCCCCACGCCGGACGGGCAATTGAAGCCCGACATTGTGGCGACAGGCGGGAACGATCTGAGTCTTGAGCCCTACCCGAACGATCCCTATATTCCATCACCGTCGGGCCTGTACATGGCCACCCAGAGTTACGACCCCAACCAGCTTTACGGCGGCGGCACGAATTTCAGCGCGAACGGCTACTGGGCTGCCAACGGCTCGAGTTTTTCGGCGCCCCTGGCAGCCGGCGCCGCGGCGCTCGCCAAACAGGCGCATGCGGGCGCCAATCTGCGCGGCACGCAGATTAAATCGCTGGTGGTGAATTCAGCGAGTCAGAATACCGTATTGACAGACGATTACGGCGACCCCGTGGATGCGCAGTGGATCGGGGCGGGGCTTTTGAACGCGGGCGCGGCGGCGACGGCCACGATCACCTCCGAACCCTCGACAGTCTCCTTCGGGGTCCTCAAAACCGGGGGCTTGCCAGTCAATAAGAATATTACTCTTACCAATATCGGCGCATCGACGGCGACTCTCTCCGCTTCAGTGAATTGCTGTTACGTGAACGGAACGAATAATAAGCTCTCCGGCACTCAGGTCGTGCTGGGGAAGTCCAGTCTCTCGCTCGCGCCGGGCGCCGCGACTACGCTGAGCGTTTCGCTCACGGGCACGGTGCCCGCTGCGAGTGAATACTCCGGAACGATTGCGCTACAGCAGGGTTCCAGCACCACTTCGATTCCGTTTATGTTTCTGGTGGGGGACGGCGTTCCCTCCAACGTGAATATCATCAGCGCCGGCGGGGAAGGGGCACCGGGTGAAGATGTAGGGCCGACAGCAATTCAGGTGGTGGACCAATACGGCGTTCCGGTTGCCAATGCGCCGGTCTCATTCACCGTGACTCCGGCCGGCAGCGTAACTTTGACGAGTGTTCCGTCTGAACCGGGTTGCACTCCCGCCAGCTCGACTTCGACTGTCACCTGTAACACCGACCAGTTCGGAGTTGCATATGCCGAGGTGGTATTGGGCTCCACCGCCGGATCTTCAACGGTCACGTTCAGTGTTGGCGGTATTTCGATAGGGGCGGATTGCAGTTTTTTGCTGGAATGCTATAACATCCAGGCACCCCCCGCCGTTACAGGGGTCGTGGATGCGGCTTCTTTCCAGAAAACACTGGCGCCCGGCTCATATGCGGCGATCTTTGGAACCGGTCTCAGCAACTTCAGCGATAATAATGGAATAACGGAGAGCCTGAATACGACCCCCACCGCGATCGCAAGCGATCCGGTCGTGGCGAATGGGGCGGTGCTGCCGCTCCAGATCGACTACGTGACCGTGAGCTTCGATGTGCCGTCAGCCGGGATCAGCGTGGCTGGGCACCCCACGTATGTAAGCCCCGGCCAGGTCAACGTGCAGATACCCTGGGAACTGGCGGGCCAGTCGTCGGCACAGATGAAAGTGACTTTGAATGGCGATCTTATCGGCAATGTAGTGACGGTGCCGATCGCCAATGCCGCTCCCGCTTTCTTCGTTTATAACGGGACCACGCTGGCGGCTCTGGACACCGGCTACAACCTGATCACGGCGTCCAATCCCGCAAAACGGGGTAAAATTATTTCACTTTATGCCAACGGGCTGGGTCCGGTGGCAAATACGCCTCCCAGCGGAAACCCGGCAGGCTCCACGTCAACTACCCTTGCCGCGCCTGTAGTTGCCATCGGAGGACAGAACGCGCCGGTATCGTTCAGTGGCCTGACCCCCAGCCTGCCGGGGCTTTACCAACTCAATGTAACGGTACCGACCGGGATCAACGCGGGAATACAGAATGTAACGGTGACGGCAGGCGGCGTCACGTCGCCCGTAGCAACGATTTCAGTTCAGTAAGTTCAGGCGTTGTTATGTGCGTGCGCCTGCGCCTTCTTCAGGCGCCTGGGAAGCCTGGATTTATTCTTTTTCCGGAGCTTCCCGGACCCCTCTTCCCCGGAAGCGGATTTAGCTTGCCCGTGGATGCCCGCCACAGCGGCCACCGATCCAACGGCGCCGCCGATGACTTTGGCGGCCGCGGCCAGTACACTGCTCTTTTCTTTTGTCCGGGGTGTTTCCTGTGTTTGAGTGGTTTCCTGATTCTCGGCCATATCCGGGCCTCTTGCAATTGACTTGCCTAAGTGGACAAACGGCTACACGCGTGCAGCGGTGCCTGTCATGGAGCAAGCGCGTGTGAAGTGCGATATCTGTGGTGGCTCGGGATTTTGCACTGACTGTAAAGGGACCGGCAATGGTGGCCAGTGCTTCAACTGCGCGGGCACCGGCCATTGCCCGCAGTGCCAGGGAACGGGTAAGCGCAAAGCCGAAAAGCTCCGGTGAACACTAAAACCGGAATACAGCCCTGCCGAATACGCTGCGTGAAACGAGGGCCGGGGCCACCCGGTTGTCGGTGATGAATTCCAGGTGTCGCCCCGAAGTAAGGTTCTGCCCTACCAGGCTGATCTCCACGTGTTCCCCAATCCGTTTTGCCAGCCGCATGTCCAGCCGGACATAGGCCGGAACCGACTCCACGCTGTCTGTTCCCAGCGCGGCAATCCATGCCAACGTGGTATCCCAGTCGATACTACGCGTCGGGTTAAACAGCGATCGTATCTGGATCTGATGGCGGGGAGTTGTCGCGTTGGTGTTGCCCGATCCCTCGTTGGCCGAGGGGGTCCAGTTCGTGTTGATGTGAATGAACGAGTAGCTCGGAACGATCCGCCAGCGGCTTGTTGCTTTCCACGTGGCAAACATTTCACCTCCATACGACCGGGCGCGGCCGATGGCACTGTAGAACGCGGGAGGGCCGAGATTGGGATTGGGATTCTGATTGGGAACTTGAAAGACGATGGGTGTGCTGGTTACCAGTTCGGAAAGGTTGTTGTACAGGTTGAAGAAAGTCGCGACGTCCAGAGATACCTTCCGGCTGATTTGCGTGCGGTATCCGACTTCAAGATCGCGAAGCGTCTCCGAGTGGTGTTGCGGCTGGCCGGCTAATTCCACCGAATCAGCGACGTTAGGTTCCCGGATGGCGCGGGCTGCGGACATCCAGACCTCCTGACGAACGGAGGGTCTCCATACGAGTTGCGCGCTGGGCGCGTATTCGATACCGGTGAAGTGATTGTGTTCTAACTTTGAACCTAAAGTCAGGGAAAGATTCTCCGTCAGTTTTATTTCATCCTGGGCAAAGACACTGTAGCGGTTGTCCGTTTCCCGCTGAGCCGGGGATGGCCCGGAGATTAAGGGGTCTCCGCCGAGAAGACCGCTGGTGGAGTGGAACCCCAGCCCCCACACCACATCATGGCGGGAGCCGATCTTCAGATGGTGCTTGAAGTCGAGGTCGGTGGAGCTTCTGATTTCGCTTGGGCCTGTATTGCGATTGTAGTGGTCGAACGATGCCTGAAGTGAAAGATCGGAGCCATTGGACAGGGACCGGGTCCAGCGGCCCAGGATGCTGGCATCCGACGCAGTCACTTCGACGTTCGGTCCACCTGCCGCCTCGCGTCCGCCCTGCATCCTGACGTAGTCGCCCTGCACAGTGAGAGTATCGCGCGGGGAAAGCGTCCAGTCGGACCTTGCCCCGGCATGCCAGGTATGCGTGCTGTCGGGAGCTTGCAGGCCACCCGGCAGAAGCGAATTCGTGGTATCCGCGTAGCTGCCGAATAGCCGGTAGGCGCCAACCTGCCCGACGCCGCCGCCGTACTGGACCAGACTGCGACCTGTCCGCGTTCCGCCTTCCGCGGTCACCAGACCGCCATGTGTCGCTGCCGAGTTCTTCGTGATGATGTTGATCACTCCGTTGACAGCGTTGGCTCCCCAGACGGTGCCACCGGGACCGCGAATGACTTCGATGCGCTCGATGTCCTCGAGCGGCACGTCCTGTTGGTCCCAGTCGACCCCGGATGTGAGCGGAGTATACACGCTTCGGCCGTCGATGAGAACGAGAACTTTGTTGGCATAAAGGTCGTTAAAGCCACGGACCGTGATGGCCCAGGTGTGGGAATCGATCTGGGCAACGTTCACGCCGGGCACGAGGCGCAGCAGATCGGGGATGTTGGTCGCGCCGGAGCGGACTATGTCTTCCGAATTGAGCACAAAAGCGGCGGCGCCCACCCTTGACATACTTTGCTCCTTCTTCGAGACCGATGTGACCTGAATACTCATCAGGTCTTCGAGACTGGCCTGCGTGAGATCCACATTTCCGGTTTGCTGTCCGGAGCCTTGCCCGAAAACCGCGGAAGTGGCCGTGACACTCAGGGCAATTGCCACAGCGAGATGGATTGTGTGGCGGCGAAAGCATCGATGATCTGCTACAAACATGAATTCTGACCTGTCCTCGGAAATTCGAACGTCAGGCCGCTGATTTGGACTGGTACGCGGGGGCTCGCCTGACTGCCCCATACCTGTTGACATGCGCTTTCGCCGCCGATGGTTTTCATTAGGGTTAATCTGCGGCACTTCACTGGCCGATTGATATGTACCTGCAGCCACGTCGTTGTCTCTCCTCGTGGACTCGTACATTGTCCTCTCGCGTGGACACCTGTACACAGGAGTGAACTTCCCCCAGGTTATGGGCATGCAGAACATTCTGAGCAGGCGAGAAACAATGCCGTTCCGCTCGGGACCGGACAACTGGCGTGCTAACCATAGGCGCTTATCGGGGGGTAGTGAATTGCCCTTCAAGCTGGTATACTGCTGTTTTACAATCCCCTTGCCTCCACACACCCCGCCGGTGTAGTAAAATTGCTATCAGAATTCATCAAGAGTGCCAGTAGTCCCGAGCAGTTCCCCGCCGATGGGCTGCCCGAGGTAGCTTTTTTAGGACGAAGCAACGTCGGCAAATCCAGTCTTATAAATGCACTTGCGGGAACACGAGGGCTGGCGTTCACCAGCAATACGCCAGGCCGCACGCAATCGATCAACTTCTACCGAATAGACGGCAAACGGTATTTCGTCGACCTGCCCGGTTACGGGTATGCAAAAGTGCCACTGGCGGCTAAGAGCGAGTGGGCAAAGCTCATTGAACAATATTTACGGGAGAGAAGCAGTTTAGAACTTTCATTTCTGATCCTGGATGCCCGGCGCGGCTGGATGGAAAAAGATCTCGATCTTAAAGCGTGGCTGGAAGCGAATCACCACCCGTACGTGGTCGTGGCGTCCAAGATAGACAAACTGAATCAGGCAGAGCAGCAGCGCGGACTTAAAGCCATCAGGGAATATGCCGAGCCGCTGCCGTTCTCGGCCGTAACGGGCCGGGGAGTGAGGGAAATTTGGCAAGCGATAACGAAAACACACCAACCATAGAAAACACACCGCCTCAGGAAGCAGCAGTTCCGGAGAAGACGGCCGAACGTCCCGCCAGGGAAGCATCGGCCGAGAAGATGGAAGAAACAGCCGTTAAGCCGGTTTCGAAGCCGAGAGGCGAACGTCCTCCCCACAAGCAATCGGAACATCGGCATGCGGAGAAGCATGATGGACCCCGGGCCGAGCAGCAGGGGAACGGACATGCCGCTCCGAGTCAGGCCCAGCACCCCCCCGTTGCGCCTGATCCCGCCCAGGTAAACGGGACTCCGGTGGTACAGACGGAGAATACTCAGAGCGGACAGGCTGCGCCTCAGCAACAGCCTGGCTCTCAACAGGCAAACGCCCCACAGGCAAACCCGCCGCAGCAGAGCTCGCAACAGCAGAATCCCTCGCATCAGGGACCGCAGGGACATCCCGGCCAGCAGCGAAGGAAACAGCAGCAGGGGAAACCGGGCGGAGCGCCGACTCTCGATCTGGTTGAGCTCAAGGACATGAGTATTCAGAATCTGAATAACGTGGCCAAAGACATGGGCGTCCTCAATGCGGCCGGACTTCGTAAGCAGGAACTGATCTTTAAGATCCTGCAGACGCAGGCGGAGAAGAGTGGACTGATTTTTTCGGAAGGTGTGCTGGAATGCCTGCCGGACGGTTTTGGTTTCCTGCGCGCGCCTGAGTATAACTATCTGCCGGGTCCCGACGATGTATATGTATCTCCTTCGCAGATCCGGCGTTTCGATCTCAGGACAGGCGATACGGTTTCGGGACAGATCCGGCCGCCGAAGGAAGGCGAGCGTTACTTCGCGCTGATTAAAGTAGACGCGATCAACTTTGAGCCGCCCGAGGAAGCGCGGAACAAGATCTTCTTCGATAACCTGACGCCACTGTATCCGGACGGGCGGTTGAAGCTCGAAACGATGAAGGACAACTTCTCGGGCCGGGTGATGGATCTGGTCACGCCGATCGGCAAAGGCCAGCGTGGATTAATCGTAGCTCCGCCGCGCACGGGCAAAACGATGTTGCTGCAGAACATCGCGAATTCGATTACCACGAATCATCCGGAAGTGTCGCTGATCGTACTGCTGATCGACGAGAGGCCGGAAGAAGTCACGGACATGCAGCGCTCCGTGCGCGGCGAGGTCATCAGCTCGACATTCGACGAGCCGGCCACGCGGCACGTGCAGGTTGCCGAGATGGTGATCGAAAAAGCCAAGAGGCTGGTTGAGCACAAGAAAGACGTCGTAATTCTGCTGGATTCGATCACGCGTCTGGCGCGCGCTTACAACACGATTGTGCCGCCATCGGGCAAAGTGCTCTCGGGCGGCGTGGATTCCAATGCGCTGCAGCGGCCGAAGCGGTTTTTCGGCGCGGCGCGGAACATAGAGGAAGGCGGGTCGCTCACGATCATCGCGACGGCGCTTGTCGACACCGGCAGCCGGATGGACGATGTGATCTTCGAAGAGTTCAAGGGCACGGGCAACATGGAAATTCATCTCGACCGCAAGCTGATCGAGAAACGCGTGTTCCCGGCGATCGATATCAATAAGAGCGGTACGCGTAAGGAAGAACTGCTGATGCCGCGCGATGAACTCAATCGCGTGTATATTCTGCGGCGCGTGCTGAGTCCGTTATCTCCCGTGGAGACGATGGAATTGCTGCTGGACAAGCTGGGAAAGACGCGGACGAACAGCGAGTTCCTCGCGTCGATGAGCGGCTAGCCGCGGCGGCGGGGTAATCGGGGTGGGCGTGCTGCCGTGTCCGGCAGGCGTCCATCCCCGAGTTTGAACTTCAGCGAAGGGGCTTTCTTTCGCGGCGGACAGTGCGGCCGCGAACCTTGAGGTGGATGGGCGTGCCTTCGAAGCCAAAGCGCTTGCGGAGTTGATTCATTAAATAGCGCTCGTGCGAGAAGTGCAGCGGGCCGGCTTTATCCGTGAAGAGGATGAATGACGGCGGCCGGATGCTGGCCTGGGTGATGTAGAGAACTTTGCGCTCTTCAAAGTGCAGAGTTTCCACGAACCTGTTGAGTTCGCCTGTGGTCACGCGCTGGAAGGCCGATTCGTTTACGCGCCTGATGAGCGCAAGGAGTTCGTTTACCCCATGGGCGTTCAGCGCCGACATGAAAACCATGGGGGCGTAATCGAGAAATTTCAGGCGGTCGCGCACGTTCTGTTCAAACTCTTTGCGTTTGCCCGAAGTGATGAGGTCCCATTTGTTGATGCAGAGAATGACGGGACGTCCGCCTTCGTGCGCGTAGCCGGCGATGGTGGCGTCGAGGGCAACAAATCCTTCGCTCGCGTCCATCACGACCAGCACAATATCGGCGAGCCGAATGTTGCGCCGGGCCATGACGACGCTGAGCTTTTCCGCCATTTCCTTCGTCTTGCCTTTGCGGCGGATACCCGCCGTATCCACGAAGACGTAGCGCGTGCCGTCGCGTTCGATGGATTCATCGACGGCATCACGGGTGGTGCCCGCGATGGGAGAGACGATGGCGCGCTCCTGGCCGGTGAGGGCGTTGAGGAGGGTTGATTTTCCGACGTTCGGCCGGCCGATGATGGCCACCTTGATGCCGGCCTTTTCGTCGGGCACCGGTTCTTCCGGGAAGTCGCGGGTGACGTGATCGAGGAGCCGGTCGAACCCGTGGCCATGCTCGGACGAGACAGGATAGATGTCGCTGAATCCGAGCGAGTAGAAATCGTGGATGAGATCTTCCTTGCTGCCGGTGTCGCACTTATTCACCACCAGCGTGACCGGCTTGCCGAGCTTGCGCAGCATATGGGCCAGTTCGCGATCTGAGGCGGTGAGTTCGCTGCGCCCGTCGACAAGGAAGATCACCTGAGAGGCTTGTTCCAGGGCCACGCGCGCCTGGGCGAGGATCTGACTGGGGATATAATCGGCATCGCTGACAACCACGCCCCCCGTGTCGATCAGTTCAAAGCGTTTACCGTCATGCGCCGCAAGCCCGTGGATGCGGTCCCGCGTGATGCCAGGCTCATCCCCGACGATAGAGCGGCGCTGGCCCGTGATGCGATTAAAAAGAGTGGATTTACCGACGTTCGGGCGTCCAACAACTACTACCGCCGGTATATCGTGTGGCGGTTTCGATTCCGACATGGATACCTGAATCATAGCGTTTCGCATGTGCTGAACTGGTGTCTATGCCCTTGAGTCCGGTCCAGAACCGCCACGCGGTCAGGCGATTTTTTCGCCCGGACGGACTTCTTGCCGCAAAACATTCGGGGTTCGAGCCACGCCGCGGGCAGCTTGACATGGCCAATGCCGTGGATGAGGCGCTCACGGAAAAGCGCAAGCTGATTGTGGAAGCGGGAACGGGGACCGGGAAGACGCTGGCGTACCTTGTTCCGGCGCTCCTTTCGGAACGGCGAGTGGTGATCTCGACCGGGACGAAGGCGCTGCAGGAGCAATTGTTCTTCCGGGACATCCCTTTTCTGGAGCGCGTGCTCGACAGGCCTCTGCGGGTTTGTTACATGAAGGGCAGAAGCAATTACGCGTGCCGGCAGAAGATTTACGAAGCTGCCGACTCTCCGGTGCTGTCCGGTATGGAGGAAGTAGCGGATTTCCAGATTATCCAGGATTGGGAAAAAACGACTGAACTGGGCGATCGGGCGGAGATCCGGACGCTGCCGGAGGACAGCACTGCCTGGGGCAAGGTGGATGCGAAATCCGAACTGTGCGCGGGTACGAAGTGCAAACAATACGAACGCTGCTTCGTGACTCTGATGCACCAGAAGGCGGCGGAAGCGGACATCATCATCGTCAACCATCATTTGTTCTTCGCGGACCTGGCGGTGCGGCGCGAAGATATGGCGAGCATTCTGCCGGATTACAACGCGGTGATCTTCGATGAGGCGCATGAGATTGAAGACATAGCCGGCCAGTATTTCGGGTATGCGGTGAGCAGTTACCGAGTACAGGAACTGAGGCGGGATATCGCCGCTATGTCGCGAGTCAGGAAGTTTGGTTCGGAGGAACTGGACAGAATACTGATCCGGCTGGATGAGATCGCGCTGCATTTTTTCGGGCTGTTGCCGGGCGCGGACGGACGATCGAGTTTCACCGGGCGCGCCGGGTTTCTGGAGCAGCACGGGGAAATATATGCGGACCTTCTGGCGGCTTTCGATCTGCTGGCGAGCCACCTGAAGTTGATTGCCGATGCCCCCCAGGAAGTGATTCCGCTTTTCAGGCGGGCGCAGGAACTGCGGTCGGCGCTGCAGTTCCTGATCGAAGGGGACAACCCGCTGTTCGTTCACTGGATCGAGAAGCGGGGGCGCGGGACTTTCGTGCAGGCCACCCCGATCGATGTGGCGGACGTGCTGCGGGAGCACCTGTGGGACAAGGTGGACACGGCGGTACTGACGTCGGCAACGCTGGCGGTAGCGGGGAAATTCGATTATGTGCAGGCGCGTCTGGGCCTCGACAATCCCCGGACTTTGATTGTCGAAAGCCATTTCCAGTATTCGTCGCAGGCGCTCCTTTACATCCCGAACCATCTGCCGAGTCCGTCGAGCCCCGGGTATGTGAAGGCCGCGAGCGAGGAAATTGTCCGGTTGCTGAAGGCGAGCCGGGGGCGGGCGTTTGTATTGTTCACGAGTTACCAGGCGATGCGCATGGTCTACGACCGGGTGTCTTTCGAGATCGAATATCCGGTGCTGGTGCAGGGGACGGGACCGAGGATGGCGCTGCTCGACGAGTTCCGCGAGACGCCTCACTGCGTGCTGTTCGCCACCTCGTCTTTTTGGCAGGGAGTGGACGTGCCGGGGGAGCAATTAAGCTGCGTTATTATCGATAAGTTGCCGTTTGCGGTGCCGAACGATCCGGTGGTCGAGGCGCGGATCCGAAATGTGCGCGAGGCAGGGGGCAATCCTTTTTACGATTATCAGATCCCCCAGGCGGCCATTTCGCTGAAACAGGGGTTTGGGCGGCTGATCCGGACGAGATCGGATCGCGGGGTGCTTTCGCTGCTGGATAACCGGATTACTCAGCAACGTTACGGGCAGGTATTTTTTGACAGTCTGCCGGACTATGCGTTTTCAATGAAGTTCGCGGACGTGGAGAATTTTTTCGATGTTTGAAGTGCAGATTGAGCATTCATTTTCGGCGGGACATGCGCTGCGGCATTACAAAGGCAAGTGCGAGAACGTGCATGGCCATAACTACAAAGTTCAGGTGGTGCTTCGCGGAGAGAAGCTGGACCATGCGGGGCTGCTGGTGGATTTCACGGATCTGAAGAAGCTGCTGCGCGCAATTTCCGAACCGCTGGATCATGTCTTCCTGAACGATATCGAGCCGTTTAAAACTATAAATCCTTCGGCCGAGAACATTGCGTGGTACATCTGCCAGAAACTGCAGGAAGGGCTGGTCGCGAGCAATCCGGTTGAAGTGGCGGAGGTGAAGGTCTGGGAAACAGACTTCCAATCCGCCACTTACCGGCCTGGATTGCGATAACGATCCGCTTTATTCCGTCCAGTACGTGACGAGCAGTCCCTCGCCGGCGACATCGGCATCGATCGCGTAGTCCATAAGACGGATGGAATTTTCACCATCCTGCGCTTCAATTTCAAAAGTCTCGGAAAAGCCGCCCGTTGAATTGGGCCACAGAATACGGGCCACCCCGGCGAGCGTGGACTTTGTCATGGCAGGTCTGCCCACGTAGGTTTTACCGGTCAGACCCGGGATTACCTGGAAAAACAATTTAGATGCGGTGTCTGCGGCGTTTGTCGACAACAGCACGGGCGTGCCCGGCGTTGCGACGTTGACGCGGCCCCTGGTATTGATGGTCATCAAGTCTCCTCGCCCGCATTTTAGGCCGCCAGCCAGGAGGCTGAGACTCCGTGGTCCACTCAACATGTTGAATCGGTGGACCAATCTTTTCCTTGGGAGTGGTGAACGCGTCCAGAACATTTTGATAGTTAAATGTTGCAGATCCTGTATACTCTTACCATGGCTACAAAGGCAATGACCCAAACTCAAATTGTCAAGGCGATGGCCGAGGCGTGCGAAATCCCCAACGTCAAGGCGCGCCAGGTTCTCACGTTTCTTTCGGACACCGCCGTTAAGGAGGTAAAGAAGAACGGTCTTTTCGTGGTGCCGGGCCTCGGACGTCTGGTCCGGGTCGAGCGGAAAGCGCGGATGGGAAGAAATCCGGCAACAGGCGAAACAATCAAGATCGCGGCGAAGAAGGTAGTAAAGTTCCGGATCGCGAAAAGCGCGAAAGACGCGATCGTGCCACCCAAAGTGAAGAAGTAAAATTCTCTCAGACCAAGTTTTCTAAATTCAGTACGGTGCTTCCGGAAGGCCGGCCGATCGGGGATGCAAGTCCTTTCATCGCGCCGGCCTGATTTTTTGCCTCCGATTATTTCTGCGCTTCTTTTCCGATTTCTGCTCCTCCACCTGACAATTCTGAACCTGACAACGTGAGTGGCGCAAACGGTCGTTCACGATGTTCTAAAAACTCTATTCCGCCTGCAGTCAACAGTTTCGGCCTGGAAAAGCACGCATTCCAGCGCGTGGCGATGGTAATTTTTTCTCGGGAACGAAATGCGCAGCGTCACCGGATGGGCTGGACGAATCGGGGAAAAATGAGTGAAAAGATTGCGCCGACAACCGCCGAAGACTTATTGAAGCGGGTCGAAGCTCCTCCCTGTGTTTCTGCCGTTCTTGAACAGATCGAAACGAATCTGCGCGACGCCGA
>JALYHT010000191.1 GCA_030776225.1 Acidobacteriota bacterium | reverse complement strand
TTCAGCGCCGGGGTCTTGGGCGGGACCCCCTGTGCGCCGTTACGGTCCGCACCCCTGGGCGGGGATGCGGACCGCATCGAACACCGCTGCGATCCGACGCTATCTCTCCCAACGCATTTACTGGCGTGGCAAGTAACGATCTGTTAGACAACAACTTATTGGGATACGGTGAACTTCAACAGCCAGCGGCAGATGATCGGAATATGGGGGGTGGCGACTGAACATTCGAAATATTTCCAGTGATCGGCGGCGGATGGCATTTGGAAGGCTCAAATATGGCGGCGGTCGCGCGCCTGTTTCACTTCGTTCGACAACAACTCGGGCGTATAACAGCTACTCCTTCGTAAGGTCAACTCTCTCAAGGAGAAACTTGCGTGCGCCGGAGTCGCGCTTGTATTGTTCATATAACACCGCGTGCTCTTTCTTAAACAGCTTCGCGTCAATCGTCCAGCTATCCACCCACTTCCATGAAGCCACGTCCTTCATACCTCGGTTCTCGCCAATGGCGATCTGAACTTTGCTCTGAAGAAATTCGATGCGCCGCTCGATCAAGAATTTCTCTCGGCTGACCTCTCTGAGCTGTCGATAGATAGCGAGCATTTCTGGCGTCGGCGGGATTAAGATATCGTTCGGCTTCCTGCGGCGCAGCTTCTTCGCCTCGCGCAGAAGCTGCGAGGATGCATTCATGAATGCCACGGCTTCATCGACCGCATCGTCGAGTGCCTTGCGGGTGACGCGGAAGAATTCGCCATTCTCCGTGCGCCTGGCGGCCAGAAGTTGGTGGATGTATGTCCCCAGGCCGGACGCATTTTCGGTGGGCTCGGTCCGATAAAGTTCGAGTTTCTCTGGCGAGCCGGTGGCGAATTCGCGCTTACGCTTCTCCGGGTGGTTCTTGGTCTTGCCAATCTTGTAGCAATCGCCGGAGCCAACTTGGTAGCAATATACGTTTTTCAAAACTGAAGGCATGCCCGGCTCCGTACTTGTTGATAGATTATCATTGGCTTTGCCCTTTCTTCGCCTGCGGCTCTAAGCTCGCGCGAAGGCGAGCAGCGGGCCGATGTCATGATTGTCTGCGGTTTTGAGCGCCGAGATGTACGTCTGGCGCATCACGCCCGCATCGCCCAAACTCATCCGGCCCCACGAAAAGCGCTTTCCTCCAAGCGACATGATCAAGAAATCCGCCATCAACCGGGCGTGCCGGCCATTGCCGTTCGGAAACGGGTGGATCTGGACCAGTCGGTGATGAAAGCGAACTGCGATTTCATCAGGTGGATACGAGGCGAACTCGATCCACGCCCGGACATCCTGAAGCAACTGGCGCAAAGCTGCGGGAATCTCATAATAGGCAATCCCGAGATTGCGTTCGCTGGTCCTGAATTTTCCGGCCCAGCGCCATACATTGCCCAGCATGCGCCGGTGCAGCTCCCTGATGAACTTTTCAGTCAACAAGTCGCGCTTACGCCCGAGAGCCCAATTGTGCCCTTGAGCGATGTTCGCCTGCTCCGCTTCATTGAGTTCGCGACGAAACGCGATGTGCGCAGGAATCAGCTCGCGTATTTCCTCAGGCGTTAGCGGCGTTGCGTCATCAGGCTCTTCAAAAAGATCGCTCACAATTTTCAATCCCAAAATAATCGCGGGTTGGTGTCGCGCACGATCTCGTCAAGTTTTGCCTCCAAATTGTGAGTTGTCACTTTTTGATCCTCCAGCAACATGGAATGTTCAATGGGTTCAAGTCGCTTGCGGACGAACGCGCGGGCTTGCTCGCGCACTATAGCCTCCAAAGGCTTGTTCGGCACCAGCGCATATATCAGTGTGCAGTCGAGCGCTTCGGCGACCCGTCTGAGACTCGCCAACTCGATTGTGCCTTTGGCTTCGGATTGTTCGAGGGCGATTACGGAGGGCTGGCTGATACTCAGGCGTTTAGCTAGTTGGGCTGTGGACAAGCCAAGCGCTTCTCGAAGGGCTTTGATCCAACCTCTGGCGGGTGATTTGAAACGATCCACTGGCCGAATTTCGCCGAAGCGTTTGTCAAGTGCAGAGCGGCTTTGCAGAGCAGAACGGGCCTTATCCATACTTTATAGTCTATCTATTTTAATAATATAGATAGAGTATAACATATTTTTTATTGTTGTTACATATACCATGACCTATCGATTGGAGAACAACGAAGCGCAATCCGTTTCAATGCTACGCTTGGCAGCCGACACGAGGGCGATCATCAAACATTGGATGACGGCGAAGCTGCAGAGAGGATTTTCCAGCGCTGGATGAAGTAACTCGGAGACACGTAAGGTTTCAACCCTGCAGAGAACCGAAAACCCGCCGAAGCATACCAAATCCTCCTCGCGTCGGTGCCGTTTCAATTTGTGATACGATCCGGTCGGAAACGGAGGTATCGATGAAAACTTACGCGACGAAGGACATCAGAAACGTAGGCATCGTTGGTCACGGTCACTGCGGGAAGACCTCTGTGGTGGCCGGGCTCCTTTATGCGGCGGGCGGCACCAGTCGGCTCACCCGCACCGACGAAGGCAATACAGTTACCGATTACGACGAGGAGGAGATCAACCGCAAGCTCACCATTTCCACCGCCCTCGCCGCCATCGAATGGCGTAAGACCAAAATTAATCTTCTCGACACCCCCGGCTTTAATATGTTCGTGAATGACGCCCGCGCCACGCTGATCGCCGCGGACGCCGCCCTCGTGGTAATTGACGCTGTCAGCGGCGTCGAACCCCACACCGAAAAGATGTGGTCCATCGCGGAGGAATTCGGCCTGCCCCGCGCCATCGTGATCAACAAACTGGACCGCGACCGCGCCAGCTTCGACCGTGCCCTCGAAAGCATTCACGCCCGTTTCGGCCGCGCCGCCGTTCCCATTCAGCTTCCCCTCGGCTCGGATAAAGACTTCCGCGGCGTAATCGATCTGATCCGGATGAAAGCGTATGTCTACACGCCGGACAGCGATGGCAAGTCGCGCGAGGAAGAAATCCCCTCCGAATACGCCGAAGCCGCCAAACTGGCCCACGAAGAGCTGGTCGAAACCGTAGCCGAAGGCAAGGACGACCTGCTGCAGGAGTTCTTCGAAAAGGGCACTCTTCCCGAAGAGCACATCGTCAGCGGCCTCGATGAAGAAATGCGCGAAAATCGCGTTTTTCCGATCGTCTGCATGTCCGGCCCGCACAACATCGGCTCCGACATGCTTCTCAACCTGATTTGTGAGGCCTTCCCTTCCCCGTGCGATCGTCCCCCGGTGAAACTGGCTTTGAATGGCAAGGAGATCGAGCGCAGGTATGCCGACGCCGAACCCGCCGCCGCTTACGTATTCAAGACCACGGCCGACCCGTTCGCCGGACGCATTACGTTCTTTAAAGTCCTCTCGGGCTGCGTGAAGAATGACGCCACGCTGCAGAACCATGCCCGCAACACGGCTGAGCGGCTGGCCCACATCGGCGTTCCTTTTGGAAAAACCCTCATTCCGGTTACCGAACTCCACGCCGGAGATATCGGCGCGGTGGCCAAACTGCATGAGACGCTCACCGGCGACACGCTCACCGACAAGTCTTCCCCCGTTTCCTTCCCGCCCCTCAAACTCAGCGAGCCTTCCATCGCGTTCGCCGTGGAAGCCAAAAGCCGCAACGACGAAGACCGCATGGGCAACGCCCTGCATAAGCTTCTGGAAGAGGACCTTTCACTTCGTTTCTACCGCGATCCGCAGACCAAAGAATTTCTCATCGCCGGCACGGGCCAGCAGCATGTGGAAATCGCTGTCAGCCGGCTTCACAAACGATATGGCGTCGATGTCAAATTAAAAGCTCCCAAAATCCCCTACCGCGAAACCATCCGCGGGACAGCCGACGTGCAGGGACGGCACAAGAAGCAAACCGGCGGGCACGGACAGTTCGGCGACTGCTGGATCCGCATGGAACCTTTGCCGCGCGGCGCGAAATTCCAGTTCGTCAACGATATATTCGGCGGTTCGATTCCGAAAAACTATATCCCGGCTGTGGAAAAAGGAATCATCGAGACGGCGGACCGGGGATACCTCGCCGGTTACCCGATGGTCGATTTCAAAGTAACTGTGTACGACGGTTCCTATCACGATGTCGATTCATCCGAACTCGCTTTCAAGCTGGCCGCCCGCAAAGCCTTCCGTAACGCCATGCAGACCGCCAAACCGGCGCTCCTCGAACCCGTCATGAATGTCGAGGTGCAGGCGCCGGCGGAATACGCGGGCGATCTGATGGGCGATCTCAACGGGCGCCGCGGCCGCATTTCCGGCACGGACACGCAAGGCGCCGCCCAGGTCATCCGGGCGCAGGTACCCATGGGCGAAATGCTCAATTACCAGAACGACCTGACGTCTATAACTCAAGGCAGGGCTTCATTTTCGATGGAGTTCGACCATTACGATTACGTGCCGCAACTACAGGCCGATAAAATCATCGCGGCCGCCAAAGCCGCCCGCACCGGCGAGGAAGAACTGGAAGACGAGTAAGAAAAGAGTAGTAGAAATTCGGGATGGGCGGCGGCCCAGTGGTGTCGGGTCGCCACATCCTGTGTGTCCGAAGCGGATGCATCGTTATTACAGGCAGACCCGGTGGGTTGACGCAGTTGTAACGTGTGGGGTAGGCTGGAGGAGTCGCTTTACGGGCCAAGCGCCCGGGGAGACCTCGTAAACCCGGATTTTGTAACTTCGAGGAGAATGAATGACCCGGAACTATAAAATTGTTTCCGTACCTTGTTTGTGCGTTTTCGTCCTTTTATCTTCTAAGCCGCTATTTTCTCAGCAATCTTCGTTCCAAACTTCTTTCCTGACTCCGGCCTCTCTAAAGCCGATTAACAGCAATGTCGCCGCCACAGTCGTGGAATCGGAAAACCTGCCCTACTTAAAAGAGGTTGCAAAAGCCTTAGCCCCGAATTTTCAACCCACGCGTTCCGATCTTCTGATCCAGCACGCTGAAGAAAGATTCCGCAGCGGCAGAAAAGCGTTCCAGGAACACGAGTATGATCGTGCAAGAACTGAGTTCGATGCGGCAATAGATGCCATGCTCTCGGCTTCGGAAAACCCGACCGACCGCACGATCTACGAATCCAAACTGGAAGACATGGTGGACGCCATCCACCGTGACGATCTTGCCGGCATGGGCGCGGCAACCGTGGAAGATGTTCCCGGTTTCGATAAAGCCCCGCTCGAAGACATCGTTTCGATGACCTTTTCGGTAGACCCCCGCATTAAAGACAAGGTGCAGTCGGAAGTGAAGACAACAGCTTCCGCCCTGCCTCTGGTGGTCAACGATACTGTCCTCGGCTACATCAATTACTTCAATGGCCGCGGCCACAAGACCATTGAGGCTGGCATGGAGCGCGCCGGCCGGTACAGCGCCATGATTTCCCGCATCCTCGCCGAAGAAGGCGTGCCGCAGGAATTGATCCACCTCGCACAGGCGGAATCCGGTTTCATGCCCCGCGCCGTCTCGCGCGCCGCGGCCGAAGGCCTGTGGCAGTTTGTCAAATTCCGCAGTAACGAATACGGCCTGAAGCAGACCCCGTACTCCGATGAAAGGCTCGACCCGGAAAAAGCGACACGGGCCGCCGCGCACCACCTGCACGATCTTTATAATCAATTCGGCGATTGGTATCTGGCCATTGCCGCCTACAACTGCGGACCCGGCGCAGTCGCGAAGGCGGTCGAGCGTACCGGCTACGCCGACTTCTGGGAACTGCGCGCGCGCCACGCGCTGCCGAACGAAACCGCGAACTACGTTCCCATCATTCTGGCGATGACGATCATGGCCAAGAACGCTCCGGCTTACGGGCTGGACAAAATTTCGCCCGACCCCGCCGTTGAGTACGACACCATCGTCACCGCTTCTCCCACCAATCTCGCGCTGATCGGCGATCTGAGCGATGCACCTCTCGCGCAACTGGTGCAGCTGAACCCGGCGCTGCTGCGCAACGTAGCTCCTGGCAATTTCGAAATTCGCGTTCCGAAGGGAACAGGAAATGAAGTGAGCGCGGGGCTCAATCTGGTCCCGACCGAGCAGCGCGCTTCCGCGCGCGTTCATCGCGTGGAGCCGGGGGAAAGCCTGTCTTCCATCGCGCGGCTCTACAACGCTTCGCCCACACAGATCGCGATGATGAACAATCTCGCGAACAGCGAGCCCGTCGAAGGCGGTCGCCTGGTGGTTCCGGCGGCATGGCGCGAAGCCTCCGCGGAAGCGCATGCGCCGCGCGCCAGGTCCGTTAAAACTCGTGCGAAATCTCCCGCACAGTCGCTCACCGCTTCACGCAAAGCGCCTTCGCGCAATGCCCACAACCTGGCGGTGGTCGCGGCGAAACACCCACTGCACAAGAGCTCGGGAACCATCGCCCAGCTGAGCCATAGCCGTGCGCTGAACCGGTAACAAAGCATCCGCTCACACACGCTTCTTTCAGTTCAATCTTCGAATCGCGCCAACAGCGTGACTTTTCGCTTGCGTTTTTATGCGGCACTGCGCGATTTTAAGTGCAGTACGGTGGCGCGTAAAACAAAAAGGGGTATGCTAATGGAGACCGTGCCCGAAACAGGAGACTGATTGAATGTTCGAAGACCTGAAGTTCGCTCCCAAAGACGAAGATGAAATGGAAGATTTTCGCGACTACGGGGATGAGAGTGACGATGGCGAATCCAAACTCGACGACTATGAAGACGACGAAGAGGATGAGGACGACGAAGAGGACTCAGTAAAAAAACCGGCAACCCCTCCCGCCGCTTCGAATCAGAACCAGCCCGATTCAGCACCCACTCCCAGCCAGGGTCGCGCTGTGGAAGATGAAGCACCGGCGCAGCCCGCGCGCAAACCTGTGAAGTCCGCTCGTAAGGCTTCCCCCGCCGTAAAGAAATCCGCTCCTCCGGTCAGGAAAACCACGGTCAGGAAAGCCACAGCGAAGAAAGCTCCGGCCAAAAAAGCTACAGCCAAAAAGGCCCCGGCGAAGAAAGCTCCGGTAAAGAAAGCCGCACCCAAAAAAGCCGCTGCAAAAAAAGCGATAAAGAAGGCTGCGCCGAAAAAAGCCGCCGCGAAAAAAGCGGTGAAGAAAGCTCCACAGAAGAAAGCGGCTCCGAAAAAAGCCGCAGGGAAAAAGGCAGTAAAGAAGGCAGTGAAGAAAGCCGCGCCCAAAAAGGCCGCCAAAAAATCCGGACGCCGTTGACTGCCATTGAGGTGGCTTTCGACAAGCCGAAAGCCACCTCTCGAACTTATTTCCCGCCTTCGACCGGTTTCGAAACCACAGTCCGGCATTTCTCGAACAACTGCAGGAGCGCATCGGCATACTCTTCGGCCGATTTCGATGGCTTGCCTGAAAATCCCGCGGCTGTCGTATTGCCTTTTCCATACCCCGTAGTCACGGCAATAAATTTCATCATTTCGAGCGCGACTTCGTCACGGTTCCTGGCCGGGTCGTTCTTACCGGCTTCACCGGACTTTGTTTCCTCTGGCATCAAGTGATACTCTCCCTGGTCGTGGATTTCATCTTCCCGCAGATCCGATGCCTGTAAACGCCCGGCGTTTCATCCGCAAAATGAGAGGCGGCGCGCAGGCGCATTTACTGGAAGCGGACGACGGCGACTACTACATCGTCAAGTTCCAGAATAACCCCCAGCACCGCCGAATTCTCATTAACGAGTTCCTGGCGGCTGAGATTCTCTCCCACCTCCAGATCGCCTGCCCCGCTCACGGAATCGTGCGGCTTTCGGCGGATTTCCTCGCCGCCAACCCGGAGGTTCATCTTCAACTGGGGACGCGGCGAACACCGATCCAGCCCGGCTGGCACTTCGGATCGCGCTATCCCGGCAACCCTGAACTCATGGCCGTTTATGACTTCATTCCCGACGCTCTGCTGAATCAGGTGGCCAATCCGGAGCAGTTTCTGGCCGTGCTGGCCTTCGACCGCTGGGTGGCAAACTCCGATGGACGGCAGTCTGTTTTCTTCCGCGCGCAGCTGAAAGACTGGCTTTCAGCGCCCGGCATCCCTCCGCGTAAACTCGGGTTCGTGGCCCTGATGATCGACCACGGGTTTGCTTTCAACGGGCCGCACTGGGATTTTCCCGACTCCGCCGTCGCGGGGCTCTATGCGCGGCGGGTCGTATACAGCGGCGTCCGGTCTCTGGAGAGTTTCCAGCCGTGGCTGGAGCGGATCGTCAATTTCCCGGCGGAAGTCTTCGACCGCGCGCGGCGGCAGCTTCCGCCCGAATGGCTCGACGAAGACGAGGATCGCCTGGACGCTCTGCTGGAATCGCTTCTGCGCCGCCGGAAACGCCTTCCGGAACTGCTGGATCAATGCCGCAAAGCGCCGGGCAATCCATTCCCTCAGTGGGTCAATACAAATGATTGAGACCGCAACGAAGGCCCCGCGCCGGGCCATTGTTTCCCTGCTTTCGAGCGCGACCGAAATGGTGGAGGCGCTGGGCGCGATTGACTTGCTGGTAGGGCGCTCGCACGAGTGCGATTACCCGCCCTCCGTTCGCGCGCTGCCTGCCTGCACGAAACCCCTGATCGAGATCGAGGCAGACAGCCGCGCCATCGACGAACAGGTAAAGCACTCCGCACGCAACGCGCTGTCGATTTACGAAGTTTTCGACGATGTGCTCGAACGGCTCCAGCCGACCCATATTCTGACCCAGGTGCAGTGTGACGTGTGCGCCGTGAGCCTGCGCGATGTAGAGCGGTCGATCGCTTCGAGGCTGGCCAGCGCGCCTGAAATCGTCGCGCTCAACCCGGCTTCCCTGGCCGACATTTGGGACGATTTCCGGCGCGTGGGGGAGGCCGTGGGAGTGTCCGCCGAGCCACTTATAGCCAGCCTTCAAAACCGCATGGCGCCCGTCCGCCGCGACTATTCACCCACCGTGGCATGTATCGAGTGGATCGAGCCTCTGATGGCGGCGGGGAACTGGACCCCGGAGCTGATCGACCTCGCCGGCGGCATCGATGTGTTCGGCAAACCCGGCGTACACTCGCCCTGGATTACCTGGGACGACCTTTGCGCGAAGGACCCCGAGATCGTCATCGTGGCTCCCTGCGGTTTCGACCTCGCCCGTACCCAAAGCGAAATGCACTGGCTTACCAGCCGTCCGGATTTCGAATCGCTCAAAGCCGTCGCATCGGGATGCCTTTTCATCGCCGACGGAAATCAATACTTCAACAGACCCGGTCCGCGAATCGTTGAAACGATGCGCATTATTCAGGAAATTATCGATTGTCGCCGGGGTTCAAACCTCGCGTCACCCCCCGGTTCAGACGGTTGCCGCGGGACTGGCTGGAGCCTATACTCAAAGCACCGTAATCAAAATAAAGCATGAGCTCGTACCCTGACGACATTCTGAAACTTGAGCCGTTGCTCGACCGCCTGGAGCATGTCGAAGCGCGCCTGAAAGCCGTGGAAGCGCGTCCCGCGGGGGCTGAGCTGGAGATGCGGGTGCGACTGCATGCGAGGGACATTGAAACCCTGCAGATGCAGATGAACGAGTCGCGCCAGCGAGCGGCCGACGAATTCACGCTGGTAAAAAAGCGCTTCCGCGAGATCTCGCAGGAAGTTCCGGCGCTGCTCGAATCCATGCTGATTCCGCACCTGACCAGTATCCGCGAGGGCATGCATGCCGAAATCGAAAAGTTCCTCGCGCAGAAGCTGACGGCGCTCGAGGATGCCATGGAGAACAGGATTTCCCACCGCATGGCTTCGCTCGAACAAGCGCTCATCGATCAGGCGGGCATTATCACGACACTGAGCGAACGCGCGATCGAATCCGACTCCAATCTGCAGCGGCTGATCTCCGCCGTGGAGAAGCTTTGCGCGCGTACGGAAGCGCGTTCCGAAGGCCGTGAACTCCCGTTTGAAACCGAACTCGCCGAAGCCGCCGGCAGGCAACCCGAACCGCCACAGCGGATCGACGCCGGATTCCGCCCCCAGATAGTAAAACAAGGCGATGATGGACGGCGGCGCCCCCGCACTCCCCTGACGCGGCTCTGACGTCCAGGCCGGCCCTGACCCCGTGTAAGTGTAGAGGTATGAGCGACGGCCGCGAGGAACGTGAAGAACGCAGGATGCGCATCGAGCAGGAAAAGCGAGAAGATCGCGAGGACCGCGTCGAGAGCGAAAGAGCGGACGAGTGGGAACCGGAACGGCCTGAATCGTGAGGCGTGATACTCGCCAGCCCGCCTGTTTTCGTAGTTATCGTACATATTCTCAGGTTGCCCGGTGATTAAGACCACACTTCATCGGGCAGATCTGCATCTCTGTGGCATGGGTCACACTTCAGAACCATGGGTTCCGCTAGGTTGAAGGGAGTCTAAAGTCTCTGCGCCGCCAGCGGCGTAACAGAGGACTTCTGCGTCGAACCGATTCTAAAACCTGAAGAGGGATATTTATGAGAAGCTTCTCGCTATTACTTCTGGCCGCGTCCGTGGTGGGCCAGCCGCTATTCGCGCAAGAGGTGGCAAACACCCGCGCACAACCGAACGACTGGGAAGAAATCAACTTCGAAACCAATCAAGCGGTGATGGTCGACGGCTTCCCGAGCCTTTTGCGGCTGGCCGAACTGCTGAAGACGCATCCCGACTACAAGGCGACAATCGTGGGCTATGCGGACCAGCGAGGTTCCAATCGCCTGAATGACGCGCTCTCGCTGCGGCGCGCCAACGCGGTTTCGCAGTTCCTGCAAAAGTACGGCGCATCCGGCGGCCAGTTGCACGCGCGGGGCGAGGGCAAGAAGAATCCGGAGGATCAGGCCGCCAACCGGAATGCGCACTTCGTGAACCGGAGAGTTTCCATCACCGTGACGGCGCCGAACGGAACGGTGATCGGCGATGGCAGCATCACGTCGGCGATCGACGAGTTCATCACTTACTCGCGCGGACAGCTTGGGAAGCTCGACGGAATCCTGGCGCAACTGCAGCAGCTCGAAGCGCAGGTGCAGGCTTTGAACACCGCCGACATCAAGCAGGACACGACGGCGATCCGGCAGGACACAGCCTCGATCAAACAGGACACAGGCACGCTGGTGCAGCGTCCGGCGCCCCTTACGGCGGAGCAGACGACGCAGATCGCCAATACGGCTGGACGCGAGGCGGCCGATTATGCATTGAGGGAATCCGCTCTGCGTAACCGCAAGTATTCGTTGATCGGGTTCGGCGTCGGGCCGACTTTCGGTCCGGGGCGAGTGGGCGACTACAGCGCGGAGGTTATTGGAAAAGCGCTGATCCCGTTCGGCAACGGTAAGACGCCCGAGGAGCCGGGCACGCACGGCTTCGTGGTGGACGGAAGCTGGACCTACGCACATCCGAATACCCGGCTGCGCAACGGCGCGGTGCAATTGAGCGGGTTGAGCGATGGCGTGTTCAATACGGGTCTGGTGAATCGGTTCGGACATGCCCAGCTCGGGACATTTGCGCAGTTCGATTATGCGTCGCTGACGCTGAGCCAGGCTGTTGGCACATCGGGCTCGGCTGTTTTTTCGCATGGGGGAACGCTGCTGGCCGGCGGCGTCGTGACATTTGATTTCGTCATGCCGGGCGGCACGATCGGTGTTTTCGGCGCGAAGGGTCTTAAGGAAACGGGGAACATCAACACCACGGCTGTGACGCCCCTGACCACCCCGGCCTATCTGCGCTATGCCGACCAGGCCGGCTTCAGCGCGGCCGGAACTTTCCGCGGCTTTCAGGTGGAAAGCAGCGTGGCGTGGGTGAAGCAATATATTCGTGGATTCGAAGCTATGCCTGCCTCTTCCCTGAAGATTTCCTTCGGACCCAGCGACAAAATGCAGTTCTATATCGAAGGCGACAGCAATACGACCTTTGCTAATGCCGTTTATCCGGCGGAACGTCTGGTCTTCGGGGTGCAATTCGGTAACTGGGTGCGGGCCAGAAACTACGGCTCTACGCAGGCCGTGGTACCGACGATGATTCCGCGACCGCACTATGAGCTGCTGACGCGGTAGCGCGGGAGTCGTAGTTAAAGGAAGGGAGGAGCTGGACTACCCGCGTTCCGCTCCTTTCCTGCCATCCCCCTTGTTACGCCCACCTGTTTCGAATATTCCCTCAAGTACAATTTGTGAAAGCCTTCAGCCGCAAAGTAATCTGGCTGGAGGCAGGCAAATTCCGCGCACGAAGCACTGGACCGGACGGGAAAGGTCCTGATGCTGAACCGTAGCGCCCCGCGAGATTGCCAACAAGAACGACTGAGTCTCCCATCGCCTGAACTTCAAAAATTGGGGTATAGTCGGAAAATCCATTCCGTATGATTGAGTACCGGAAAAGAACCGTGACGCGTGAACGGCTGGCGGCGACCGGTGGTTGAGCCCGAAGTTACGGACTTAATCCCGCTGATTTACGATGCCGCGGAAAACCCCGTTTTGTGGCCCGCAGTGATCGACCAAACCACAAAAGCGCTCCATGCCGTAGTCGGCGGTTTTACTATTGAAGATCTGAAGCAGGGAACGAGCAACATAACAGTGGCGCCAGGCCTCGAAGCGGGCTGTCTCCGCCTTTATAACGAGCACTATGAATCGGTGAACATTCATCTCCGGAAGGCGCGTCCGCTGTTCATTCCCGGGGCCGTGGTGGCGTCGCATCAATTGTGCTCTGACGCAGAAACAATGTCGACGGAATACTATCAGGATTTCCTTCGACCGCGGGAAGACAGCTGGTTCCACGTTCTCGGCGGTTGCGTGGCACTGGATGGCTCGCTGCAGTCGGTCCTCAGCTTCCTGCGTGGCCGCGCCGCCGGACATTTCACAGAACGGGAACTCTGTATATTGCGGACTTTGATGCCGCACATGGAGCGCGCTGTCCGGCTGCACGGAATGTTTATGCAGTATCGCGGTGTGGCCGATTGTTTCGAGCGGCATCCGCAGGCGGCATTTTGCGCGGACGGGAGAGGCCGGGTGCAATTCGCCAACTCGCTGGCGCGCGCGATCTTCGACAGAAATGACGGAATTGCAATCGACCGCAACGGTACTTTGAAGTGCGCGGACCGGCGTCTCGCCGATGCTATCGCAGAAGTAACTAAGACAGCCGGAGGAGAGGGCATATCGGCAGGAGCCGCCATAGAGATTCATCGCGCGAACGGCCGACCGCCTTACACGGTATTTGTCAGTCCGGGACGCCAGCCAGAGCTATTCTTTCCCAATAAACCCGCCGGGGCTTTCGTTTTTATTTCCGATTCAGACGTGAGGGGCGAACCTTTGAAGGCGGTCTTGTCGAAAATTTACGGACTTACGCCCGCGGAAGGGGGGCTGACGGTATTGCTAAGCGAAGGGCACGATTTATCTTCCTGTTGCGAACAACTCGGTATCAGACGCGCCACCGGACGCGCTCACCTCCGGAACATCAACGGAAAGCTGGGTATCCGACGCCAGGCCGAACTGGTGGCGCTTGTTCTGAAAGCAGCCGCGGCAATGCCGGGCGAGCAAGTCGAAAGATAACGCCAAAAAAATGCCCGCGTAGTCCATTTGGACGATGCATCGCGGGGCGCTGTCTTTTATCATCCTTTCTTGTACCATTCTTTACGTATGAAGCTCCTGATAAGTATTCCCGCCTTGCTGAATGCGGCGCTATATGCCGCGACGCTTCCCGCGCCAACGATCAGCGCGGGCGGCGTGGTACCTCTGAACAGCAAAGTAAGCACAATCCAGCCGGTGGAATGGATATCCATCTATGGCACGAATCTGGCCAGTTCGACTGCGAGCTGGACCGGGGATTATCCAACGACGCTGAACGGTACCAGTGTAACGATCAATGGCAAGCCAGCCTATCTGTCTTATGTGAGCCCCGGCCAGATCAATCTTCAAACGCCCAACGATACCGGGACCGGTTCGGTGCCGGTGGTCGTAACTACGGGTGGCGGCACGGCAACGGCGACGGTGACTCTGGCGCAGTTCGCCCCTTCGTTCAGTCTGCTCGATTCAAAACACGCGACCGGCATTATCATCCGAAGCGACGGATCCGGCACATACGGCGGTGGCGCGTATGACATTGTCGGCCCCACGGGAAGCTCTCTGGGTTATAAGACTGTTGCGGCGAGACCGGGCGATGTGGTGGAGCTGTTCGCCGTGGGCCTGGGGCCAACCAGTCCGTCAGTGCAGGCGGGACAGCCATTCAACAGCGCCGCGCCGACCGTGAATCCGGTGACTGTACTGATTAACAACGTTTCCGTGACCCCGGCATTTGCCGGTCTTTCCTCCAGTTTGCTCGATCAGATCAACCTGACGATTCCAGCAAATGCCGGAGTGGGCGACGTTCCGCTCAGCGCCAGCGTGGGAGGCGTACAGACGCCATCCGGCGTCGTGATCTCGCTGCAGGCGGCACTGCCGTTGCCGACAATTCAGTCCGTGAGCGCTTCCCTGAGTTCGGTGACAAGCGGCAACTCTGTAACCGGTACCGTGACTCTTACTGCGGCAGCCCCGCCGGGAGGCGCAACGGTGTCGCTCGTTTCGCTTTCCAGCTTCGCCACCGTGGCATCCTCAGTCACGGTGCCGGCTGGCAGCACCTCCGCGACATTTTCCATCTCCGCGAGCACGGTAACGGCCAGCCAGACAGCGCAGATCAATGTCAGTTACAACGGAAGCGTTAAAACGGTTTCGTTTACAGTGACTCCGGCGGTGAATCCTCTCTGCGCCACGGTGGGCGGACTGTGGAACGTATCCGAGACGGGATCCGCCAACGCGACTGTGACCGTCGCGGGACAAACGGATTCGGCTGCGACGCCGATCAGCGGCGGCGGCAGTATCACGATCGCGCAAACCAATTGTTCGATCAGCTTCAACCCGCTGGTGGAAAGCGGTCTGTTAAACGGTTCCTCCGGTTTGGCGCGCACGGGAACCCTGACCGGCAACAATGTTTCGATTACCGGCCAACTTACATTACCCGCGAGTGTGGAAAGCGCGATACAGCAGCAAACTCCCGGTTTGATCTTCAACAGCTTCAACGTAGGTAGCAATGTTTTGAACGGCTCCGGCAGCGTTTCGGGCAACACCATGAGGATCAATGAGACAGGCACGTTCAGCGCGTCCGGGACGTTAACCTACAGTGGAGTCAGCGCTCCTTATTCTCTTACGGTTTCAACTTCCTCAACCGCAACACTCAACTGGGCCAGCGGTACGCGCCCCACGCTGCGCGCGCCGGAAGCCGGCGAAGCGGTTTCTTCAGCCGAGTCTACGATCCGTACACAGGTTGTCCTGACTTCGGACGGGGGATTGACCGGAGAGCCGACAGGAGAACAGCGCGACACCGTTCCCGCTATACTGCGCGTTGCTCTCATGAAGGCGTTCGGGTTTTAAAAACTCTGGAACGAACCATCAACACAGGAGAAAACGATGAAAAAACTCGAATCGATAGTGGCGGCTTCTCTCGCCGCGCTTCTTTTGCAGTATTCGCCGGCCACGGCAGCCCCGAAGCCAACCACCAAAGAGTTCGCCGCATCCTGTTCGAGCGTCTGGGATTCCGCAAAGGTTGTGGTGCCCAAACACTACCTCGTACTCAGCATGAGCGCTCAGGATCATACCGGCGCCTTTGAGATCGGTAACGGAGTGCTCACTGTGCGACGCGCGCTGGCATTTTCCATGACCGGTTCGGGCGATACATGCACGGTTGCGATAACCGGGCACTTCTCGGGGCTGGCAAATAACGACAAAGGCGATTTTTTCAAACGCATCCAGGATGGCCTGGCCGTTAAAACGGAAGCAACCGCCTCAAAATAGCGTCCGGCGATATCGTTCACTCGCCCGCGGACGATCAGGTATCACGTCGAAGTCCCCTGTAAAAGCCACTCAGCGCTCGCTCCACGAACGGTGTGGCCTCCACATACGTGGAGGTTCGCACCATGTCGATAACCAGGTGCTCGCGATGACTCTCCAGTGCCAGGACGGACTGGACTTGATTCAGGATCTGCGTGTCGCATATTGCCGCAACGTCGCGACCGAGAAGCTCGGCGCCCGCCAACCGCATGTCGAAGCCCACGCTTTCCAGCAAATCCAATTCCGTGTCGTACAGGCGATCCGTGTTGCCAGCGTCCGCGTAGGAAGTAAGCAACCGGTACAGGTCGGCGGCGTCTTTATTGGTTTCCCGACCTCTGTCCACCCATGCAGCGAGTTTGAGCAAAGTCAGGCCGGCTGCCGATGCCACATGCACCGTCAGATCTGCCTCTATCTCGATAAGCACCGAGGACGTCAGCGCCTCTTCAAACCCCGCCACGTTCATGACGATATCCCGGCCTGGGGGCCAGGCGAAGGTCCCGTCGGCGGAGGCGACTCCGCGGAATGGAATGAGATCGATCGGAGTGGAGATGACTTCGTTCAAATCGGCGAAGGTCAATCGCTGATGTGCGCGCGAAGCTGAAAACTTGTTGGTCGCGAGCAGTCGCTCCTTTAAAAGTTCGAATTGTGCCCAACTCTCAACGGCAATTCCGAAGTCCATATCGCGAGTGGCGCGCCCCGGCTGCAGTCCATGAACGTTTACCAGGATGAGGTCGCGCGCCGTCGCGCCTGCCAGGAAGTATTCGCACCTGGATGACCGCGCAATTGGGTCGAGCACACGCAAAACCCGCACCACGGACGGATCGATGGCGCTATTCAGTGGTGTCGAAGGCTGGCGCGATTCGTTGCTCATAGATCATCCGGGCAGCTTCTGCATTGCGGCCATCATTTGTTGCCAGCAGGTCGGCATAGGCCAGAATGGGCGGAACGACATCCGGCGCGTCATTCTTGTCCGCATGGGCTGTAGTTAAATGGGCTGTAGTTAAATGGGTTGCAGGAAAATGGGCCGCAGGAAAATTCCAGAACTTCTCCAGTATCTCAACGTTGCCACCCGCTTCGGCCCGCATCCTGCCTGCCGCGATCAGCCTGGCAATGGGCTCACCAGTATAGATAGTGAAATGCGCGGGTTTCAGATAGCGCGTTAATTTCCCGGCTGCAGGCTCACCACCCCAATATGCCTTGAGCGGTGCCAGGGCCGCGTGCTGAAGCCGCTCGGGCTCGGCGAGGAACCTCCCCAGATTGAGCTTTGGGCGCAGCGTGAGGGGATAGTGGGTCACCCACTCTTCCAGCATCCGTTTCGGATCCAGCAGTTTGCGTAAGCGGGGAGGCGTTGCGAGATGGAAGAAGCCGCGGGCTTCGAGATCCTTCATGCCGGCACCCACTGTTCCAAGCGCCACCCCGGCTGCGGTAGCGATATTGCGGTAGTTTTCTTCAAGCAGTTTGGGACGACACAGCAAAGCGAAAGTCAGTTTCAGTCCAGCAGGGTTCAGGGCCCGGAAGTTACCTTGCCGGGGTTCGACGGGACGAGCCTGCCCCACGACATAGACGAACAAGCCCGCCGCTTCCAGATACGCATTTCCGGCGGTGTCGATGAACGGCAGGCGGAGTTGACGGCAATGTTCCGCAACTTCGCGCGTAATATACGGTGCAACCAGCAAGGGCGGATCGTGCAAGGCCTGGCCCTGAGCTTTCAGCATCGCCGGCGTCGCAAATCGGTCGACTGTCCTGACCTCGGCTCCGAAACGGTGCTTGTATCGGCCTCTCTTGATCTCAAGAATTGCGTCGGTTGCACGGTGCGGGCGAGCCGTCACGGGATGGACACGGACGTTTATCCCTATGGTCGTTCCCAGCGCTGCCATCGCGGTGTTCAGGATGCGTTCTTTTTGGGCCGTCATAGAAACGCTCTTTGTTCAATATTTTATATTGTACACGTTTCGTGAACTAACTAAAATAATGAACATGGGCGGTAGAAACACAAAGCAAAGACCCGCCTTAAACTGAGTCATGCGGCCCACCACCGGACTTGCGCTGTTGTTCGCGGCGGCGGGCGCGCTGGCGTCCACCGACTGGGATACCGCGGGCAAAAGCTGGTGGGCGCATGTCCGGTTCCTGGCGGATGACAAACTGGAAGGCCGCGATGTCGGCTCGGCCGGGTTCGAAACCGCGGCGGATTATGTGGTTCGCCAATTCGAACGGGCGGGTCTTCAGCCTGGCGCGGGAATCGGCTATTCGCAGCCTGTCAGCTTCACCAAAGTCACGCTCGACGAGAGCGATTCAAAGCTGACGCTGCTCGGGGGCAGCGCTGCCGCGCCCGTAAAGCTCGGGGAGGAAGCGCTCATCACGTCCACCATGGACGTCGCGGATCTGGAAGCGCCGCTGGTCTTTGCGGGGTACGGGCTCGATATTCCGGAGGCCAATTACAGCGATCTGAAAGGCCCGGAACTGAACGGCGCGGTCGTTGTGTACCTCAACGGTGGCCCGGCCAATATCGCCACTGAGTTGCGCTCCCACCATTCCGCGGGCACGGAGCGCGCGGTGGCGATGAGGGCTGCGGGCGTGCTCGGCACAATCGCGATTCCGGATCCCAGGTCGATGGATATTCCCTGGACGCGACAGCGCGCAAACCGGCTGTTGCCGCATATGTCGCTGTCCGACCCCGCCTTTGCGGGCAGGCCCGGCCTTGCACTCACCGCGACATGGAATCCCGAAAATGCGGACCTGCTGTTTACAGGCTCCGGCCATACGATTCGGGAAATTCTGGAAGCCGCAGATTATGACCGCCCGCTGCCGCATTTCACTCTCAAACGCAGATTGCGGGCGCGCGTGGCGGTCAGGGCGGAGAAGGTCGAATCGCGTAATGTTGCCGGCGTGCGGCCCGGTTCCGGTCCCGCTCTGAAGAACCAGAGCGTCATCGTGTCAGCGCATCTGGACCATCTGGGTGTCGGCGAAAAGATCGCGGGCGATGGGATTTTCAACGGCGCGATGGACGATGCTTCCGGAGTAGCCTCTCTGATTGAAATTGCCAGGACCCTGAATGCGCGTAAAGCCAAAACCAGGCGCTCGGTTGTCTTTCTGGCAGTGACCGGGGAGGAGAAAGGGTTACTGGGTTCGAACTACTTTGCGCAGTTTCCGACAGCGCCCGGGCGCATGGTGGCGGATATCAATATAGACATGTTTCTGCCGCTTTTCCCGCTGCGTTTTCTGGAAGTCCAGGGGCTGAACGAATCCACGCTGGGCGATGACATTCGGGCGGCCGCGAAAGCGGCGAACGTAATGGTGCAGGCGGACCAGGACCCCGCCGCCAATCGGTTCATCCGCAGCGACCAATACAGCTTTATCCGCAGAGGCGTGCCTGCGCTGGCGTTCAAATTCGGGTGGCTGCCGGGGACCCCCGAAGAGAAGATCTATCGCGCGTGGTACCGCGACCGCTACCATGCTGTGGGAGACGACCTGAGCCAGCCGGTGGACTTGAACGGCGCGACGCAGTTCGATGCGATTCTGGCGTCGTTGATCGAAAGAATCGCGAACTCTCCGAACGCTCCGCACTGGAAGCCGCACAGCTACTTCCGGCAGTTCGCGAAATAGCAGAGCGGTAAGGCGGCTTTCAAACGCCGTGCAGCCCGAGACGGGCCAGTACGCGGCGCACTTTTTTGGGCGAGATCGAGAGGCGCTTCGAAACGCGCGCGACTTTGCGGTTCTCGTGCTCCCAGACTTTCGGAATGATGAGATCCGCGAAATCGTCCGTAAGCTGCTGGAAACTGCGTTCGCCGACAATTCCCTGGGACCACGCGTGCAGCTTCGCATCGAGATTGCCGCCCTGCACAGCCCTCGCTTTCAGCAACTGCAGGTCTTCCCAGATGTGGTCCTGGACTTCGTTTTTCAGCAGGGCAGCCGCCTGTTCGGAAAGATCGCGGGCGGCGTCCAGGCTGCCGGTTGAGGTACTGCAGATCGTAAGTCCGTGCCAGATCAGCGCCCGGGCGAGCAGGCGGCGGTTCTGTGTGCGGCGGGAGAGTTCCACCGCTTCTTTCGCGGCTTCGAGAGCCAGGTGCGCCACCCAGGCGGGGTCTTCAATCTCTTCATCGAGTTTTGTATTCTCCACCATGCATTCGAGCAGGCGGGCGCGCGCCATAAGAATGTAATCGTTTTTCTCTTCGCCGAGTTTGTAGCCCTGGCGCGCTTCATCGTCGGCTTTCTGCAGATCGCCGCTGTCGAGGTGCAGGTGTCCGCGATTGACGCAGACCGTGCCCGCGCCCCGGTGGTTGGAGTGCAGCGCGTAGATCTCGCCGGCGCGGTCGAGGTGCGCGAGAGCCTGCGCGCGCATGTTTTCGTAATCGCGCCGGATGTCGGGCTGGCTGCGGCGGCGCTGGGCGGCATCGGCATCGATGCGCTTCCGGAGTTGCAGCGCGATCAGCCGTTCCACGTAACCCATGTTGGCGAGGGACCGGGCCAGATTGCGGTGCTCCGGGTCCCGTTTGCCGTATTCTTCGATGGCCTGCGAAAAGTGCCGCAGCCCCAGATCGTACCTGCCTTCCCGGCGGTACATGCGTCCGTAGCCCGACTGAATATTGCCGCGCGTGATGTAATCGTCGGTCTCGCGCAGGACGGCGTCGGCTTCCCCGAGGAGCTTCAACGCGTCTCTCAGCTTTCCCTTCTGAAAAAGCAGCCAGCTTTCGGCGACGCGCATGGTGGCGGCCATGGGTTCCATGCCCGCTTCGGTGGCGTAGCGGTGGCCTGCCCCCGCATGGCTGAGCGCGGCGTCGTATTCGCCTGCTTTGCGATTGCAGCGTGAACTCCAGAAGTGCGCCAGCGCGAGTACCAGCGGATCGCCGATTTCAGTGCGCAGGGAAAGCACGAGGCTGAAATTGGCCAGTGCCTTGTCCAGATTCTCCTCCGCCACCCAGACCACGCCTTCCGCCATCAGCACGTAGGCGTAATCCATGAGGTTGAGCTTCAGCCGCCGCCCTTTGGGAAATGCGCCGAGGCTGTCCTGCACCACATAGATATCGCGCCATCCGGCATCGACCCACTGGGCGATGTAACAGAGAAGACCGGCGGCATCGGGGTGTTTGGGTTCGAGGCGGCGGGCACCCGCCCAATGCTCGTCCAGTCGCGCCATACCGACGCCAAAGCGCCGCATTCCCAGATCGCCGCGCAGGCCAGCTAGTAAATCCACCCCCATGTGGGTAATAGAGTACCAGAAAGTAGTCCAATGCGGACTAGTCAGACGCGGCAGCCCCAGGGATTTGAGATTGAAACCTTTTTCGTGTCTACTGAGGACATGTCGAGGATGGGTGTTGCTTACGGAGCGTGTGCATCTCGGGTTGTCCTGTTTCTGGGAGCGCCGGGGAGTGGCAAAGGCACGCAAAGCGCCTGGCTGTCGCAGCAATTGGGTATGCCGAGCCTTTCAACCGGCGACATGTTGCGTGCCGAGGCAAAGCGGAACACCAAAGCCGGTGTGAAACTGCGGACGGTGCTGGCTTCGGGCGCGCTGGCGGATGACAAGCTGGTTTGCGCGGCGGTGCGCGCGCGGCTGCACAACGACCTGCCGAAGCGGGGAATCATACTGGACGGCTTCCCCCGTACCGTGGCGCAGGCCAAATGTCTCGACGAGATTCTGTGCGGGATGGGGATGCCGGGGCCTTTGGTGCTGCACCTGGACGTTTCGCGCGATAACTTACTGAGCCGCCTGACGGCGCGGCGGCATTGCGAGTCCTGCGGAACCATTTACAATCTGCTGTCGCGGCCCTCGGCGCGCGGGGCGTATTGCGAAACCGACGGCGCGGAACTGCAACAGCGCGAGGACGATTCTGAAGCGGTGATTCGGCGGCGGCTGACGGCTTTCGACCTGAGCAGCGCTCCGTTGATCGAATATTACAGCCACACGGATTATCACCGGATCGACGGCAACCGGGAGCCGGAGCCGATCTCCCGGGAGTTGATGGAAATTGCAGGACAGGAACGGACGCGGGCCGCGGCTTAAGCGATTTACCTGGCGGTCAATCTCAGGAAAATCTCTTCCCAGCCGTTGGCTGCAAATGTAGCCAGGCTGGCGGGAACCCTGAAAGTTTGGTTGCGCAGCCAGATTGTGGAGCATCCCGCGTTGCGCCCGCAGAGAATGTCTCCTTCGCGATCGCCAATCATCCAGGAAGCCTTGAGATCAATCGCGTATTCGCGCGCAGCCTGCCGCAGAAAGAACGGCGAGGGCTTGCGGCATTCGCAATTCTCTTCGGGAGAATGCACGCATAAATAAGATGCGGTCACGGGAATGTTCTCCGCCCGCATGAGATCGAGAAAACGGCGCTGCACGGCTTCCATTCGGTCGGGCGGGATCAGGCCCCGGCCCACGCCGGATTGGTTGCTGATCACCACAATTTTCCAGCCTTCCGCCGCCAGAGCATGGAGCGCAGCGGCGGCGCCCGGCAGCAGACGCACGCGTTCGGGATCGGCGAGGTAGCCGCAGTCCTCGATTACGGTGCCATCGCGATCGAGGAAGAGCGCCTTATTCAAAACCAGGGAGTTCAAAGGGGAGCTGCCGCGAGCAGCGCAGAAAGATCCAGGCGCGCGGCGGCCTCGGCGAACTCTTCCCGATTCACAGCCCACGTTCCGTGATGGCCCACAGCGACTCCGGCCGCGATATTGGCCATGCAGGCGGCCTCCACCAGATCGAGCCCCATGCCGAGCGCGATGGCCAGCACGCCCACTACGGTATCGCCCGCGCCGGTCACATCGGCGACTTCGTTGCGCACAGCGGGTAAGTGGCGAACCGGTTGCGCCGGCTCGAATAACGACATTCCATCCTCTCCGCGCGTGATCAGCAGGGCCGAGGGGGCTATGGTGGGGAGAAGCAGTTCCACGGCCTCCATCAAATCCGGGGTATTTTCAATCGGCCTGCGGGCCGCCGCTGAAGTCTCTTTCAGGTTGGGGGTCACGACCGTGGCGCCGCGGTAGCGGGCCAGTTCGCGCGACTTCGGGTCGATGACGATGGGCATACCGCGCTTCGAAGCTTCGGCGATGAGCCAGCCGCAAAACGTATCGGTGACCACGCCCTTGGCGTAATCGGAAATCACCACCGCGCCGCAATTTTCCATCAGGGCAAGACAGGCCGCGCACAAAGCGGCCTCCACGTCCGCGGGGATCGGCAAACGCTCCTCATCGTCGAAGCGTACAATTTGCTGGCCTCCGGCCGTGACGCGGGTTTTCGTGGTGGTGGGCCGGGTTGTGTCCTCCATCAGGGCGCGCGAGTCGATTGCGGAACCATCCAGCTGCGTGCGAAGCAGGATCGCGGATTCATCCACGCCGGTGACGCCAGCCACCGACGCGCCCGCGCCCATCGCGGCGATATTGGCGGCGACATTGGCCGCGCCCCCCGGTACATAGCGGCGGCGCGTAACACCCACCACGGGAACGGGCGCTTCCGGCGAAATTCGCAACGCCGCGCCGGAAATATATGCGTCGAGCATGACGTCGCCGGCCACGAGGACACGAACCGAGGGCGCGCGTTCGATAAAGCGTCGCAACGTTACTTCCCGCATGTGGATTCCTCGTCCTGCCCGGCGGCAATGATGCGCTCAATGAGCGCGGAGGTCGACCGGCCCGGATGAAACGGGAGAAAGCGGACCTGCCCACCGTAAGCGAGCACGGTGTCGAGTTCCGGAACCGGGCGGGCGCCATCGGCATATTCGGCGCCTTTGCAGTGGATGTCGGGGCGAAGTCTCGAAAGCGCCTGCACCGGCGTGGGCTCGTTGAAAATCGTTACGTAGTCGACCATTTCAAGCGCCGCCAGCATTTCGGCGCGGTCCGCCTCGTTCACAACCGGGCGCGAGCCGCCTTTGTTGGCACGGACACTGGCATCGCTGTTGATCCCGACGATCAGGATGTCGCCGAGCGCCCGGGCGTCGCGAAAGCCGCGGAGGTGTCCCACATGCAGCAGATCGAAACAACCGTTGGTCCAGACGACGGTGCGGCCTTCGGCGCCCCATTGCCGGCGGGAAACAATCAGCTGGTCCAGCGTCCTGATTTTTTCCAAGGAATTCGTTTTATTTCAATACGTAGACCATGGCGGTTGCGGCGGAAGCGCCCACGCCCGTCAGGGAGTTGATGGTGGTCTGCGTGATGCGGCGACCGGAGCTGTCGGGCACGTAAAGAATGTCGTGCGCGTAGAGCGTCACATCGGGTTTTTTGCGCCCCAGTATCCCGCCCAGATCTACGGGAATTTCATGCAGCGTGCCTTTATCGTCGGGCCGGTAGATGAAAGCCCTGTGAGAATAATATTGAACGGTCCCCTTGGCTTGAGCAATCGCGGTCACGACCGTATTCTGATTGCCGTCGAGAATCGGATAGGGGCCAGGGCTGGTCACGCTGCCCGCCACAATGAACTTACCCACATCCGGTACCCGGATCTCTTCGCCGCCCGTCAGCTTGAGGTTCAGGGTCGGGTCCATGGCCGCGAAAAGCGCTTTCACAGGAATGCGCTGCACCGACTGCGTTCCCGTGTCGCCGTTGGGCTTGGTAACGATAATTTCACCGCCGGCCTGATCGGGAGCCAGCCCCCCGGCGCGGGCCAGAGCATCGAGCAGACTCACGCTGCCGATGGCCTGAAAAATCGTGGGCGTGCGAACGGCGCCCGAAACGCTGATCGGCCGGCTATGGTATTCCACGATGTTCACCACAACATAAGGACTGACCAGCAGCTTGTCTCGGACAAGCGCGTCCTGAATCAACAGTTCGATATCGCTCGGCATCAGCCCCTGCACGCGAATGGGCTGGCTCAGCATCGGCATACGAATGGTGCCTTCAGCCGAGATACGAACGGTGTGCGTCAGTTCCGGAGAATCGTAGACCTGCACGTTCAGCAGGTCTTCGGGGCCGACGCGCTGCAGCGGCAGATTCGAACCAGGATTCATGTCGGCGGCAGCCGCGGAAGCGGTCGCGCGCGTTGTCTCCTGCGCGGCGAGCGGTAAGGAAATAATGGAAGCGGAAAAAAGGGCGAGAAACACTTTGCGCTGCATAGGTCTGAACTCCGGAAATTCAGTTTGAATTATCTCATGATTGAGCGGTTTGCCGGCGCTTAACGCCCATAACCCGGTATGGGGTCCGGATCGGGCGCGGGGTCGGGATCCGGCATCGGATGCGGCGTGGGCTCCGCAGGCGGGGGCTGCACGGGCTCAAATGAAGTGGCTTCGTGCTCGAGGTGGAGTTCGCAATCGCAGCAATCGCTGCAGGCGCCGCACTTGTCGCACAGATGATTGGAACAGGTGTCCTTTGTACACCGGACGCAGATGCGCGTGGATTGCTCTTCACAGATACTGCAGACAAAAGACATAGCTGTAATCATTGAGTTTTTCGGGCCGGGCGCGCGGGTTCGCCGGGCTGGCGCGAGAGAGTGGCCCGGCAGCGCTGCGCCTCATGATCGACGACGGTGAACTGCTGTTCTTTCTCGTCGGCAAGCTGGAGCACGTAGCGCTCAAAGCGGTCCACATCCGCGTTCGTTTCCGAGGCGACGGATTCGATGAGATCCGCGAGCGCCGGGTTCTGATACCTTCGCGCGCCGCCCATCAGAGAGTCCAGCACCACGTGGGTGGATTGCAGGCGGAACAACGCCTTCATGGATTCCGAAAGCTGGCCGGGGCGTTGCGCGAGAGCTGCCATATCGGACTGCACGGCGCCGTACTGCCGGAGGATAGAATTCCACTGGGCCACATACGCGTCCGGCGCTCCTTTAGCGAGCCAGTCATGGGGATGCAGTTGCCGGAGCATGGGCTCCAGGCGAGCGGCGCGCTGTGAAATCTGGCTGAAAGTCATGGCGACGTCCTCATCCGCTAAGGGCGCCTGCAGCGCCCGATCCGCTATGGGCGCAGACTGGGCGAATACGCCTGGCGCGAGACTCAGCACAAGCGCCGCGGCGGAGAGAAGTCGCATCCATACACAGGCTCTCATCACAGATATAAAACCGCAAGTCCGCCGGGCTCGCCCCCCAGCGCATCTGTTCTGGAACCGCGGGCGAAACCACAGCATCTACCCATTCAGACCTTTCGTCGTGTGGGCTTCCCCAATATCAAGGACATCCCCGTTCCATGTTATCGTCAAACATTGTGAAAATACTGCATACTGCGGCATTGCTGACAGTTTCGACCGGGGCCTTTGCCCAGTCGGCAAAGCCAGTTGCCGCCGCAGCCCTTGCCAGTGATAATAACCGCATCGTTCTCAATACCATGGCGCAGGAGCTTCAGAGAAACTTCGACGTTCTGAAGAAGAATGCCGACCCGCCGCCATACTTTCTTTCTTACGAAATCACCGATCAGGACACCCACAGTGTCAGCGCCACGCTGGGCGTGCTGAATGCAACGGGGGCCGGGCGCAATCGGTACCTGGATGTGACGGTGCGCGTGGGCGATCCGAAGCTCGATAACTACCGGCGCGTACGCGGCGAGCGCATTCAGTTCACTTCCGGCGCCCCAGTTCCGATTGACGATAATCCCGCCGCCATTCGCCAGGATCTCTGGCTCGAAACGGACCGCGTTTATCGCGCCGCCGCCGAGCGTCTGATCAAAATCAAAACGAACCAGCAGGTCAAAGCAGCCGACCGGGACACGTCGAACGATTTTTCTTCCGAAGCCGCCTACGCTCACTTTGAGAAGCCCGCCGCATTCGCTTTTGACGTTGCGCTCTGGACCAATAATGTCCGGGACCTCTCGCGCGACTTCATCAAATATCCGGATCTGCTCTCTTCCGACGTGCAGGTTTCATTTCAGGCCGATACCCGATATTTCGCCAGCTCCGAAGGCGCCAGCGTGCAGCACGGGCGCGCCTTTACCCGCGTCATCATTACCGCCGGCGCCAAAGCGAAGGACGGCATGGGCGTTGCCGACTTCGAGTCTTTCGAGGCCGCCGATCCGAAGGATCTTCCCTCAACCGACGTCATCAGGGCCGCGGTAAAGAAGGTAGGCGAAAACGTGGAAGCGCTCACGCTGGCCAAAACAGCCGAGCCCTTCGTCGGACCCGCCATTCTTTCGGGTCGCGCTTCCGGTGTTTTCTTCCATGAGATCTTCGGCCATCGCATCGAAGGCCACCGCCAGAAGGACGAGTCCGAGGGCCAGACATTTACGAAGAGCGTGGGCGAGAAAATTCTGCCCGATTTTCTATCGGTGACCTTCGACCCCACGATGAAGCGCGCTGCCGGCGTCGATCTCAACGGCTGGTACGAATACGATGACGAAGGCGTTCCCGGCGAGCCGGTCAAGGCCGTTGAAAACGGGGTATTGAAGAGCTTTCTGATGTCGCGCTCGCCCATCGATGGGTTTGACCATTCGAACGGCCATGGCCGGCGGCAGCCCGGTCTCGAAGTGGTTTCGCGCCAGTCGAACCTGATCGTCTCCAGCACTAAAAGTGTCAGCGACGAAAAACTTCGTCAGCTGCTGATCGGGGAAATCAAGCGCCAGAACAAGCCTTACGGACTCTTTTTCGCCGACATTACCAGCGGCGTGACCACCACGCAGCGTACCGGCGTGCAGGCCTTTCAGGTTGTGCCGGTAATTGTCTACCGCGTGTATGCGGACGGCCGTCCGGATGAATTGATTCGGGGCGCCGATATCGTGGGTACGCCTCTGGCGAGCTTCGCGAAGATCCTCGCCACCTCCGACCGGCAGGAAGTATTCAACGGCTACTGTGGCGCCGAATCCGGCAGCGTGCCTGTTTCGGCCGTGGCTCCCGCTATCCTGATCTCCGAAATCGAAATCGAAAAGAAGGATGCGTCGCAGGATCTGCTTCCCCTGCTGCCCTCCCCGCTTTCGTTAACGGCGGGTTTGAACCCAGGTGTGAACTGATGCGCTTCTCAATTTCGCATTCCCGCGCCGCCGCAGGTCTCTTTTCAGCCGCGGCGGTACTTTCAACGGCTGCGGGTGCCGCATACGGAGCCCAGAACGACGCCGTAATGGACGCCATGCAGGCCGAGTTGCAGCGTTCGATGACGCTCACTCTCAACCAGCTCGATAAGCCCTATTACCTGAGCTATGCGGTGGACGACGAACACATATGGTCCGCCACGGCCACGGCAGGGGGCCTGATCAGTTCGACCGCCAACAATTTTCGCGTGCCTCGTCTGCGTATGCGCGTGGGCGATTACAAGTTCGACAACTCGAACTGGACTGGCGCCAATGCCGCCGGTCCGCGCTACGATCTGCGCGGCTTTCCCATCGAAGACAGCAACACGCTGGTTCTGCGGCAGTATCTCTGGCTCGCCACCGATTCGGCCTTCAAGGGGTCGCTTCAATCGATTGCCCGCAAACGCGCGGCGCTGCGCAACGTCACGGTGAGCGAAGAGCTGCCGGACTTCGCGCCCGCGCCCGCCTTCGTGGCTGTACACGATTATCGGCCAGTGAAGTTCGACGCGGCGGGCTGGAACGATCGCGCTCGCCGCGTTTCGGCGATATTCAACGATTTCCCGGGTATTCGAGCCTCCGGCGTGGAATACAGCGCCGTGGATGCGCTGCACCGCTTCGTGAGTAACGAAGGCACGAAAGTGCGCCTGCAGGAAAATGTCGGCATTTTCGAGATCCGCGCTTCCGCCCAGGCTCCCGACGGCATGATCGTGCGCGACAGGGCCGTTTTCTACACGCGCGACCCCGCCCGCATGTTTTCGGAAGAAGAGCTGATAAAATCCGCCCGGTCCGTCGGGGAGCAGGTCATGAAGATTGCCGCCGCTCCGCTCGCTGAGGATTACACGGGCCCGGTTTTATTCGAAGGCCAGGCTTCGCCTCAACTGCTGGCCCAGGTGCTGGGCCGCAACCTCCATCTCTCGCGCAAGCCTGTAGCCGCCCCGGGCGCTCCCGCGCCAGCCGCCACTACGGAGCTTGAAGGCCGCCGCGGCGTCCGCATCATGCCGGAAATTTTCGACGTGACCGACGACCCCGCGCAACCGCTTTTCGGCCACGAGGAAGTGGATGACGAAGGCGTTCCGGATAAACCGCTTTCGCTTGTAGAGAAGGGCGTGCTGAAAGACTTCCTGCGCACCCGCCAGCCTGTTCGCGGCTATGCCGATTCGAACGGCCGCGCGCGGCTCGCGGGGAACTACGGGGCGGAAACACCGGCTCCGACCAATCTGCTCATCCGCGCGCGCGAAACCAGTTCCATTCCCGATCTTAAAAAGAAACTCATCGACCTCATCCAGCAGCGCGGCCTGCCCTACGGGATGATCGTAAGAAAGATGGACTTCCCTTCCTCCGCGTCGCTCGATGAAGCGCGTAAGATTCTTTCGGCCGGGGCCGCGGGGGGCTCCAACCACCCCGTCAGCATGCCGCTTTACGCCTGCCGTCTCTACCCCGATGGCCGCGAAGTGCTGGTGCGCGGAGTACGCTTTAAAGGCGTGAATGCCCGTTCTCTGAAAGACATCCTGGCCGCCGGGGATGACAGCGTGACGTTGAATTATCTGGACAATGGCGCGCCCTTCGCATTGCTCGATTACGGCTCGGGAGCCGCTGAAGTGAGCGTGGTGGCGCCCTCGGTGCTGATTGACGACCTCGAAATGTCCAGGGTGGACGACGAATTGCCGAAGCTCCCCATCGTGCCCTCGCCCGGCACACTGTCACAAAATGCCCCGGTGCCAGCCCAGACAGCTTCGACCCGTCCCCAACCGGGCCAAACTGCTGCCAGGTGAGACGCCGCGTTCGACGGCAGCCTGACCCCGCGCCATGAAGATTCTCAGCCGGTATATCTTTCGCGAGATCCTGACGAGCTCCCTGCTGGCGACGGCGCTCGCCACCTTCGTCATCTTTCTCCAGGAGATCGGGAAGCGGCTCTCCACCCTCTTAGTGAATTCAGCCAAAGGCCCGGCGGTCTTCGAGCTCTTCGTGCTGTCGCTGCCCCCCATTCTGCTGCTGAGCATCCCCTTCGGCGTACTGGTGGGTATTCTCGTCGGCCTTGGCCGCCTTTCGAGCGATAACGAAGTCGTCGCCATGCGCTCGGCGGGCGTGTCTTCGAGGATCCTCGTCGCGCCCGTCCTGACCTTCGCGGCGATGGCGATGCTGGTGACCGGCGCCTGCGCCGTCTGGCTCAATCCGCTGGCCATTCGCGCGCAATTCAAAATACTGAACACCATCGCAGCCGCCCAGCTGACGGCCAATGTGGAGCCGCGCGTGTTTCAGGACCAGTTCACCAACGACAACACCGTTCTTTACGTGAACGACGTCAAGCCTGAAAACGGACCCGTGGCCGTCTGGAACGGCATCTTCATCGCGGACCTGACGCCGCCTGCCGAACGCAAAACGGGTGTGAAAGACGCCCAGGCCGGACCCAAAGTGATCGTCGCGCGGGAAGCGCTGGCGGTGCCCGATCCAAAACACAACCGCATCCAGCTCAACCTCAAAGACTATGGGCTGCACGAGCCGCCTTACCATTCGATCGCGCCCACCAGCGCCACAGTGCTGCAGGCGCAGCCCACACAGCAACAGAAGGCCAAGCCTTTCAAAGAGATGTTTACCCCCGAACTGCGGGCGTTCATTGGCCGCACGCCGAAGAAGACGCAGGAGGGCACGGATTCCCGCATCGAGCTGCATGGCCGTTTCGCGCTGCCGGTAGCGTGCATGATGCTCGCCATGGTGGGCATCCCGCTGGGGGCTTCATCGCGCAAGGGAGGCCGCTCCGCCGGATACGTCTGGGCAGTGTTTCTTGCATTCTTCTGCTACTACCTCGCGTATATTTCGCTCACGCGCCTCGCCAGCGCGCATTCCATCCCGCTCGAACTGGCCTCCTGGCTGCCCAACGTGGCGTTCGCAATTGCAGGCATCGTCATGATC
>JALYHT010000190.1 GCA_030776225.1 Acidobacteriota bacterium | reverse complement strand
GTCCAGGACGAAGCCCCGTATCCTGATCCGTTCCAGCCCCAAACAATGGGATTTGGAGTCGATCCGCCGCTGCCGTCATTATGCCCCGCATCATTTGACTGGCCAGTCGAGAGAATGAAGACGGTTTTCTGAAGTTTTTCGATTGCTTTTACCTCGGCGGAGAGCTGATTCAGCGGCCAGGCCGTGATGTTGCCATGCACAATGGCAAGAAACGCGTGGCTTACGGCGGTCGATCCGGCCCAGCCGCGGGAACACGTATAGGCCGTCCCGACGTGCGTGAGGCAAAGAAGCTGTTCGTTATCAATGCTGATCACCATGGGCGTCACAAACTGGGTCGCAGTGGTAAGAACCACGGTCGTCGTCGTCGCATTGATGGCCACTGCGAGAGTGGTGCGGGCGTTGTCAGTGGACACCAGCAGATTGTTGTCCGTCGCTACAGCTCCGGGGAAAACGGCCGTATTCGGATTCTGCGCGAACACAGGCAGCACTGTTGCCACTGCGATTAGAAGTAGGGTTTTCATTGTTGGAGCTTGTACTTCACGAAGCCATCGACCGCTTGGCCGACGCTCAGGTTGAGGACCAGCGAGTTTCCCTGGCTGACCCTGAAATGAGGTTGCCCGTTGCCGGTAAAACCGGCAAAGAATCCGGCGCCCGCCTGCATATTGGTGAGCTGGGTCAGCAGTTGCGCAGGACCATCTTTGAGCTGGAGAGTCTGGGCACCCACGCCGTTCCAGAGGAAAATTTCCATGATGAGCACCCTCTGATTCGGGGCCGGAATAATGACGTTGTCACCTGCCGCGTTTGCAAAGATCGGCACATGCACAACGTCGTCGCCTATCCCCGCCGCGGTCTGCACCCGCACGGCGTGGCGAAGGTTCGCGAGTTTAGTGTCGAGAGTCATGCTGGCCGGAGCCCCCACAGCACTAGTTGGCAGGCGTTCGGATTGATCGATTGGTTAACCAGACGCAGTTTCACGGGTCCGCCATCGGGCAGGCCAAGCGGTTCGCTGAGGTAATAGGGCTTCGCCGTCAGATTTTTGGAGCCAATGGGTTTGCCAAAGAGCGTGGCCCCGGTAGGCAAGGTCACCTGTGCGAGAAAGCCCTCCGGTTGCGTGCTTGCCGCGCTTACGCCGATGATCCACGCGCCCGCCGGGAGATTCGTGATCGAGTCGTACGTGATCCCGGCCGGGAGCACCTGAAAGGTTTCATCCGGCGCGGCATACAGCGCCGGTTCGTAGGTGTGCGCCGCGCGCAACTGCACCATCGTTGCGCTTTGCAAAGCCCGGTAGACGTACGGGTTACGGGCCTCGCGGAACGCCGGAAGCCGCAACGGATTCAGCCCGTCCAGCCAGTCGATCTGATCTTCCGGGTACCAGGGAGCGTTCATTTGCGGGCCTAGCTTCCTACGGGAAAGCGGCGGTATCCGTCATAGATAATTTCGACGGTGTTGCCCGCGCCACTGGTATCGGTGAGGTCGGTTGCCGGACCGAGTCCGCCCTTTTTGTACAGCATGGGCGCGAAGGCCGCGGGCTGGTTCGCAGTGCCGATCAGGTTGGCGCTCTGCACGAGATTGTTCGACACCATGCGGCCGCTCGGCAGCTTGAAATTGATATTGAAAGCGCCGGTCGAGGTGCCATGCACGCCCGTCAGGATGAAATCGCTGTCCGAGTCGATCCCGACTTTCTGGTTGCGCAACGCCTGATTGGCGGTGAGAGCGATCTGGAGCGGGTAGATGCACGGCTCGTATGTATAGTTCGGATCGTCAAGGCTTACGGGGGTCATGGGCTCTGTTTCCTTCGCTTCGAGAATTGAAAGTGACAACCCGAAAGGGCGGCACGCCCAGGAGAATAAAACGCGCCGCCTCTGCCGGATGCTTCTTATGCGGGTTCGGTGTACTCGCCGTCAAGATACGCCCGCAGGAAGAATGCCGCCGACGCGTTACCGGTCGCCCCGCTGACCACTTCCAGGCGAAACGGGGTCATGCCCTCCAGCCTGATGGGTTGCTTGTCGAAGAAATAAATCGCGCGGGCGTCGGGGAGGCCATTTGAAGCCGAGCCATTCATGCCCATGCCGCTGCCGAGCAAGGCTATCGTGGATTCAAAAATCTGGATTCCGCTGTAGAAGAACTTCAGGAAGGTGAACTGATTGAAGGTCAGCAGATCTGCGCTTGCACCCTGCATTTCGATGCGGATGGCGCGGATGATGTGGCTGTGGCCCGCGGGCAACATGCCCGCAAGCCGCATGTTGGACACGTCACCCGTCACGCCGCCCGTATCGACGACGTTCGTGGTGAACATCTTTTTCGTGGCGTTAGTGTTGAGCGGGGCGGCGGATGCGATGGCGAATGCATCCCAGATGGCGCGTTGGGCGGTGCGAGTGGAGCCTGTGAGCTGTTCGCCGGTTGCATTAAGTGAGTTGGACATCGTTTTCGGTTCTCTCTTTCAGAAGAATTTTTTGTAACCGGGCACTGGCCGCTCCTTTAAGCGGACAGGCCCCTCTTGAAGCGATTCGGCGCTGCACCCATGCCGGAACCAGGGCCAGCCTGATTTACCGCAGAAGAAGCGGAAGGGGCGGGCTGTAACGCGAGAAACTTCTGCACCGCCGCATCGGTGAACTGATGCGGAATGATCGGCTGGCCATTCTGGTCGTAGATCGTCGGCTGAATGAAGAAGCCGTCGCCCACCGCGCCGAGCTGCCGCGCCGCGGTCGCATCACCGAGCCCTGTCAGGGACAGATAGTTGCCGATGGGTGAGAAGTTTTCGGTCAGCACCCGGTCCACGATGATCGCTCCGGAGCTGATCGCCGCTGCCAGTGCCGCATCGGGACTGATGAGCGAGTGCGCGAGGACGGTGGCGGCGATGCCGGTGCCGAGATTCGCGAGATACCCCGCGGTACCGATATTGCTCGCGCCCAGGAACTCCTGGGGAAGCTGTTTCGTCGCCACCATGGAGACGAGAGCCGTCATAATGTTGACCATCAGGTTTTTCGGGCTCTGGCCGAGGATCTGCGGATTGCGCGCACCCGATTTGCGGCTGCGCGGGTTGCTGTGCGAGTGGTTATTCCTGCGACCACCCGATTTCGATTTGTTGCTGGGGTTCTTGCTTCCTTTTCGCGCCTTCGCCATGCGGGCTACAAAGGCCTTCTTTTCGGTTTGCGTCATGGTGCTTCCTTTCCGTTTTGAGCTGCGCGGGTTTGAGGCCACGCGCCGATGAACCGGTATTTTCGCCATTGGTCCTTTGCTCCCTTTCTGGTGTCCGGCCTTCAATTGACGATCCCTTCAGGTTTGACCTGATAGTTCCCGCCAAGCAGAAACAGCTTCCGGTTGAGGCTGTCATAAGCGAGCACGGGCCGGTAGCCGTCTTCCTCGCCGAATCGATGCCAGTACTCGACTGGCTCGAAATTGTGGAACCCCTTGCGGGTGAAATATTTGATGTACGTGCACTCGCCCAGCTGAATGAGGTCTTTGTCGCTCTCGATGGCCAGTGCGCTCAGATCGACTTTCTGGTCGCCGCCCAGGAAGTAAATATTCGTGCCGTCCGCAGTGCAGACAGCCTGGCACGCGCCGAAGTCGAGCAACGGCATGGGCTCCCGTTCACCGTCGAGCCGGAACCGGAGCTCGATCAACTTGCCCATTTCCGCGAACTTCGACCGGATTTCAATCAGCTCTTCGTGATCGATCTCGCGTTCCGGGGGGCGCCCGTGAAAAATGCGGTACATCTCCGCTTCGGCATCGAGGTCGGGATTGCGACGGCCGACATAACTGCGGCCGGCTTTGCCAGCAGCTCGTTTCTTGCGTGACGTGCCGGCCGCCGCTTTCTGCGATCGAGGCGTCACGCGTGACTTTCCGGAGGCGGGCGCCGGCCGGGTCACTTTTTTTTTCGCCTTGGCGGCACGGGCTTTGCGCATCCGCTCTGCGAACGCTTTCTTTTCCTTCGCCGTCATCGTCTGCGCCCTCCTCCGGAGGATTCGAACAGCAGGAGTGCGCCGAGTCCAACCATTGCAACGACGGTCCAGTTCACTGCACTGGTGGAGTTCGGTCCGGGGAGTGCCGCGTTGAGCGCACCGCCGGGCGCATAGGGATCGTCGTAGCCATTGGCATATGTGCCGGGGAGAACTGGATCAGGCGTAACAGGCGGCGTGAAAACACTGCCGGTGACCGGGTCCACGTCGCCCATCCGCGTGGAAGCGACCCCTTTCGATTGACCGCCGCCATGGCAGGCGCACTGCTTATGCTGCTGGGTCCGCTGAATCATCGCCGTCCTCCCATGAACACTGCCAGGGCCAATGTGCCCCCGCCTGCGAGCCACGCCCACGTCGGAATCTGCGACAGTCCGACCGCGTCGCCTATGGGGTTGCAGACGGTGCAGTTATTTGAAAATAAATTACTGAAGTACCCTGCGTTCGGATCGCAGCAGGGCACGCCGCTGGTGTTGCCAGCATTGTTCGAGTTCGCCATAAGGTCCTGCTGGGCTGTGATATCGACCGATGTGCACCAGGTGCAGGAATCCGAAAAAACCGCGGTAAGAAAATTCGTGTCGGCGGGACAGCAGGGCAGAACCGAACCGAGACGGCTGCCGCGCGGCACCCCGCCGATCCGCGCGTGATAGCCGATGCCCCGCGGCGATCGCCGGATCGTATAAACGATTCCTGCCTGCGATTGGGAATTGGTGCGGGAATTGATCACGCTGCCCGCCTCCATCCGCCGCGGCGCAGGCCGCTGATCTTTGGCGGGTCGGGTTTGATAGGCAGATAGTTCGTCGCGGCGTTGGCGGGGTTGTTATCCGCGAGCCCAGCTACGTAAGCATTCGTGCCGAGAAACGAGGGCACAACCGTGAACTGGCCTGCCGCATTGCTGGCAAGCTGTGTCGTCGGGACCAGGCTACCGTCTGGCGCCTGGATTACGGGTGTCACGCCGGGGGGCGTGGGGTTGAAGTTCGTGACGATATAGTTGGGCGGCGCTGTCGCCGCAGGCGCGGGTGTCGGAGTTGTCGCTCCCGTCGCAGGTTTCGGCGCGTACGGATTGGGGGCCCCCCAAACCAGTGGGTTGCCGTTGTCCAGCAACAATTGCCCGTCCTGATACACATATCCATCCGCGCCTTTGGTTATGCCGCTTGGCCTGCCCGCGACAATCGGATCGAGCGTTGAATGGGCATTCGAGACAGCGGCGGCTGCCGAAGCCCCGGCGGTTGCAGGCGCAGCGGCAGTTGCGGGAGCAGCGGCAGCTGCAGGAGCTACGCTGGCGATTGCGGCGCTGATCTGCGGCCAGAAATACCAGACCGCAACCGCGCCGATGCCGAGATAAAGAACGCTGTCGTCGCTCTTCGCCATCAGACCAGACCTCGTGCTGCCAGCGCCTGGAGATAGTGCGTCGAATCCACTTCCGTTTCACCGGGTCCGAGCAGCGCGGTGAGATCGGGGCCGGATAAACCCGTCACCAGGGAGTAGTAGAAATTCCACTGATACAGATTCATGAGTCCGGAGGCGGGAATCGGGATATTGCCGCCGAGTCCCGTTGCCGCGGCCTGATAGATTTTCGCCGCGAGACTCGGGGATGTCGGCGTGATCGGAGTCGGCGGGGTGGCCGCTGCCGCGGTCGCCGCCGCGACGGCTGCAGTTGCCGGGCTCGCGCCTGCGGCGGTCGCATTCGCGGCTGCTGTCGTAGCGGCGGTGATGGAAGCCGCGGGCGTTGAGCTGATGCCCAGCGCCGACTCAATTTCGGTGCGGAAGTAGTAGGCAGAGACGCCAGCCGCCAGTAAAAGCCACCTGTTCATCGCTTCGCTCCCATTCGGGTAAGAATTGCGAGGCCGGCAAATGCCGCCAGTCCCGCTACGATCCATTGCGCGTGCCCCATAGTGGGGGCTGGCTGTGCTGCAGACGGATCGGGCGCCGGCGTGTAATTGAGAAGTCCCGGCACGTTCGAAGTGCCCTGCAAATTGACGATGGCGAGCCTGCGCTGGATCATGACATCACCGCCGCGGCGAGGAGCGCCGCCGGGATCGCGAGTAAAGGCCAGTCGGCTGTGGACTGGGATGATCCGGAGGCAGAGCTGGGGATAGCTATGGTCGACGGAACGCTGGTGGAAGCGCTGCTGCATATCCGGGCGTTCGCGATGGGATCGCGGTAGGGAGCGAAGGCATCGTATTTGCCGCCGCGCTGCCGGTCGGCGATGCAG
>JALYHT010000189.1 GCA_030776225.1 Acidobacteriota bacterium | reverse complement strand
GCGCTGGTGTGCGCTTCGTCTTTGAGTAAAGGCAGTGTGACGCCTTCTTCATCGGGATCACGTGCCTTCAAAGCGAGGAGCATATCGTTAAGCACCCCCTGGGAGCGGGTCCACTCAGCCAGAAGTCGCTTGCATTCGAGGCAATCGGACGTGTGTGATTCGGTGTCAGACATGAGCGGAGATGACTGCCCTCCGCTCATGCGGAGCGCGGTTCGTGCGGTGACACGGTATGCACTCGTGGAACAACTTACGCAGCAGGGTTACATTCCAGTGAATCTCGAATTGCTCGACGAGGCGCGCGCGGCCCGCGCGACCGAGCCTGCGGCGCAGAGATGGATCTTCGATCAGCCTCGCAATGGCTTTCTCGAGCGCGCTTTGATCCGAAGAAGGAACCAGCAAGCCATTAATGCCGTCGCGAATGAGTTCGGGTATGCCTGCGACGGCAGTGGAAACGCAGGCTACTTCACTCGCCATGGCTTCCATCAAAACCACGGGCAGACCTTCCGCAAAACTGGCCAATACGAACAGATCCGCTTTCTGCACGAAGCCGCCGATGCGGTCCTTATGAACGGCGCCCTCGAATTCGACACACCCGGTCAGCCCCAGCGATACGCAATGGCGCTCCAGACTGCCGCGGTCCGGACCGTCGCCCACGAGGCGCAACCGGATTTTGTAACCTTGCCGGGAAAGCGCGGCCACGGCCTCCAGCAGAACGTGCTGGCCTTTAGCGGGCACCAGCCGCCCGACGCATAGAATTTCAAAAACGTCAGGCTTGATTCGGAAGGGCTGAGGGTTGAATTCCGCGGGGTCTACGCCAAATCTGACGACACGGATCTTATACCATTCATCGGGCGAAGCAAACTTCATCAACTGACTGCGAGTGAACATGCTGGTGCAGCAGAGAAGCGCGGCGGTTTCAATCTGTCTGTTCAGCAGGTTGTTGTTCGCATCGTAAATCTCATCGGGGCCGTCTACCGTCATCGAGAAGTCTATGTCGAAAATCTTAGCCGCCAAATACCCAACGTTGCTCACTTCGGTCGCGAAATGTGCATGCAGATGTCCGATGTGGCGTTGCGCCAGCCAGTCGCCCAGAATGATCGCGTCTGAAAGCCAGGCCGCCCACCGCAGATACTGACCGCCGCCTGCGAAGGCATGCCGCAGAGAAAGCCTCAGGGCGTGAGCGACAGTTTTGGGACGACGTACTACCGTCCGAAGGCAAGCTGCCAGCAGTTGCGCAACAGAAACCTTCCTGATGCAGAACACCCTGCACAGTTCGGCGCTTTCGTCTTCCGGGAGGGCTGCCGAGCGACCATAAATGTGGTTAATGGAACTGACCTCTACAATAATGCCGGCTTTTCGCAACGCCGCAATCTCGCGAAACATGAGGGGGTGGGACAACGCCGGGTACCTTCCGGCAAGGTAGCCGACTCTTATCGCGGAAGGATTGAAGTTGTCGTCAACGTCAGGCGCGTACCGGGCTGCGATCCGATGCGGGGAAACAAGTGGGGCGGTCATTGCCTTAGACTCGTTCGACCGGTTTCGTTTGCGCCCAGCCCGACAGTGAACTCGCGCAAAGGAGGTTTTGCAACAGGCTGGGTCCACTCCATCTCCACCTCCGCGTATACAGAGCGTTGCAGCAGATGAACAGACAGCACTACGCGCGACCTGCCTCGTGCCGCTACAAAGAACCCTTCCATTCCAGCCAGAGGGCCTTTCGTCACCCGCACCCTGTCGCCCAACGCCATGTATTCGCAATTAAACAGGGGCGTGCCGGCCATCATCGCGGCGCGAAGGTCGTCGATTTCTTTGTCGGGAACCGGTGTAGGCGCGCCACCGAAACCCACTATTTTAACTATCCCAGGAGTGGTAAAGATTGCGAGTCGGTCTTCAAAACTGAATCGGCAAAACACATATCGCGGGAATAAAGGCAATTCAATGATTTTTATTCGATCCGACCATTTCTGACTCTGGGAAATCAATGGAGTGAATTCCTCAAAGCCTTTTAATCGCAACAGACTGGATACGCTCTTTTCAAATCTTGGTTTCACCATAATGGCGAACCATTGAGGGGGTAAGTTTGTCATGTGTAATCACCGATACCGTTGCATTCGACGTTTTTAAAGCACCCCATAGCAGGCGCGTGCCTATCTCAGTTACAGAGAGGTAACAGACGTATTACTGGTGCGTGACCTGTGTCGCGGCGCCAGTGAATTAGGTTGCCTGGGTTGCCCGAGGCGACAGGTCTCGGATAGAAGGACTCTCGCGAATCGTCTCAGATGACGGGAAACATGGTGTGCCGCTAAAAGAGCGACACTGGACGGGTTTCCGAGGGTTGCTATCTCGAGGCCAAGCTCCGCTCTTCTCGCTCCCGCTATTTACGGGATTATCGTAGTACAAAATGCCGCAGGAGGAACTTGTGTACTTAAGTTATCTTTCCTCCCGCGTTCTGTCAATCAGACACGTGGATTAAAACAAGCCTTCAGGAATTGGCGTGTGTTGATCGCTACAGATTACTGATATTTCATCGTTTTTCTTTATCAGGCCCTGAGATATTACTACCAATTAAGATTTGTTATCGGTTCTATAAGTGCCATCCCGCACTACTAAGTCTGGCTGGCGGCATTTAAATGAAAAATGTGCGCGGGGATTCGCCAGCGTCTTCCAGACCATGGGCCCCATTGCGGCCGCGCTCGGATTCAGATGCATGAGGTTCTCCCACACGTTTTCATCAGCGTCTCATCAAGGCCATCAAGCTTGAGAGTCGCTACTTCCTACGATCCACCGGGCAATCCCGTTGCTCGATAGGACTCCGAAATTGTTAAGAAATAGAGAATTC
>JALYHT010000188.1 GCA_030776225.1 Acidobacteriota bacterium | reverse complement strand
CAAAAAGGCCCCGCGCGTGGTGGAAAAGGACGGAGTCAAGAAACTGCTGGAACGCGCCCAGCAAACGCGACTGTATCCATTTATCATGCTCGGGCTGGCCACCGGAGCCCGCCGCGGAGAGCTTCTGGCTCTTCAGTGGGCGGACATCGATTTTGAGACCGGAATCATGAACGTTACGAAATCGCTTGAACACACGAAAGCCGGATTGCGTGTTAAGTCGACGAAGTCAGAAAAACCGAGACGGTTCGCAATACCGGCCGCCGCGCTTTCGGTCCTCGAAGCACATCGACAGGAACAGAAGAACGACCGCGCGATGTTCGGCGCCGACTACGACGAACACAACTTGATTTTTTGCAGGCCAGAGGGCGGCTACTACAGCCCGGATCGAATGGGTGCCCGTACAGTCGAACTGATGAAGAAAGCCGGGCTGGGCGGCGTGAGCCTGCATTCGCTCCGCCATACGCACGCGAGCGAGCTTCTCAGCGCGGGCGTGCCGAAGGATGGCACAGAACGCGAATGCACGTGAAGGATGCGCAAAACGACAAGCCGCCGTCCTCGACCAGGCGAAGCTCGGCCTGCTCTTCGATCAAACCCGTAGCACGCGACTCTACCCCGTCATCGTCATGGCCGCAGCGACGGGCTGCCGCCGGGGGGAACTGTTGAGCCTTCAGTGGAGCGACCTCGACGACGCTACGGGCATGGTGACCATTTCGAAATCGCTCGAACAATTGAAGGGTGGCCACCTTCGGGTCAAGAGCACAAAGTCAGGCGAGCCCCGCAAGTTCATCGTGCCTGAGTGGGCACTGGAAGTCCTGAAGGAGCATCGGGCCGCGCAGTTGGGTGACCGGGAGTTGTATGGTGCCGATTACAAACCAGGCGACTTGGTCTTCTGCCAGCCTGACGGATCGTTCTATTCGCCGGACCGCTTGGGCGCACGCGTTGTCGAAGCCATGCGCAAGGTGGGCCTCCAGGGCGTGAGCATGCATTCGCTGCGCCACGCGCACGCCAGCAGCCTGTTGAGCAAGGGAGTCCCGATCTCGGTGGTTTCCGAACGGCTGGGACATAGCGACCAGAACATCACGCTTTCGATTTATTCGCACGCGTTACCCGCCGACAGCAACGCCGCCGCGAAGGTCTGGAATGACGCCATGAAGGACGTGATCGCCGACTCCCGAAAACCTGCCCCGGCACGAAGGTTAGGAATTGTTAGCCGGAAGGCAGGTTGAAAAACGAAAATGCGACAAACAGTAAGGTTAAATGGCGGGGACGACGGGGTTCGAACCCGCGACCTCCGACGTGACAGGCCGGCGTTCTAACCAACTGAACTACGTCCCCGCTTTGTGGACTTTCTCAATGTAGCATGACGATGCCTGCGCCCAAATCTCTCAGGACTGTGGTGTTCCTTCCCACGTTTGAGCGATCCCCGTGTTGTATTCGAATTTTCATGAGAAAATGTTGAGAACTGAGAAACTCGGCGCCATGCCGCCATGTGCCCCGGTGCAGGAGATCTGTAGATGAGCTACCCTTCCGAGACTCCGTTCGACAACATCGAAAGCTCCCACGAATACGTACTGCTGCTCGCTGAAGCGATCGAGACCGCTTTAGCCGAAGTTGAAGCGGACCTGGCGCTCGCGGGCGCGGATGGCGCCGACCGCCGAAAAGAAGCGCTGCAATTGGTTCTCTTCAACCTCAATAAACTTAAAGCGCATATGACGTCGAGCGGAAGAATATTAAATGACCTCCGCACTCTGCGCCGCCTCCTGCTCGAAGAACGTAGTCTCTCCAGCGTGTACAGGCAGGCTGCCGGATAGCCACCACCTGAACCGCACTTGACAAATTATCCACAGACCTACTATAGTTGCTCGGCAGCAGTTAAGTTCTGGTGGGGGGCTCTACGTATGATGACCTTCGCAGTCGGTGAAAAAGTGGTTTATCCCAACCAGGGCGTTGGGACCATCGAAAACATCAGCACCCGTTTCTTTGAACAGAAACCTGAGAAATTCTATCTGCTCAGACTGTTCTGTTCGAGTATGACCGTTATGGTCCCCTTCTCGAACGCGGAGACAATTGGGTTGCGCAAACTTTCCCAGGCCGCGGACGTCAATAAAGTACTCGCTTATCTTTCAAGTCCGGTTGTAGAAAACCTCTGCGAATGGAAGATACGATTCAAGATCAATAGCGAGAAGATGTTGACCGGAAGCCTTTTACAAATAGCGGAAGTCTTCAAGCAGCTGGTCCGGCTGCAGGCCGAAAAAACATTGTCTTTCCGCGAAAAGAAAATGCTGGATCGTACGCGCACCATGCTCATCTCCGAAGTGTCGGTCGCGCGCAACATCCCACAACCCGAAGCCATCCTGCTCCTTGAAAGGGTTTTGGTTAAATCCGGCTTCAGTTTCCCCGAAGCAGCTTAACCACGCTTCGCAGTCAGGCTTTTCTTATACCAGTCGAGCGTCGCCCGCATCCCCTGTTCGAACGTGAACCGTGGAGCGTGCCCCAGATCGCGCATCGCTCTCGTCGTATCCGCCTGGGAATCCCTCACATCGCCCGCCCGCGGCGGGCCATACCGCGGCGCAAGCTGAACCGCTTCGATCTTTTCGAGCAGCGCCCAGGCTTCGTTCAACGTAATCCGGCCGCCATTGCCCGCGTTATACATCTTTCCGGAGACATGAGAACCAGCCTGCGCCGCTTTAAGATTCAGCGCAGCGACGTCTTCCACAAATGTGAAATCGCGCGATTGCCCGCCATCCCCGAAAATTGTGGGTGCCTGGCCGCCCAGTATGGCCGTCATGAAAAGCGACAGCACTCCCGAATACGGGCTGGATGGGTCCTGCCTGGGGCCATAGACATTGAAGTACCGCAGGCTTACCGTCTCGATCCCGAAGCACGAAGACCATACGGACATGTAATGTTCGCCCATAAGTTTCTGTGCCGCATACGGCGACTTCGGCCGCGGCAGCATCGTTTCAACCTTGGGGAGTTCATCGGTATCGCCGTACGCGGACGATGAGGCCGCGTAAACAACCCGCCGCACTCCTGCTTCTTTTGCCGCGCGCAGGACATTAAATGTACCGTTGATATTGATATCGTGCGACGGTATGGGCTCGTTGATCGACCGCGGCACAGACGGGATCGCCGCTTCATGAAAAACGATTTCCGCTCCCTGCATGGATTTGAGCAGCGCATCGTAATTGCAGATATCCGTGCGGTCGAACTCCAGATTGCCCGCAACCCCTTCGAGGTTGCGCTCATGACCGGTGAGCAGATTATCCACCACCACTACTCTCTTCGCCCCGTTCGCCAGCAGCGCGCGCACCAGCGCGGACCCAATGAATCCAGCGCCCCCGGTTACCAGAAATCTGCTCATTTGCTTCAGTGTGCCATGTGCCCTTCAGAGAACGGTTTCACCGGCGCGCGAGACGTCGTAACCGGCGATCGTTTCGAGTTGCCGCCGAAAACTCGCCCGGCTGAGAACCCCGAAGAGCGTCTGCACCGGTTTCCTGCCCAGGTCGCGTTTATGCAGCACGAGTTCGAAGCGTTCGGATGCTAAAGGGATAAAATCCAGCCCGTAGCGGCGCGCAGCCGAACGCGCCGCAATACAGCAATCTGCCGCTCCGGAAACCACAGCCCATGCCGCGGCGAGATGCCCGGGGGCCACGGTATCGCTCCCCCTTACCCGCGTGCGCGGCAGCCCCGCCGCCTGAAGCTGGGAATCAAAAAGCCGGCGGCTGCCCGAGCCTTCTTCACGATTGATGAAGCGTACTTTGGGATTCACCAGATCGGCCGCGGTTCGGATGTCTTTCGGATTGCCGCGCTGCACGACAAAACCTTCCTCCCACAGCGCGAACGTGACCACCGACAGCTTTCGGCCCTGGGCAATTGGATCGTTAAGATGGCTTCCTGCGATGTCGATCCTGCCGGCCCTGAGCCATTCGAGCGCGCGAGTGCTGTTGCCGCTGGCGAGAACCACGTCGACGCCCGCGGATCGCGCATGTCGCGCCAGCAGCGAAAGAGCGGGGTCGCACCCGGCGATTAAAACGCGATTGGCGTCGTTTGTGTCCGCCGCCAGGACGGCTTCGTCAGCGCCGGTGACAATACCGTCGGCCATCGGGAGCCAGACCGGAAATGCGGGCGGCCCGACGCCGATCGAGCGGCGTCCCACCCGGCAGATCCGCACCGGCTCGCCGGGCAGAAATTCAAAGGTCTCATCGAGAGGCTCAAAATCCCGCGTCTCGACGGCCGGTCGCTCTTCCTGTTCGAGCGCGAATAAATCCTCCACCGCGACATCGAGCACGCGCCCCAGCCGCAGCGCCACCGCCGTGTTCGGCACATACGTACCGGCTTCGATCGCATAGATCGCCTGCCGGGTCACTCCCGCCTGCGCGGCGATATCCACCGCGGATATGCCCCGCGCCTTACGCAGTTCGGCGACCCGGTTGATCACACGACCACTATAAAGGACATGAGTCGCCTGCACATGAATCTGCGACCATGTTGAGTTGGAACCGAACCCTGCCCAACCAGAAGTGCGTATTTCGAAAAAAGGCGCGGACCGCCTGCGCTCCGGACATCCCTGGATTTTCCGCTCCGATGTAGCCGATACCGGAAAAGCCGCGGCGGCAGATACTGTGCGGGTGCTGGATCCCCGGGGCCAGTTCCTCGGCCAGGCCCATTACAGTTCTTCGTCGCAGATCGCTCTGCGGATGATGACTCGCTCCACGAATCCGATTGACATCGATGCGCGCATTGCCGTAGCCCAGCAGTTTCGCGAAGAAGTGGTTACAGATTCCGACGCCTACAGGGTGGTTCACGGCGAGGCGGATTTTCTGCCGGCTCTGATTGTCGACCGTTACGGCGATTATTTCGTGGTGCAGGCGCTCGATCAGGCCATGGATCGGGCGGCGCCGCAGGTCGTGGCGGCGCTTGAGTCCCAGTTCGCCCCGGCTGCTATCGTCGCGCGCAATGATGCGGCTGTCCGAACGCTGGAAGAATTGCCCCGCGAAACGAAGGTTCTGGCGGGCAACGTCGATGGCCCGGTCACGATCCTGATGAACGGGTTCCATATGGAAGCCGACCTCCTGCATGGGCAAAAGACCGGTGTTTTCCTCGACCAGCGGGAAAATTATCTCGCCGCCGCGAGATATGCCACCGGGAATGCGCTCGACTGTTTTACTTCGACGGGAGGCTTCGCGCTGCACCTGGCGAGGACATGCGCCGCAGTGGAGGCGATCGATTCCAGCGAAACGGCGCTGGCGACTGCGCAACGCAACGCCGAAGCTAACGGAATATCGAATATTTCTTTCCGGGAAGCCGATGTCTTCGATGTTCTGTCGGCATATTCTTCCGCGCGGCGAATCTTCGATACCATTGTGCTCGACCCGCCGGCGTTCGCGAAATCGCGCAAACAGTTAGACGGCGCCATGCGCGGGTACAAAGACATCAATCTGCGCGCCCTGCGGCTGCTGGCGCCGGGAGGGGTGCTGATTACCTGCTCGTGCTCGCACCATATGAGTGAAGCGATGCTGCTTGAAATCGTCGCGGCTGCGTCCCTTGATGCGGGCCGCACGCTGCGCGTGCTGGAGCGCCGGACCCAATCGCAGGACCATCCCATTCTTCTGACGGTGCCCGAAACGCTTTACCTGAAGTGCCTGATTCTCCAGGTGGCCTGAGCACTCAACCGCCCAGCAGGCAAATCGTCACTTCTGTCAGCGCGGCGACGCCCGGAAGCTCAATGCCGGATAGAAATTCGAGCGAAGCGCCGCCGCCCGTCGAGACGTGACTGATCTTGTCCGCCACTCCCGCGCTCTTGATCGCTTTTTCGGAATCGCCGCCGCCGACCACTGAAATAGCGCCCGATCCAGCCACCGCTTTGGCCAGTGCCACCGTGCCTTTGTCGAAGGGAGGTTTTTCAAAGACTCCCATCGGCCCGTTCCAGATGATGGTCTTCGCGGCGCGGATGATGCCCGCGTATTCGGCGATTGTCTTCTCGCCGATATCGAGCCCCATCTTGCCTTCGGGGATCGTCGTCACGGTCTCGTGTTCGGCGCCTTCCTTCAACTCGGCTGCGACGACATGATCGCGGGGCAGTACCAGCTTGTCTCCATACTCCGACAGAAGTTTCTTCGCAAGCTCCAGCTTGTCGTCCTCGACCAGCGACTTGCCAACCGGCTGTCCCTGCGACTTCAGAAACGTATACGCCATCGCCCCGCCAATCAGAACCTTGTCCACCACCTTTGAAAGATTCTCGATCACCTCGATCTTGTCCGAGACTTTCGCCCCGCCCAGAATCGCCACGCAGGGCCGCGCCGGGTTGGTAGTGGCCATCGTCATGTATTGCAACTCTTTGTCCATCAGAAGACCGGCGGCGGCCTGCTTAACGAACCGGATCATCCCAACGGTGGAGGCGTGCGCGCGGTGCGCCGAACCGAAAGCATCGTTGACGTAGACATCGCAAAGCTTCGCCAATTTTTCCGAAAAAACCGGATCGTTGGCTTCTTCTTCCGAGTGGTAGCGCAGATTTTCAAGCAGCAGGACTTCACCAGGTTTCGGCAGCATGGCTTCGACCTGCGGCCCCACGCAGTCTGGCGCCAGCCCTACCGGCTTGCCGAGCAATTGTTCCAGTCTGGCGGCGACCGGTTTCATGCTCATCTCCGGGTTGGGCTTGCCTTTCGGACGCCCCAGGTGCGAAGCCAGGATGACGCCCGCGCCATGCTCCAGCGCATAGTTGATGGTCGGAACAGCGGCGCGGATGCGCTTATCGCTGGTGATTTCCTGCCCCCCGCTGCCGAGAGGAACGTTGAAATCCACTCGAATAAAAACACGCTTCCCGTTGAGATCGAGGTCTCCGATCGAAAGCTTGGCCATTTGCCATAGAGCTTAGCAAAGGCTGTTCAGTCTTTCTGCCCTGGAACAAACTACAATTCAGGGAATGCCGTGGACTCACAGGGGGTTCTGGATAGCGCCCCTGATTATCGCCGCGATCCTGGCTGCGCTGGCGCTGCTCGTGCGGAGTACCCATCTCCGGCACATCTATAACGCGCGTTTCGCTCAGTCGCGCCGCGAGCGCCAGTTTCTCGCCTCGGTCGGCTTCTTCACCGCCGTAGTGGTGGTGCGCGGCATCACCGTCGCCATCCACAATAATCTCGGCCCGTTTCACGATGTCTCGATGGGCGGCCGCCATATCCACCACCTGGTGTGGGGCATTCTGTTGTTGCTGCTTTCCGGCTACGGCTGGCTGCTCGAGGTGGGCACGGGCGCCGAAGGTTCACTGCAATGGGTGGGACGGCTGATGTCGATAGTCTACGGCGTAGCGGCAGCGCTGACTCTGGATGAATTCGCCCTATGGCTGAATCTGCGGGATGTCTACTGGGAGCGCGAGGGCCGGGAGAGTTTCGAGGCCCTTGCCTTTTTCGGCGGGCTGCTCGCTATGGGGCTCTTCGGGCAGCCGTTTTTCCACGGCATCCTCCAGCATTTCAGCAAAGCCGAAGTGAAATCCTGATCAGTGCCGCGAACTGGCCCGGTGTTTCTTAACCGGCGCTACCGCCGCGCTTTCGCTGGTCACCGGTTTTCGCGCCTTGCTGAGGCTGGCTTTCAGTGCCGCCATAATGTCGATAACCGGCGCGGCTGCGGGCGCGGGGGAGCTTTCGGTCACAGCGCCGGAGCCAACCTTTTGGGCAATAGCTTCTTTCAGCCGATCCCGGTATTTGTCTTTGAACTTCGCCGGCTCGAAAGGCCCCGCGAAGGCTTCCACCAGCTTCACCGCCAGGTCGATCTCGGCCGTTTTCGCAAGCGCCGGGTCGGCATGGAACTCTTCCCGCGCACGAACTTCGTCACTGTGGAACAGCGTATGGG
>JALYHT010000187.1 GCA_030776225.1 Acidobacteriota bacterium | reverse complement strand
ATGGGAAAAGTAACGGTCGCCATGATGGCTATGGCGCCGCCAGTGCTCCTCCTGTCCGCTCTCCTTCCGAGCTATCTCGCGCTGCCCGCCGGAGCGATCGCGGGAGCGGCTGTGTTCCTCTGCCTCCTTCGCTGGATGCGAGCATTCGGAGCGCAGGATGCCGAACGTATTCAGCACATTGCGCCGTCGCTTCCGGCCCCGGCTCGTCCCGTTGTTGACCGGGCTCTGCGATGGCTCGTGGCCGGGTAAACATAGTGAAGATCAGCGTCGTAATCCCCACTTACAATTACGCGCATTATCTGACTTTCGCCCTCGACAGCGTGCTGGCGCAAACCCGCGCCGCAGACGAAATCATTGTTGTGGATGACGGATCTACTGACAATACCCGGGAGGTTGCAGCGCGTTATGCGCCTCAGATCCACTATGTTTACCAGCCGAATGCGGGGCTTTCAGCGGCAAGAAATACGGGGACCAGGCTGGCCAGCGGGGATTGGATCGCATATCTCGATTCGGACGATGCATGGAAACCCGACAAGCTTCTCAGGCAGGAAGAGGCGGTCCGTCGAACACCCCAGGTGTCACTGGTGTTCACGGGCTTCTGGTATCTGCATCCCGATGGCTCATTTTCCGAAGGAGAGACCCCAACACCGCCTGAACGCCTCTGGCCAGGGCTGCGCGCACGTAATTTGATTACAGGCTCCGGATCGTCGGCGATGGTGCGGCGCACCTCGGTACTGGAAGCGGAAGGGTTTAACGAGGCGCTGCGATCGTGTGAAGACTGGGATCTATGGGTGCGCCTGAAGGCCCGCGCCGAATTCGGAGTCGTGCCCGAACGGCTGACAATTATCCGGGTAACTCCTCAGAGCATGAGCACAAATGCGCAGCGCATGATAGACAGCATGGAGGCCATCAGAGAAACAACTCTACTTCATGGCCTTTCGGGAATTACTCGCTTACTCTGGACCGGAAGAATTCGCAGCGTCGCTCAAATGCATGCAGCTATTACCATGGGTGCCTTCAGCCGGGATCTCGAAAGGAAACACATTGTCAAATCCGTCCTCTACTGGCCAAATCCGTGGTTCGAGCCGCGGCGCTATCTGGTTCTGGTGCGAAATCTGGTCGGTCACGAATTTTATAAACGCGTCTCGTCGATGTTTTCGCGTTCCGGCTAATCGGTAATTGATCAGGAGGATACGCCGCGAATGCGGAGCAGGATGTCAACGAAGGCCAGGAACACCACTGCAGTTGCGGCGGTGACCATCGCCCAGGATACTTTGGGCTTCGCAGTTTCTTCCACTCCCGAACGCAAGGTCATCTCCGTTACCGCGATTGCGCATCCAATCAGCACAAACAAGATCGTGGTAAAGGCGCGCGACAGAAACCAGCCAGTGAAACCGAACATCAGGAGAGCCACATAAACGCTTCGTCCGCTCTGCTTTAGTTCGTCGATCTCGGGTCCCTCGCCAGGCAGAAGACTGACGGCGCGCATCTGAAATACGGAGGCCACTATCATGCCGAGCCAAAGGAAAAAACCGGGGAAACCGAGTTCCGCAACGCAGAGCATATAGGAGTTGTGGGCAGTTCGAAAGTGGTGCTCGGTAAATTGGTTGAATCCCACGCCGAAAATTGGCGAGCCCTTCAGCATCTGCATTCCGGCGTACCAGGCGTCAAGCCGCCCCGCTGCCGAGCCCTCGCTCATTGACACGCTGCGGTCGGTCAAAAAAACCATAGCCCCCAATCCGGCAACCCCTGCCACGCTGGCCAGGACCAGTCCGAATTTGCCAAGCCGCTTCTGAAATATAAGTATCAGGAACCCAATCAACCCAAGGATAGTGCCGCGCGAGCGGGTCAGCAGAATACCTGTCAGCAGGATCACCGACGGCAGGATCACGGGCACAAGGTTCGACATCAGGCTCTTCTTTTTCCAGCAGCAGGTCAGCAGCGCCAGATCGATCAAAAGGAACTGACCGAGATCGTTCGGATCGTTCAGAACTCCCAGACCCCGGATGCGGTCGAACTGTATCGGATTATCGGCCTCATCCACATCGTGTTGATTCAGGACGAACTCTTCCCGCCGATACCCTGTTTCCAGTCCGATTATGCCCTGCAGCGATATCAACACTCCCACCGCTACCAGCAAATATGTGAGCTTTCTGAGCCGGCTGGCGGAAGTTACGTTCCAGGCCACCATGAGCACGATGCCGGCAAGAAACAGCAGATCCAGCGTAGCGTCAAGAGCCCCCGCCAACCATCTGACCGACCAAAGGACGCTCACTGCCACGTCCGCAACCAGCGCAAACAGCAAAATCAGTTGCGGGGCTTTAAACGAAAATCCGCTCCCCAGCATAGTGAACGTTGACGCAGCCAAAGTAAGCAGCAACAGAACGAGCATGATGCGGTAGGGCAGCAAAGCAGGCATCACTTCCGCCGGGGTCAGGAAGGTGGAGAGAAGGTAGTAGAGGGTGAGGGCAAATCCCATAGCTTCCGGCGGGCACGCTGTGAAACGTCAGGAAACTTCAGTCTACATTACGTTTCAGCTCGCTCTTCGCGAACCGGCAGCCATTAACGATTGAAAAAGCGTTTCGTGGTCTTTCCACATTCGCTCGATTGTGAACTGCGTACAGACCAGATCGCAGGCGGTGGCGCCTCTTGCCGCTGCCTGCGGATCGCGCGCCGTCTGGATCATGGCTGCGGCCAGCCCCGGAGCGTCGCCAATAGGTGCGTAAGTTGCCACCGTTCCTTCCGGCGCCGCCTCTGGAACTCCTGCTACGCGCGTGGACACAATCGGCAATTTCGCCGCCATCGCTTCAAGGATGGCAATAGGCAGTCCCTCACTCAAAGAAGAGAGAACGAAGGCGTCCAGGCTGCTGAGATAGCCAGCCATATCGAATAAAGGCCCGTGCAGAAATACCTTTTCGCTCAGGTTCAGTTCTGCGACCCGCTTCGTCATGCGGTCCATAAGCGGACCGCCTCCGGCGAAATGAAGCTCCGCCTCGGGAAGCGTTTGCCTTACGATTGCGAACGCTTCCAGGAGCATGAGATGGTCCTTTTCCGGAACCATTCTTCCGGCAGTCCCGAAGCGAAACTTCGGCCGGACCGAACCGGGAGCCGCGGGCCGCGCCAGAAACTGTTCCAGTGGCGCGCCGTTCAGGATCACATACGTTCCGCGAGGCGAAATCCCGCGGTTCCGGATGTAGAAACGCCGCGTGTCTTCCGAGATGAAAATCAGCGCATTCGTCCAGCGAAGAGCGGCCCGGAATATCATATCGGCCTTCTTGTCCGGTGATTCGTTCGTTCGATAGAAGCCGGTTCCGTCGGGCTTTTCCAAAATACGCACCTGTTCCCCGTGACGCGTATTTGCGACAACCGGTACGCCAGCCAGTTTTGCGGCGGCTACGGCATAGTGATGAACCAGGTGATTGTGCCCGTGCAAAATATCAGGCCGGTCCCGCCGCAGTTGCCGGGCAATCTTAAATACAGTGGCCGGAGACATCCCCGGGCCTTTTTGGAACGCAGTGACCCGAATGCCGGAAGACTCCACCTGGTCGGCAAACGCGCCTCGTTCCTCCAGGCAATAAATCGCGGGCTCATGCCCCGCCGCCTTTTGCGCGCGCGCGAGATCGACCGCAAGCCGTTCCAAACCTCCGATTTGCAGATTCCGGACCAGTTGAACGATGCGCATAAGTAGTGCGATTTTTACCAGCTTAGCCGACCCTGGGCTGCGCGCGGCACTGGTAACATAAAGTACTAACCTTGCCGGACCTTACAAGGATCTGCATCTTCGTATTCTGGCTGTGCGCAGCGCAGATCTTCTACGCCTTTATTGGTTATCCACTCATTTTGATTGTGGCGGCCTGCGTGAACCAGGTTTTCAGCGACGCGCGATATGCCGTCAGCCGGGGCCAGCGACGGCAGCGCAGCGGCGGCCACGAGTCCTTCGGCGTATCGCTTGTATTCGCCGCTCACGACGAGGCGGAAATCATCGAAGAGAAAATGCGCAACTGCGGCGCCCTGAATTACCCCGGGGTTATTGAAATTCTTGTGGGCTGCGACGCGTGCTCCGACGATACGGCCGTTCTCGCGCGCGCATCGGGGTTGCCCAACCTCCATGTAAGCGATTACCGCGAACGCAGTGGCAAGCCCATGGTCCTCAACAGAATGGTTCCCCAGGCCGCGGGCGAGATCGTGGTTTTTTCAGACGCCAACACCATGCTCGACCGGGACGCGATTCTTCATATCACGCGCCATTTCGCGGATCCGGATGTCGGCTGCGTAAGCGGTGAACTCCACTTCACTACCCATAACGGCGCCGTAAAGTCGGAAGGCGCGTACTGGCGTTACGAACAGCTGCTGAAATTCTTCGAGAGCCGCCTCAACATGCTTGTGGGCGCCAACGGCGGGGTCTTTGCGATTCGCCGCGAGCTCTTCACTCCGCTGCCCCGGTTCGCGATTATCGACGACTTTCTGATCGCCATGCGGATCCGCGCAGCCGGCTACAAAGTCGTATATGACCCGCAGGCGATCGCTTATGAAGAAACCGCCGCGGATGCGCGCCAGGAATTCCAGCGCCGGAAGCGAATCGGCGCGGGCGCTTTCCACGCTCTGCGCTATACGTGGAAGCTGCTGCTGCCCACTGCGGGGTCAGTATGCTTTTCGTACTGGTCTCACAAAATATTCCGCTGGCTGGTACCGTTTGCCCTGGCTTTCGGGCTTCTGTGCGCGATCTTTTTATCGGGTTACGCATTCTATCGCTATGCGGCACTGGTGGGGCTGGGCGTGATCGCCGCCGCTTCCTACGGCTATTCGCTTGAAGTGCGGGGGCGCGCGGCGGGCATTTTCTCTATCCCCTACTACTTCCTCTCCATGAACCTTGCCCTGATGCTCGGTTTCTTTCGCTTCCTGGCGGGCAGTCAGACCGGCATATGGCGGCGTACAGCCCGCTGATCCAGAGAGGTTCCGTTGTGAAAACTCCGAGAAACATCCACCTCTGGCTTCCGGGATACCTGAAAACCCGCGCAGGACAGGTTTTTGCGGGCACGCCCGCGCCCCGCAATGTATGGGTGATGATCGCCGACCATTATGAGCCTCTGATGGGCGGGACCGATGTGAAGGATGCGCTTCGGCGCGTTGGGCGCTGGCGTGCCGCATGGCCGGAAATTGCCGCGCGGCATCGCGACAGCGCAGGACAGCCCCCCCGTTACACATTCTTCTATCCGCAGGAGGAATACCGGCCTGAACTGATCGACCCACTGGCCGACATGGCGCGCCTTGGCGTAGCCGACGTCGAAATACATCTGCACCACGATGGCGAGGGTGAGCGCGATTTCGTCGACCGCATGGCCGGCTTCCGCGATGTACTGCACCATCGTCACGGCATGCTGCGAAAGACCGGCGGCCGGATTTCTTTCGCTTTCATACATGGCAACTGGGCTCTCGACAACTCGCACCCGGAAGGAAAATTCTGTGGGCTTAATAATGAAATCACGCTGCTGAAAGACTTGGGCTGTTATGCGGATTTCACGCTGCCCTCAGCGCCAAACTCTGCGCAGACGCGAATCGTGAATACTATCTACTGGGCCGTGGACGATCCGGCCAGGCCGAAGTCGCACGATACCGGGCTCCCGGTCAGGGCGGGGCAGACTTCTTCCGGCGATCTGCTGATGATCCCCGGGCCGCTCGGTTTCCGGCTCAGGGAGAAGGGTCGCCTCATGCCCAGAATCGAAATGGGGGAAATCTCGGGAAACGATCTGCCGAATCGCCTCCGCGCCCGCGTATGGCTCATGGTCGCGCCACGGGTAGGCGAAAACATCTACATCAAACTGCATACGCACGGAGCGCAGGATCGAAACATGGGCCCTTTGCTCGAAGGTGGGCTGGACGCGCTCTTCAGCGCAATGGAAACGGAGTGCGCCGCGGCGGGTTTGAACCTGCGCTACGGCACGGCGCGCGAGGTTTACGAAAGCGTCACCGCTTGTATGGAGCCGCGCCCCGCGACCGCCGATGCCCAATAAGAACCTGCTGCTGGTCAGCTACAGCTTCCCGCCATTCGGCGGCGTAGGCGTGCATCGAGCTCTGAGTCTGGCGGCCTTTCTGCCGGCGTCGGGATGGAATGTGCATGTGCTGACGGCGCGAAACCCGGCGGCTGTGGGCTCGGATCCCGAACTGCTGAAGCAGATTCCCGATTCGGTCACGGTTCACCGTACGTTGACTCTGGATTTGCCCTTCGCCCTGAGGAAAAGCCTGAAACGCTTCTTCCCGGGAGAAAGTGCCCCCGCTGCCGCACAACGTGCCCGGGAGGAGGAGCCGGACTTCTCGCTGCGCTCGTGGCTGATTCAGCGCACGAAAGACTTTCTTTCTCCCGATCCCCAGGTTCTGTGGCTTCCATTCGCGATTCGCGCGGCCCGGCGAATCGTGGCGCGGGAAGCGATCGATGTGGTGATCGTCACCGTGCCCCCCTATTCCAGCCTTGAGATCGGGATAGCCATAAAGAAGCGGTTCCCTCACATCGTTCTGGTCAGCGATTTCAGAGACGAATGGCTGACCTACTATTTCCACACGCTGAGCTTTAACAAGAGCCCCTATGCGCTGGCTCGCGCCACTCGTATTGAACGCGACTGTATCGAGGCGTCAGGCCGGGTAGTGGCCGTTACTGAGAATGCGCGCTCCGAGATGCGGAAGCGCTACCCCGACCAGCCGCCCGGTAAATTCCTGGTGAATTCCAACGGCTACGAACCGCAGTTGTTCCGCGATTTCAAATCGCGGCCAGGTCTTTCATCCAAAGTGACGCTTGGCTATACCGGCACAGTCTACGCGCCGGCCGATCCCACCATTTTTGTGCAGGCGTTAAAACTGCTTCCAGCCGGTCTGCGCGCGCGCCTGCTGATTCGCTTCATCGGTCATGTGGAGAATCCCGCTTATCGGACCATGCTGCAGAGCGAGCCTGAGCTGATCGCGCTGGAAGGATTTCTTCCACGCAATCAGGCTATGGCCGAGCTTGAAACCATGGACTTCCTGCTTCTCATCTGGAACGACACCATAAATATACCCGGTAAGTTTTACGACTATCTTGGGACAGGCAAGCCCATCATTGCTTTTATTCATCCGGACAGCGAAGTCAACCGCATTCTTACAAAGACCCGGGCCGGCTGGTGGGCGGACGGACGCGATCCATCGCAAATAGCCGCGCTTCTGACAAGCGCCTGCGGGGAAAAGAACGGGTTGCTCGAAGAATACGCGCCCGATCGGGACGAGATTCGCCGGTACGAGCGCCCGCGCCGGGCTGCGGAATATTCCGCGCTGCTTGAATCGGCGCTCCGCGAATCCAGAGGCCTCAATCCCGAAACGTAATTCTGATAACATCGGAATTTGCGCCTCCCTGTCTGTTCGCATAGCCGATCTGTTCTCAGGACTGCGCTTGAAACCGTTGCAGGCGATCCGATTCAATGAGTCTGACGCGCAATTGGCGGGTGAAAGGCATCGTCCAGGGAATTCTCAGCCTGATTCCGGGAGGCGTGAATGCAAACGACCTTCTGCAAAAGCGGTTAGGCGGCCTGGCCCAGTTCGACCGGAACATCAAAGCGAAGGTTGACGACTGGAGCTTGATGATGACCTATCTGCGCGCGGCGGGCGCGCGGAGCGTGGAAGGCTGGAAGGCGCTCGAAACCGGCACTGGCTGGTGTCCGGTGTTGCCGGTTTGTTTTATACTTGCGGGCGCGCGCAGCGTCTGTGCAGTCGATTTGAATCGTCACATCAGCGAGGAGCTCACGCTTCGGATGATCCGCGGACTTGAGCCTCATCTGCCTGACATCGCCGCGAAATCCGGCAGAGCCCACAGCTCTGTTGAAGAGCATTGGCGCCGGTTGGCAGCTGCGGATTCACTAACCTCACTGCTGGCAGCCGCCCATATCGACTACCGGGCTCCGCAGGATGCGGGCAAGCTGGACTGGATCGCGGATGGCGCACTCAACCTCGTATTTTCAAACAGCGTGTTCGAGCATATCCCGCCGCCGGTCATTCCGCGCTTATTACGCGAATCGAGGCGCGTGCTCGCCGCCGACGGTCTGATCGCCCACGAAGTCGCTTGCAACGACCACTACGCCAATTTCGATTCCGGCGTCTCGTTCGTTAATTATCTGCAATACCCCGAGTGGCGCTGGCGATTCTGGAACAATCGGATTCAGTATCAGAATCGTCTGCGCGCCCCCGATTTTACGCGCATGGCGCGGGAGAACGGCTTCCGGATTGTGCATGAGGCACGACACATTAATCCAGGCACACGGGAAGCGCTGGCGGGAATGCGGGTAGCGTCAATGTTCAGCCATTACTCTCAGGACGATCTGGCCTCGACCACAGTTGACTTTGTGGCGGCCAAATCGCCGGAATCAGTACTTTGAAGCTCTGAAGACATAAGTGAGATCTGCGGATTCTTCCGGCATATTCGGCATTCCACGGGCCTGACTGAGTGTGATGTTATTTGCCAGGTCCCGTGCTTTTACGACAAATCGCTTCGGAGCATGTCCCACGTAGTAGAACGGATAACAGGTAATCAAAGTTAAAGTCGGCGTGGAAGTGGGTTCGGCTACGGCGAGGTCTGTGGGATCAACGATTTCCATGGATGCCACTTTGTACTCGCGCGTCCCCCCTGGAGTCGTTACAGAGATGGCGTCGCCTTTCTGAATATGGCGAAGGCTTCTGAAGTAAGAATCGCGATGAGCCGCTAATACTACGTTGCCACTTTCCCCCGGCAAAGCGGAGCCGTCCAGATGCCCTACCCCGCGGTCGAGAGTTTTATTCGTGGTCCCCTGAAATACAACGGCGGAAAGGTGGAGTTTCGGGATTTCCACCTTTCCGACCAGGTCCCCTTCGGGTATACCGCTTCGTATGGCAGTTGCCGGCCTTTGGCTCTTTTGGCTAAGGATGCGATCAAGTTCCTGAATGCCAGCCCTCTGCTGTATCTCAGAGTTGATCCAGTCGGCTCCGCAGTAACCGAGAAGCAGGAAACCCATCGTAAACAAAGGGCCCTGCATCCAGCGCGCAAGGCTGCTGCACATTCCGCTCAACCCTCAGCTCAACCGTTTTGCGAACAGCCCAAGGATCGAACTAAAGCCGACCAGAGCGAAACCGATCATCGCAATCAAAGGCATGTTGCTGGCGGTTTGGGGCAATTCGTGCGTGGTCGTGTCCTGTGCGATTGCCGGAGCAGCTTCCGGCGCGGACGCTTCGGCTACAGGCGCGGGCGGAGGCGTATTCTGCGCTACTTCAGCCTGCGGCTCGGAAGCCTGGGCTGGCGCGGCTTCAACGGCAACGGTCTGGATCGGCTCGGCCGGTACTTCTTCGTGGGTTGTCTCTGCTATCTGAGTGGCGCGTTCTTTTTTATAAGCAAATTCCTGACCCACATTGTCGCCGGGGTAGAACCATGCGCGGACAGCCTTAGGCTGGCCAGCGGGGGTTTCCCAGAACGTCAGGGTTGTCTTGCCTTTCGGCTCGAGCCTGTAGTTGGGAATCGCCAAAATCGTGGCGTATGTATGGTTCTCGCGCTCATTCTGAACGATCACAGTATGGCGCTGCGCATCCGGGTTTGTGAGGAGTTTAAATACATAGGTTCCGGCCGGCAGAGTGGCGCCGGGAACTTCGAGGACTTCGGTGGTAGTGATAACGGTCTTTTTGTCCCACTCATCGGCGGCGGCCCTGGGCGCGACAGCTACGATTCCGACAGCTGCCGCAAACAGGGCGGTTGTGGCTTCAAGTCGATTCATTTTGTATTCTTCCTTTCAAATCGCTTACCCCCAGCTAAGCGAGGTTGGCATTTTTCCTGGTGCAGACGTAATGCCAATGGTTCCTAAAACCGGTAAATCACAGGACTAAACGCACAAATTCAGACTGGTTCGCCAGTCGGCATCCGCCGTGGTCTGACGGCACGGTAGAATCATGTGTGGATGCCCACTACAAATTCGACCCGGGTGCTGGTCGTTGACGACGACGCGCGGCAACGCGAAGCCCTGGCCGAGATGGTCTCTGCCCTTGGATTCGAAGCAGTAACTGCCGCCGATGGCCGCGAGGCGCTCGATCTGCACACCGAGCAGCCCGCCGATCTCATCCTCACCGACCTGTACATGCCTCGCATGGACGGTTTTGAGCTGCTGCGCAAACTTGAAGAACACGGCTTCCGGACTCCCACCATCGTTCTGACGGCGTCGGGAAGTATTGAGAAAGCCATCTCCGTCGTTCACGATTACAAGGCGTTTTGGTTTCTGGAAAAACCGATCCAGCCCGCTATCCTGCGGGCGCTTGTAGAGCGCGCGGCCGCTCAGACCCGACTCATTGAGGAGACGGAGGTGCTCAATCGCCAGCTCAGCTTCCATGGGGTTCTGGGCGATCTGGTGGGCAGCTCGCGCCCCATGCGGCAGGTTTTTTCCGAAATCCAGCAGGTCGCTCCAACCTCGGCCTCGGTTCTGATTACCGGTGAAAGCGGTACAGGCAAAGAGCTCGTAGCCCGAGCCCTTCACCGTCTGAGCCCGCGATCCGGCGGTCCGTTCGTACCGATCAACTGCGCGGCGCTCACCGAAACTCTGATCGAAAGTGAACTGTTCGGCCACGAGAAAGGCGCGTTCACCGGGGCGCTCGAACGCCATATAGGCTGCTTCGAGCAGGCCAATAACGGCACCGTTTTTCTGGATGAAATCGGCGACATGCCCATCGGCACCCAGGCGAAACTACTTCGCGTTCTGGAAGACCGCAAGGTGCGCAGGCTGGGCGGAAAGAACGATCTGCCGGTCGAAGTACGCGTGGTTGCCGCGACCAACAAGATTCCGGAAGAGGCCATCAAAGACAAACTCCTTCGCGAAGATCTCTATTACCGGCTGAACGTATTCCACATCATGCTTCCGCCGCTCCGCGATCGCAAAGACGATATTGCCGCCATATCCGAAGCCATTCTGGTCAACATCAACAAGAAACACGGCTGCAGGATTACGGGACTTCACCCCGGTACGCTCGACAGATTCATGGCGTATACCTGGCCGGGGAATATTCGCGAATTGCGGAACGTCCTGGAACGGGCGGCCATCATGGCCGGGGAAGGCCTCATCCTGCCGAAACACCTCGCTATGGATCCAATGGCCATTCCTGTCGAGACGGAAAACGAACGCGAGCCCGAAAAGAAGGAATCGGAAGCCCTGTCGGAAATGTCCCTGGCTGCAGCGGGCGATTCCATTCCCGTTCCGCCGGGCGCCACGATGGAAGAGATTGAAGAGGCGTATATCGATCTCATCCTGAAGCGTACAAACAACAACAAGACCAAAGCGGCCGAGATTCTGGGAATCAGCGTCCGCACGCTCCACAACCGCCTGGGACAGTTATCGAACCGCAAAGCCAAAGGCGCCACCGGCGGTTGAGCCGAGACCCGCTGAAGCGCCGCCCGGCTACGCTACGTTATGCCTCGGGCAGCGTAAACGTGCAGATGGAGCCCTTTCCCGGCGTCGATTTCATGTGAATACCGCCACCGTGCGCCTCCACGATTTGTCTGCATATTGAAAGGCCCAGACCGGCGCCGGGAAATTTCTTACCTTCCACTTTCATGAACGGCTGGAAGATCGCCTCGCAGTCTTCCGGCGCGATTCCCATTCCATTATCTTCGACGCTGACCGCGCACATGCCCTCCACGTCTTCCGCCGAAGTGACCCGGATAACCGGCGCAGCCGCGCCCCGGAAGCGCAACGAGTTGCCGATCAGATTTTCCAGCAGTTGCATCGCTCTTTCCAGCGTCAACCCTATGCGGGGGAGGTTTTCGCCGGTTACAGTGGCGCCGGTCGCCTCAATCTCCGGCTGCAGGTTCACTCTGACTATCCTGAATGCCGATTGCAGGGAAGACACCGCCGGTACTGAAGCCGCCGTGGTTTCGTGCAGTGCGAGGGAATAGTTCGCCAGAGCGTCGAGCAGGGTTCGTATCCGTGCGGCTCCGCCGTAAATTTCACGAAAGAGATCCGCGCGCCCGGTTCCCCCGCGCGCGTTCGATTTCTCTTCGAGCAGTTCAGTGAACACGTTAATGGAGCGCAGGGGTTCCCGCAGATCGTGAACCAGTCTGTCCATGAATACCGCCCACTTTTCGTCCTGCTGAATCTCCTGGTATTCCCCGCGCCGATTTCCCGTCAAATGTCCTCCATCGAATGTCCGTATCCCGCCCTTTCCGCCAGCGGGGCTAAAATGGTGCAATGCCGTTCAGGCTGCGCGGACGGACCGATCGTCTGTGGCGATTCTTTGCCATTGCGATCGTCTTTCTTATCGTCGTCCTATTTTATGCCGACTGGCGTGCTTTCCAGAACACTGCGAAAGAGGTTGCGGCGGCGCGCTTGCTCCAGCAACAGACCGACGCGGTTCTCTCGCTTGTCACCGATGCGGAGGCGGGCGCGCGCGGTTACCTTCTGACCGGCAGCCCGGTTTATCTCGCGTCGTACAAAAAATCCGCCCTCGCCATCCCGGGTCAACTCGACCAGCTTTCCCGTGCAGCCGCGGTAGTGCATCTGGGGGGCGCGGCTTCCTCCGCTCGCCGGCAGGCGGATTCCCGGCAAATCGATTTCATGCGGTCTCTGATACTCGATAAGCTCGCCGAGCTGAAGCGCGCCATCGACACGCGCGACGAGCAGGGCGCCGAAGCCGGGCTGGCCCTGATGCGCTCCGCCGAGGATAAACTGACCATGGACGAAGTTCGCGCGGCGGGCAAGATGCTGCTCAGCGGCGAATACCTGGGTCTCTATGAGCTGCAGAAAGCGTGGCAGGAAGATGCCGGCCGTTCACGGGTAATCGTGCTGGTGGGCTCTTTCGCGCTTGTGCTGTTGCTCTTTCGGATGGGATGGGCTGTCGACGGCGTGGTCGAAGAGCGCGAAGAGTTCGCGAGGCGGAGCGAGGACTCAAGGCAGCTACTCGAAACCACCCTGGCGAGCATTGGAGACGCAGTGGTAGTCACCGATTCCGCCGGTATCATCCGCTTCATGAACCCCGTCGCCGAAAAGCTTACCGGATGGAGTATGTCGGCCGCGCGCCAGCAGCCGCTCAGCGGCGTCTTCAGAGTTCTCGACGACGTCACGCACCAGACGCTGGAAAATCCTTTTCGCCCGCTCCAGGGGCAGAACCCTGCGGAGCACCTCAACCAACACTTCACGGAACACCCCCTGCTCATATCCAGGGAGGGTACGGAGCGGCCGATAGAAAACAGCAGTTCGCCCATCAGAGATGAGCACGGCCATGTTCTGGGATTCGTGCTGGTCTTTCGCGATATAACTGCGCGCCGCGCCGCGGAACGCGATCTCGAACGCTGGAAGCAGATCTTCTCGGGCGCCGGCTTCGGCATGTTTCTGGCGGATTCGACGACAGGCGAGATTATAGACGTGAATCCGACGTTTGCAGGCCTCCACGGCTACTCAGTTGATGAATTGCTTGGAACCTGTCTACACGCATTAGTACCGGAAGAGTCGGCAGGGAGTGTCTCTCTGGCGCTGCAGGTGGCGAACGAAAATGGCCGGAACATGTTTGAAAGCCGGCAGCGGCGCCGCGACGGAACAACCTTTCCGTCGCTGATCGACGTTACACGGTTCCAGAATGGAAGAACCACCCTGCTCGCGGGTTACTGTTCAGACATTACTGAACGCAAACGGTTTCAGGACGCCCTCAAAGAGAGCGAGGAACGGTTCCGCACTCTTGCCAGCGCCCTGCCGCAGCTCATCTGGTCTACTGACGCGGAGGGGCGGATCGAATACGTCAACCAGGTCTGGATTGCATATGCGGGCTGGAAATCGCAGGACGAGCCCCGGAAATATCTGCACCTCTTTCCCTGGTATGATCTCATTCATCCGGAAGATCGCGACCTTTACTTCACCCGATGGCAGGGCTCCTTACAGTCAGGTGCGACATTTGAAGTGCAGATCCGCCTCCGGCGGTCGTCGGACGCGAGTTATCGCTGGTTCCTTTGCCGGGCGGTTTCGGTCCGGGACCGCAAGGGCCGGATTTCACGGTGGCTGGGCGGCTGCACCGATACCCAGCGCCAAATGGAGGATGCGCTGCAACTCCAGATAGCCAATCAGGCACTCCGGCAGTCGAACTCCGATCTGGAGCAATTCGCTTATGCGGCCAGCCATGACCTGCAGGAGCCCCTGCGAATGGTATCGATTTACAGCCAGCTTCTGCACGAGGAGTATGGACCGCGGCTCGACGGCCAGGCGTTGTCATATATCGATTTTGCGATCAACGGCGCCCGGCGTATGTCAAGTCTGCTGACCGCTCTTCTGCGCTATTCGAGGGTGAGCGACGTTTCGCCCCGGATTGCGCCCCACGCGGATTCTTCTGCGGCTCTCAGCGCGGCGCTGCTGAACCTCTCGACCATCGTGAAGGATACGCGCGCTGTGGTTGAATCGTGTGCCCTGCCCGCCGTGCAGGTATCGGAAGTACATCTCGTGCAGCTTTTCCAGAATCTCATCGGAAATGCGCTCAAGTACCGCAAGGAGCAATATCCGCCCGGCGAAAGCCTGACTGTGCGCATATCGACCAAACCCCAGGGAGCGGGCAAATGGCTCTTTTCAGTCTCCGATAACGGAATCGGTATCGAGCCCGAATATCTTACCCATATATTCGGCATTTTCAAAAGACTGCACAATTCTTCGGTTGAGGGCACCGGTATAGGACTCGCTCTCTGTCAGAAAATCGTGGAACGCGCGGGCGGGAGGATCTGGGCCGAATCCGAACCGGGCAAAGGTTCAACGTTCTTGTTTACACTACAAGGGGTAGAAACCGGAGAATATGCGCGTGCCCATCACAATTCTGCTGGCGGAAGATAATCCCGGCGACGTTTTTCTCGTCCGGCGCGCGATCGAAAAGCAGGGCCTGCCGGTCGAGCTTGTGGTCGTCGAAGAAGGGCAGGCGGCGCTCCGGTATATAGACCGCGTGGATGCCGACCCCTCCATACCCGCCCCGGCGCTTGCGCTGGTGGATCTCAACCTTCCCCGCGCCAATGGCCATCGCATTCTGACCCGCATCAGACAAAGCTCGCGGGCCGGGGCGATCCCGATCATCATCGTGACGTCTTCGGATTCCCCGCTTGATCGGGATGACGCCGCAAAACTGGGCGCTACCGGATATTTTCAGAAACCGGGCGATCTGGCGAGTTTCATGCAGCTGGGCCAGGTGGTGCGGGACGCGCTGGGAACGGCTATCACCCATACCACGGCAGGCCAATAGAGCCGCGATAATCTGAGAAAACCTATAACCCTACTCCGGCGGTAAATCCCCCAGATCCTCGGCGCGGTTTTCAAACTTTGTCATTGCGTGCAGAAACACCAGATCCACTTTCCCGATCGGCCCGTTGCGCTGTTTGGCCAGAATCAACTCCGCCATACCCCGCAGATCCTCCCGGTCGCGCTTATAAACCTCTTCCCGAAATATAAACCCGACCAGATCGGCGTCCTGCTCTATCGATCCCGATTCGCGCAGATCGCTCAGTTGCGGGCGGTGGTCGCCCACCCGGGTCTCCGTCGCGCGGCTTAACTGTGAAAGCACAAGAAAGGGACAGCCCAGTTCCTTCGCCATAAGCTTCATGCCGCGCGACAGCTGGCTCACTTCCTGATTCCGGTTCTCGGTCCGTCCGCGAATGCTCATCAACTGCAGATAGTCCACTACCACCAGGCCCAGCTTCTGCCCGGATTGCTGCAGGCGACGCAGTTTGGCGTGCATATCCATCAGGTTGATGCCCGCCGTGTCGTCGATATAAATCGGCGCTTCCACCATCTGGTTCGCGGCCGCGCGCAGCTTCTGGCGTTCCTGCTCGTTCAGATACCCCGCGCGGAACCGCTGGCTGTCTACGCGCGCCGAGGCGCACAGCATACGCGTCAGCAAAGACTCCTGGGACATTTCGAGCGAGAAAATCGCCACCGGCTGGAAAAGCCGCGCCGCCACATGCCAGCAGATATTGAGCGCCAAAGCGGTCTTACCCATCGAAGGCCGCGCGGCCAGGATCACCAGCTCGCCCGCGTGCAGCCCGCCGGTCATTTCATCCAGCTTCGTGAAACCCGTGCTGATGCCCTTCAGCCGCTTGCTCGGATCCAGAAAAGCGTTCAGCCCGCCTTCGTAATTCTGGATCACCTGCAGGGGAGTCGAGAGGCCCTTTTCGCTACGCGTTTCGCCCAGACGGAGCAGCGTTTCCTCGGCGCCGGCAAGAATCTGCTCGGGGTCGTCCTCGGCCAGCAGCGCCCGGTTCATCAGTTGCTGCGAGGCCACGGCGATGCGGCGCAGCGTCGCTTTATCCCGGATAATTTTTACGTAGCTTTCGAGATTCGAAATGTGCGGCAGTCCGTCGTCGAGTGAGACCAGATAGCTCAGCCCGTCCACGGATTCCAGCTCGTTGTAGCGCAGCAGTTCGTTCGCTACCGTCACGCGGTCGATCTTTTCTCCGCGCTCGTGCAGTTCGTTCATCCGCGCGAAAATGCGGCGGTGCTTCTCGAGCGCGAAATCGTCGTTGTTTACGATCCCGGCTATGTCGATGAATTTCGAATCGTCAAGGAGTACTGAACCGAGGATGAACCTTTCCGCATCGATATTGGCGGGAAGACCTTTCTGGAGCTCGATAGCCGACGACATAGCGGAGGAGTTCAAGGTAGCGCCTCCCGCTGTGCATTGGAACTGTGAATTGGCCCTTTGCGAAACTCGTCATTGCCAGCACAGTCCGGCACGGTCTCCGGGGAAAACATCCACAGGAAATCCACAGCTTGCGCGGGAAAACTCACAGCGGGCGGCGGCACCATTACATTTTATAGCAACAATGTTTTCCTGAGAATCTGGATTTCCAGAGTGCCCAGGACGCCTGCTACGATGGCGCGAGGAAAACGTTTATTCCTATGCTGGTGATACCCAAAGCCGATCGATACAGCCGCCAAATCCGCTTCGCCCCGTTCGGCCCGGAAGGGCAGGAGCGGCTCAGCCAGTCCACCGCGGCGATCGTCGGGTGCGGCGCTTTGGGCACTGTGCAGGCTGCATTACTCGCGCGCGCCGGGGTCGGCACAATTCATCTGATCGATCGCGATTACGTGGAAGAAAGTAATCTACAGCGCCAGGTGCTCTACACCGAAGCCGACGCCCGGGACGCGATTCCGAAAGCGATAGCCGCGCGACGCCACCTGCTTGAAGCCAATTCCTCCGTCCGGATCGAAGCGCATGTCAAAGATCTGAATCCGGGGAATGCCGATGAGCTTTTGGGCCCAGCCCAGGCCATCCTGGATGCAACCGATAACTTCGAGACCCGCCTGCTGATCAACGACTATGCCGTGCGGGGGAGGGTTCCCTGGATCTATGGCGCCGCCGTCGCCAGCTACGGTATCGCGATGCCCCTGATCCTGAACGATTTCGCGTGCTTCCGCTGCATTTACCCGGACCCTCCCGTCGGCGCACAACCCACCTGCGAAACTGCGGGCGTTCTCGGGCCGGTGACGAGCCTCATCGCTTCCATTCAGGCCATGGAAGCCATCAAAATTCTCAGCGGACGCGCCAGCACCGTGCGCCCGACCATCTTTACCGCGGATCTCTGGAACGGCCCGATCCGCGAAACGGCCATGCCCCCGCGGGACCCGGACTGCCCCTGCTGCGGACGGGGCGAGTATCCCTGGCTGAACGGCAAACGCGCGCCGGTCAGTTTATGCGGACGCAATGCCGTTCAGATCCACGAGTTGCGACGCCCCCTCGATTTCGCCGTGCTTGCCGGGCGGCTGGAAGGTCTGGGCGCCATCCGGAGCAATGAATTCGCGCTCCGCTTCACCGTTGACGGTTACGAACTGACCCTGTTTCCCGACGGCCGCGCCATCATTAAAGGCACTACCGACATCGGCGTCGCGCGTGGCATCTACGCGAAATACATCGGTAACTAATCGACTTTACGCCCTCGTGCCAGCGCTTCCAGGCTGGTCAGGTGCCGCGGCTCAAAAAACCCGCTCGACCAGCGCGTCTCGTCCGAGAATCGGACCCCGACGAAGTATCCGTAGTCGCGGAAAACGCAATACGAGACGTGGCCGAACAGCCGCGCCACCTGCTCATCCCCCGCCGAAATGGAAACGGCAACTCCGGGCGGCAGGCGCTCATCCACCTGGACACACGCGCCCTGAGAAGAAATGTCTTCGAGAACAGCCTCCACTGTCCTCAGAGTCTTAACCCCGCCTTCTTCCGAAGACCACTCTACCCGTACCAGGTCCGCGCACAAAAACCGGCTTTCAAACCGCCGCTCATTCATGCACTACTATCGGCTGAGATTCACTTCGAGTTTAGGCTGCGATCCCCAGGCCGCTAAACCTTCTCGAACAAATGGCCCATCTTCTCGCGCTTGGTCTCAAGATAACCGCGCCGCGATTCGTGCGCGGTCGCTATGCAGGGCACCCGCTCCGCGACCTCCACGCCCGCATCTTCCAAAGCCTTCACCTTCTCCGGATTGTTCGACATGAGCCGCACGCTGCGGATTCCCAGATGCCGCAGAATCTCGCCGGGCAGCGCATATTTCCGCAGGTCGTTTTCAAAGCCGAGCTGCTCGTTCGCCTCCACGGTGTCGGCTCCCTGGTCCTGCAATTCATAAGCCCGCAGCTTATTCATGAGGCCGATCCCTCGCCCTTCCTGATGCTCGTAGATAATCAGCCCGCGGCCTTCGCCCGAAATTTCCCGCAGCGCGATCTCCAGCTGAGCCCGGCAGTCGCAGCGCAGGCTGTGGAAGACATCTCCGGTCAGACACTGCGAATGGATCCGCAGGAGCGGGGGGCCCCCGCTATGAACATCCCCCATCCGCAGAACTACCGCTTCCTCTACGCGGTCCCGCACCCGGCCTTCGAAACCATGGATGCGAAACAATCCATACTCGGTCGGAAAATCGGCTTCGGCGGCCTGAGACAAAACCAGCGTGTCGGGATCCTGCATGAAATGAGAGGCTTGAACTGCTTCCATTATAATGAGCGGTTGGTGCAGCGGGCCGCCGAGGTGGAAGGAAGTCCGGCGCCGGCGGCGACAAACGGGGCCGGGCGGACCGGAAATTCTGGAAGAAATTCACATCACATTGCTCCTGAAGATCGGGGTCGCCGCCTCGATTGCGAGCGTCGGCGTTCGCAGCGACGCCGTCAAGCGCATGCTGCTGCGGGAAGAGCGCACGCTTGCCCAGCGCGTCCGTCTCGCGCTCTGGTTCGCGGCTATCTTCATGCCCGGCGTATGGTTCCGCATCATGAGTCCCCAATCCTATTCCGCTCTCGATCTGGCTCTCGAAGGCAGCCTGCTGGCCGGCATTACGGGCGGCTATTTGTGTGGCTGGTTTGCGGGAATGGCGATCGCCATTCCCGCGATGTTCCACCACGAACTGGTTTCCCTCCCTTTCTTCGCCGTGGTCGGACTGGGGGGCGGCCTGCTGCGGGATGCCGCTTCGGACACCGAAGATATCTGGCGCATCTCCTCTTTCCCGGATGCCAATATCCGCCGGATCTTCGAGCATAGCCGCGAACTGCGCAGCGCCCTGTTCCATCTCTTTTTCTTTTTCGCGGTGATTGCCACCGAACTGCTGCGCCAGATTCTCGCGCAGGCCTTTGCCGGCAGCCTTTTTTCCATCGCCCGCCTCAGCGACCCCCCACTGCGCCTCGCGGCCGTGTATGCGTCCACTTATTTCTGCGTCACGGTTCCCCTGAAGGTTTGGAACAACACCCGCAACGAGGTCAAACTAGAAGAGCAGGAGCGCCTGCTCTTCCAGGCCCGGCTCGGGGCGCTCGCCAGCCAGATTAATCCGCATTTTCTTTTCAATACCCTGAATTCAGTCTCGACTTTGATCCGGATCAATCCGGAACAGGCGCGCCTCATGGTCACGCGCCTCGCGCGCATTATGCGGGGGCGACTGCGCAACCAGGATCACTTCGCCCCCCTGCGCGACGAAATCGCGTTCATTGACGACTACCTTTCCATCGAACTGGTCAGATTCGGGGATAAACTACACGTTGAGAAATCGATCGACCCCGCCACGTTGGATATGCTTGTCCCGAGCATGTTGCTGCAGCCGCTGATCGAAAATTCGATCAAACACGGAATATCGGGTAAAATCGACGGCGGCACCATCACCGTTCGGACCGCGCGCAGCAACGGCAGACTCTCGATCGAAGTGGAAGACGATGGAGTGGGCATCCCGGAAGCGGATCTTGCGGGAATCTTAAACAAGGGAATCGGCGTGAGTAATGTCAGAGAACGGCTCAAAGTACTCTACAACCAGGATTACCGCATGTTGATCGACAGCCAGCCGGGCCGCGGCACCCGGATAGAAATCGAAGTCCCCGGCGCCCAGACGCCGCTGGCGGTGGTTTCCTGATGGGCAACCTGCGGAACAGCCTTCTCACCGCCCCCGTGCGCGGCGAAGCCGGCTTCGAAGCCGGCAGCTTCACCGGCCTGCCCGGCTCCACGCGCCGTGTTTATGATCTGGTTGCCGGCATCTATCCGCTTTCGACCCTCCTGTTCCACGAAAAAGCCCACAAAACCGCGCTCAGCCTGGCTGAAATTCGGGATGGCATGCGGGTGCTCGAAGTCGCCACCGGTTCGGGCGAAATGTTTGGCAGGCTGGTCAAACTCAATCCCAAAGGTCTCAATTGCGGCGTCGACCTTTCCCCTAACATGGCGGCGCGCACGCAACGCCTGGCCCGGCGCAATCTGCCGAACGTCAGAGCGCACTGTCAGGCTGTCGATGCCTGCGCCATGCCCTTCCGGGACGGCTGTTTCGATGCCGTCGTTTGCTGCTACCTTCTGGAACTCATGGGCGCGGACGACATCCTGCGTGCCCTTGCCGAAATCCACCGCGTTCTTCGCGCCAATGGACGCCTCACGCTTGTGCTGATCGGCCAAAACGTTCCCGCTTTCAACGCGATGTACAAGGTGGCCGGAGGTCTGGCCCCCGCGTTCTGGGGTCGGCAGGTCGAGACCGCCATCCCCGAAGCGATAGGGGCCTGCGATTTCGAAATTGAACACGACGTCAAGGTGCAACAGGGCTTCTATCCATCGCGTGTGATGGTGGTGCGGAAATAGCCGTTCGCAAATAGGCCCCTGCGCCCGTCGATTGGCCAGGCAAGTGCTGTTCTCAGTCCCGGAGGCCACCATGGCTGAAGAGACTAAGAAATGTGCCCACCCGGCTTGCATCTGCCCGGCACGCAAGGATAGTAACTACTGCAGCACCTCGTGCGCGGACGCAAAGGATACGACGGAAATTTCCTGCAACTGCGGCCACCCCGGCTGTTCTCTGTAGACGTTCGCTCGCATAAGATTCAAAGGCCCAGGCGGTGCGGCCGTGCGTATCTGCGTGTGAGTCGTATCAGGCATCAGACGCGTTATGCTCTGTTTGTGAGAACCACTCTTATATTGATGACGAGGTCCTCCTCACTGTGAAACAGATTGCCCAGCAGCGGAAAACGCCTGCCGGCAGCGCCGTTTCCAATCTTCTTCGTGAGTTGCTTTACCCGAAATCGTTTGCCGTTACATACCGCGACGGCGTTCCCGTGCTTCCCCGGCGCCCCGATGCTCCCGTAGTCACCCCCGAACTCGTCAACCGGCTTTTGAACGAAGACGAATGACCGCAAAACCGCCCCCGGCCGCTCAGATTTCCGGATGCGCCCGATGGGCTTTGACTTCAAGGTGAATGTGCCCCCCCCCGCAGTCTGGCGTTGAGGATAAGCAGGATTACAGCTTGCGCACAGCAGAATGCGGAGACTGTCCTGACTCGATATGCATATAAACATCTCTTATGCAAGCAGCTGCTTGCATTTCAAAAACTTTAGATCTAAACTAAAAGTTCCGTAATGCTCACCCGCTTCACAGGCCGAATTACCCCGATCCTCCCCGTAGTAGCCATTGTCGTCGTTATTACCGGGGTCGTCGTTATCGTCCCCGTCTGAGGCCCCCGGGAGTCGCAAAGATCCGAAGGCCATCAGCGGGGTGAATCACCCACCTGATGGCCTTTTCAGTTTTACACAAGCTTTTTATCGAGGTTTTCTAATGAACGAATCCGGCAAACTGGACCCTGGCAAGTTAATGAACGGCGCTGAAATCCTGCTCGAATGCCTTGCGCGCGAGGGCGTCGACTGTTTTTTCGGCTACCCGGGCGGCGTCACTCTTCCTTTTTATGACGCGCTTTACGACAGCCACATCAAACACGTTCTCGTCCGTCATGAAGAGAATGCCTGCTTCGCGGCCGAAGGCTATGCCCGCGCCACGGGGAAAGTCGGCGTCTGCTGCGCGACCTCGGGGCCCGGCGCCACCAACCTCGTCACCGGCCTGGTGGATGCCATGATGGATTCGATCCCCATAGTCGCCATCACCGGTCAGGTCCATTCCAAGCTCATCGGCAGCGACGCGTTTCAGGAAGCCGACACGTTCGGCATCACCCGCCCGGCCACCAAGCACAATTTCATGGTGAAGTCGATTCAGGAGCTTCCGCAGATCGTTCACGAAGCCTTCTACATCGCGGCGAGCGGACGTCCGGGCCCGGTGCTGGTGGATATCCCGAAGGATGTTTTCCAGGCACGCGGCCACTACACGCCCGTAGATACCATCCACCTTCCGGGCTACAAAGTTTTCACTGAAGGCCATGCCGGGCAGATCCGGCGCGCCGCGCAGCTGATCTGGGAAGCCGAGCGTCCGTTCGTTTATGCCGGCGGGGGTACGGTTCTCGGCAAGGCCACCGAAGAGCTCACCGAGCTGGTCAATATCGGGAACCTGCCCGCCGTGTGCACACTGATGGCGCTGGGCGGCCTTTCCTCCAGCCATCCCAATTTCATCTCAATGCCCGGGATGCACGGCAGTTACGCCGCCAATATGGGTATGACCGAATGCGACCTCCTGATCGCGCTCGGCGCCCGCTTTGACGATCGCGTCACCGGCCAGCTGCAGGCCTTCGCCCGGCACGCGCGCGTCATTCACGTGGACATCGACCCGGCCGAAGTCGGCAAGAACCGCGTCCCCGATATCCCCATCGTTGGCGACGTCAAGCGCGTCCTCCAGAAACTCAACGCGAATCTGAAGGAGCTCGAAGCCGAGTTCAAGCCGAAGCAAGCGGAAGCGCGGGCGGCATGGTGGACTAAAATCCGCGAATGGGAGTCGGACCACCCCTATGACCGTTCGCGTGACGAAAACGAAATCAAGCCTCAGCACCTTATGGATGAGATCGACCGTCTCTCCGGCGGCCAGGCCATCGTCACTTCCGACGTGGGCCAGCACCAGATGTGGGCCGCGCAACTCATCCGCTTCAACGAGCCGCATCTCTGGATCAACTCCGGCGGACTCGGCGCGATGGGTTTCGGCGTGCCTTCCGCGCTGGGCGCGCAAATGGCTCGCCCCGATAAACTCGTCTTTGCCATCTGCGGCGACGGCGGCTTCCAGATGTCCATCCCCGAGCTGGCGACTATCGCATCGCATGCCCTGCCTGTCAAAATCATCGTGATGAATAACGGTTACCTTGGCATGGTTCGCCAGTGGCAGACGCTCTTCTATAACAACCGTCTGAGCTCGGTGGAGCTCGACTGCTTCCCCGATGCCGAAAAGCTCGCGGGCGCCTACGGTTTCAAGGGCCGTACCATCGACAAACCCTGGCAGCTGGCGCAGGCCCTCGAAGAGGCGGTGAAGGAACCCGGGCCTTATCTGCTCAACGTCAAAGTCACCCGCGATGAGAATGTATATCCGATGGTCCCGGCGGGCGGCGCAATTTACGAAATGGTGTTAGGACCTCCGCAACCCGTGGCGGTGGTGTAAATAAAATGATTCAAACGATATCGATTCTTCTTGAAAATAAACCCGGGGCACTGCTTCGCGTGACTGGCGTTCTCTCGGCCCGCGGCTACAACATCGAAAGTCTCACGGTCGCGAAAACGCTCGACCCGCAGCTCTCGCGCATGACCATTGTGGTCGATGTGGAAGATCGCATCCGCACACAGGTGGTGAAGCAGATCAACAAACTGATCAACGTACTCCAGGCGACGGACATGACGGACGCTCCCGCTGTGATCCGCGAAATGGTTCTCGTGCGTGTGCGCTGCCCCCAGGATAGCCGCACTACGGTATTGAAGGAAGCGGAAATCTTCCACTCGCGCGTAGTGGATTCCTCCACCGAGGGCTTCGCGATTGAAGCCACGGGGGACCCCGAGAAGCTCGACGAATTCATCGAAGTGATGCGCAGCTACGGCGAAATCGACGTGGCTCGTTCCGGAGCGATCGCGATGTCACTCGAATCCAAAAAGCTCCGCCTCCAGCCGCCCGTACCCGCGCCGGCCGTAGCCCAGGTAATCTGAAATTCACCCAAGGAACATAAATGCCAAGACGCTTTTACGAAAAAGACGGAAACATCGACGCCTTAAAAGGCAAGAAGATAGCCATCCTCGGCTACGGCTCGCAGGGCCACGCGCACGCTCTCAATCTGCGCGATTCCGGACTCGACGTCATCGTCGGTCTTCCCGCGGACTCGAAATCACGCGCCAAGGCTACCGCCGCGGGTCTCACGGTTCTCACCCCCGCCGAGGCGGCTAAAGCCGCGGACGTGATGATGGTTCTGGTCCCCGATCATGTCCAGGGCGATCTCTACAACAACGATATTGCGCCGAACCTCACCAGCGGCAAGACCCTGATGTTCGCGCACGGCTTCAACATCCACTTCGGCTTCATCAAAGCGCCCGCCGATGTCGATATCTCGATGATCGCGCCCAAAGCCCCCGGACACCGCGTGCGCGAAATCTTCACAGAAGGCTCCGGCGTTCCGGCTCTGGTTGCGGTTCATCAGGATGCCAGCGGCAATGCGCTGAAGACCGCGCTGGCGTATGCCGCCGCTCTCGGTTCGCTGCGCGCCGGCGTTATCGAAACCAACTTCCGTGAAGAAACCGAAAGCGACCTCTTCGGCGAACAGACCGTCCTCTGCGGCGGAGTCTCCGAGCTCATCCGCGCAGGTTTTGAAACCCTGACCGAAGCCGGTTACGCTCCCGAGATTGCCTACTTTGAGTGTCTCCACGAGCTCAAGCTCATCGTCGACCTCATGTACGAGGGCGGCATCTCCAAGATGCGCTGGTCCATCTCGGACACCGCTGAGTTCGGCGACTACGTGACCGGCCCGCGGATCATCACGGACGCGACGAAGGCCGAGATGCGCAAGGTGCTCGCCGAGATTCAGGACGGGAC
>JALYHT010000186.1 GCA_030776225.1 Acidobacteriota bacterium | reverse complement strand
AGTCCAGGCCTGACGATTTGTCTCCGCGCGATCACATCGGTCACGGAACTGCCGTAGCCATGGCCGCCGCCGGAGTCACGAATTCCGGACCGGCGGACACCATAACCGGCGTGGCGCCGGGCGCATTTCTCGGCAGCTACAAAGTGTACGGTTCTCCTGGCGCCAACGATTTCACTTACGGCGATGTTCTCATTCGGGCGCTCGACGACGCTATTGAGGATGGTATGGATATCATCGTCCTGTCCTCGGGCGCGCCCGCTTTCACTGCCCCGCTCGACCGAACATGCACCGGCCAGCGCGGCGGCATCTGCGATCCGGTGGCATGGGCTTTTGAGAACGCGGCTGACTCTGGAATAGTTGTGGTTGCTGCCGCGGGAAACAACGCCACCGCTGGCATTCAGGGCGGCGGTGGCGCCCTTGCCACGGTTCAGAGCCCTGCCGACGCCCCAGGGGTCCTTGCCGTGGGAGCGATCGCCAACTCCCATCTGTGGAACAACCCGATCACCGTGGAAGGGCTGGGTACAATCAGCGCCCGCTTTGGAGATGGCCCATTGCCTCCGCAAAACTTTTCAGCTCAAGTGGTCGATCTCACGGCGTCTGGTGATACGGATGCATGCGCGCCGCTGCCTGGTGCTTCGCTGACCGGCAGTCTGGCGCTCGTGAGCAGCGATAACTGCGGTTATCCCGCCAAGGTCCGCAATATGACCATAGCCGGCGCGGTGGGTGTCATCATCGCGAACGACGTCGGCGGCAATTCGATCTTCACTCCAACGGGTTTGGCCGGCACGTCGATACCCGCGATGTTGATCGGAAACAGCGACAGTCAACTCCTTCGGCAATACCTTGCCAATCACCAATTCGTCGAGGCGTCGATCAATCCCATCCCCCAGGCAATCGACTCGGCGTTCAGCCCGGCCGTTACATCGTTCAGTTCACGCGGTCCGATTCCCGGGGCCGCAGTGTTGAAACCAGATGTTGTGGCTGTAGGGCTCGACCTTTATCTCGCCGCCGAGACCTTTGACTCCAACGGCGAATTGTATTCCCCAACAGGGTATGTAGTTAGCCAGGGGACCAGCTTCTCGGCGGCACAAGTTGCCGGTGTGGCGGCTCTGGTGAAACAGGTTCACCCCGGATTCACTGTGGATCAGATCAGGTCCGCCATCGTCAACACCGCAACGAACGATATTAACGATGGATCTCAAACGGCGTCCGTCATGGCCGCGGGCGCCGGCAAGGTGGACGCGCGCGCCGCTGTTACGACGTCGATAACCGTTTCTCCGGCCTCAATCTCGTTAGGAATCGTCACCGCGGGAGTGCTGCCCCTATTGCGGCAAATCGACCTGACCAATGTTTCATCGGCGGATCTCACCCTGACCTTCGACATCGCCGGTAATCAGGCGGAAATCTCCGCTCACACAGGAATCGACCTTACGAGAATCACTTTGTCAGCGGGGCAGACGGGGCACTTCACTCTTTCCCTCGTCGGTGCTGTACCTTTGTCCGGCACGTATCAAGGCGCCGTTTTAATCCGGGGAGACGGAATTAACCTGCGAGTACCTTATTTCTATATTGTTCCGGACGGCACACCTTACGATCTGCTCACGGTCGGAGGAGACGGGGATGACGGAACCGCCGGGCAGCAAAGTTCAACCGGGTATCTCATTGCCCAGTTGACCGACCACAGCGGCGTTCCGATTGCCGGAGTTCCCGTATCCTTCGGTGTCCAATCCGGCGGCGGCAGCGTAAAGAATGCCTCGACCCAGACAGACGGTCACGGGTTTGTCTTTGCGGAAGAATGGCTCGGCCCGCTGCCGGGGCCAAATGTTTTCACCCTGACCGCCGGAGGGCTGAAAACGTCCTTCTCCGCGCTGGGAATTGCGGAACCTCAGATAACAGCTATTACTGGAATAGCGGATCAGAGCGATGCTGGGGGGATTGCGCCAGGATCCTATGTGTCCCTGTACGGGTCGCATCTGGCTGCCGAAACTACCGTCGCCGGGCGCGAGATTTTGCCGATATCGCTCGATGGGGTGAGCGTTAGCTTTGCCAGCGATACGGTTAACGCCGGCGGACACCTTTTTTACGTCAGCCCGGGGCAGATCAACGTCCAGGTTCCCTGGGAGCTCGAGGGTTTCAGCAATGCCGTTGTACAGGTCCGTGTCGGGGACAGCGTAAGTGCTTCCGTACCGATCGGCCTGGCTTCGTGGGCTCCCGAATTCCTTCAGGTAAACGGCGTGGCGGCTGCCGTGGATCAGTCCGGTCAGGTCGTCAGTTCGTCAAACCCGGCAGCGCAGGGAAGCATCGTGCAACTCTACGCGACCGGCCTCGGCCCTGTGACCAACCAGCCCAATAGCGGTTATCCCGCAGACTCTGCACAACTATCGCTTACCACCGTTCTGCCCGAGATAACGATCGGAGATCAAAATGCAGTGGTTCAGTACAGTGGCCTGATGCCCGGCTCCGCGGGCTTATATCAGATTAACGTTCTGATCCCTTCCATCGAACCTGGCACGCACACCGTCAGGATTCATATAAGCGGTGCTCTAAGTCCCGTCAGTTACATTCCTACTCGTTGAATTAGCGGGGAAATTTCTCATTTGGAGCAACGGAAAGTGCTCATGAAATTGGTTCGGCCCGAAAAGAAGGACTGCATCCTCGAGTGGGTACCGGGATGTGATATCTGGTGCCTGAACGATGCCGAACGCTATCTGGGTCATGTCGTCAGGACGGGGCGAAAGTGGCTGGCGTACGATGCGACCGGCACCAATGAAAAAGGCGATAATTTCAGGTTGGTGGGAGAATTCGCCGAAATGGCGCAGGCTCGGGAGGCGCTGGAGCGGGCGATCTCGCAACGAGCCATTTGGCATTCGGGTAAAAAATACTTCGCCTGACCTCTTTGGAGGGTTCCTGCTACTCTAATCTCGGGATATTTCTGATGACGTCCGATCGGTTGATCCAGCCGCTCATGGTTCTCTGGATGACTGTACTGGTGACGCCAGGCTGCGCGATCGGACAGACGGGATGGCGCCTGGTCTGGAGCGACGAGTTTAACGCATCCGCCGGATCTCCTCCCGACCCGGCAAACTGGAACTATGATATTGGCCAGGGATGGAGCGAGGGCGACCTCGAGACTTATACTTCATCGGCCAGGAATATTTTCCACGATGGCCAGGGGAATCTCGTTATCCGCGTGATTCGGGACTCCTCGGGGCGTTATACTTCAGCGCGTCTGCAGTCCGGCTCACCCGGAGCATCGACGCGCACGGCGGATCATAGCTGGCAATACGGATTGATCGAAGCCAGAATGAAACTTCCATTCGGGCTGGGAGTCTGGCCCGCCTTCTGGATGCTGGGCGAAGATATCGGTACCACTCCATGGCCGCAAAGCGGTGAAATCGACATTATGGAGAACTACGGGCCGTACCATAACAACGCTTCCATAATCCATGGCTCGGCTCATGGGCCTGGGTATACGACCGGCGCAATCACTGCCGCCGCCACGCTCCGGTTTGGCGAAACGGTTTCCGATGACTATCACGTGTATGCCATTCAATGGTCGCGTGGGTCAATCGAGTTCTTTCTGGATGGAACGCTGTATAACACGATTACGCCGAGCTCCATGCCAGCGGGTGGAACCTGGGTTTTCGAAGCGCCTTTTTTCATATTGCTGAACGTCGCAGTCGGCGGGCCCTCCACATTTCTGGGGACTCCCGACGCCAACCTGCCGTTTCCAAACCAGGATCTCGTGATCGATTATGTGCGGGTTTATCAGCCGATCGACAGTCCCGCCGGAACACCGGTTATCAACCCCGGCAGCATCGTAAATGCGGCATCCTGGCTGGGGGATCTGGCGCCGGGTTCGCTAGCGGTGCTCTATGGCAGTAACCTCGCGGATGGTACTTACAACAATACGGTTGGCCCTGGCAGCAATTTCGTGACGTCGATCGGCACGACCACCGTTACCGTCGCCGGAACGGCCGCGCCCCTGATTTACGTCGCACCGGGACAGATCAACTTCCAGATTCCATGGGAGACAAAGCCTGGCACGGCGATCCCGGTGCAAGTCAGCCGGGGACCGCTGTCAAGCGCACCCGAAACCCTCACTATGAGTGTGGACGCGGCGCCTTCAATGTTTTTGCAGGATCTGGTAAGGGGCATCGCCTGGATGACAGGGGCTCAATGTGCAACCTCTGAATGCAGGCCAACTGCCGGTGTCACTTATCAGCTTTGGGCAAACGGTCTGGGCCCGCGGAATACTCCTTCATCGGATGGTGTGCCTGCCCGGGTTGATCTTTCGACTGATCTGCTGGAAGTAGCCGGCGGCCGGTCCGCGTGTCAACTGACAATCGGTGGTGTGACTGCTCAGATTACGTACTGTGGGGCCGCGCCCGGTCTGATCATCGACCAGGTGAACTTCATCTACCCGGCGGGCGTGGCCTCGACGCAGACGTACGTCCAGGCAGCGCTGACGGTAAACGGTACACGCGGACTCTTCCGGGTTCCAGCGCCATGACCGTGCCGGGTCCATCTTCTTTCTTTTCAGCGCCGATCTGAACCAAATATTTTTTGCGAAAACGCTCGGCTATTGAAAGAATCCCATGGAAAGGCAGATCGAAAGTCAGGAAAAAGTCAGTCGTAAATGCCAAAGGATAACTTCTTTGTCTTTACTCTTAGTATTACCATTACTAGGTGCCCACCCGAGGAATTGTATTAATATTAACGTTATTTACACTGGGGGGCAGTGCTGATGGCCAGAGCTCGAAAGCCCGCGCCTCGGAATCAAACAAGACCGAATCGGTAAAGTTGCGGCCGGAAGCGGTTGGACCCTTACCGGCAGGCGGATTCCCCCAGATCGGAAGTCTTTGGTGGGGGGGCGCAATCTACAACGCCAGCCCGGCGCAAGCCGCAAAGATTCAACTCTATCTGGGGCCGAATTTCTCCGTGGCACAGGCGCAGGCTGTCCGCAGTTCAGCGCCTCAGACGCCGATTCTGGCGAGTATTAACGCGATAGAAACTACCAACGGCGCACCTTCCGTTCCCGACAATTATTACCTGAAGGACGTCAACGGGAACAAGATTCAGACATGGCCCGGAAGCCCCGGAAATTTCCTGTTGAACATGACCAATCCCACGGTCGTGCAGTTCCTCGCTCAGTATGCGTACCAGCAGATGACCCCGAACGGCTTTACCTACGATGGCATGTTCTTCGATAACGTGGAATTCGTCATCTCGACGACGACAACCGATTGCTGTGGCAACCCGGTTCAGATCGACGCCAATGGCGATGGAATTCCGGATAACCCAGCCACTTTAGATGCCGCGTGGAGCGCTGGTGTGTACGCGCTGATCGCTGCTTTCCACCAACTGGCTCCAAACTCGTACATTTCAGGCCATATCAATCAGTTGCCTCCCGATCCCCGTACTCTGGCGGCATTCAATGGCGATGCACTGGGCTTTGACGCTGTAAATGTCCGTGAGGGAAAAGCGGCGTTTGGCGACCTTTGGGATACTTACCAGCAATGGTTCACCCAGGGCCAGTCGCCCGTTATTACGGTCGTGCAGTCTTCGCCACCGAATCAGATTGCCTATGGCTACGGTTACGCGCCCTTGCAGGCAGCGCAGCCGTCTACTGTCACTTTTGGCCAGACGTTTTACCCCAACATGCGATTCGGGCTGGGCCTGGCTTTGATGAACAACGGGTATTTTGTCCACGATTTCGGTGACTCATCCTCGCCGGTCACCTGGTGGTACGACGAGTACGGTTTCAATCTGGGCTCCCCCGTTACGCCGGCGGCGACGGTGGGCACGATCCAGCAATACCCGAATGAGATCGTCAATGGGGGTTTCGAAAGCAGCCTTTCGCCATGGCTATTCGCGGTGACCAACGACGGCCAGGCAAGTGCTTCTATTTCTCTCGATCCCGCCTCGGCGTTTGACGGCAAGACCTCGGCGCACGTCAACGTGGCATCGGCCGGGACGGTTGACTACCACGTGAATCTGGAGCAAGGCAATCTTGCCTTGACGTCCGGCGTCGAGTATCGGGTTCAGTTCTGGGCGCGGGCAGATTCCCCCCTGACGTTTGGGGTTTCCACCCAGGGTGGAGCTCCGTCGTATGCCAGTTACGGGCTGAATGCGAAAGTCGCCGTCAGTACGTCCTGGGCGCTCTATACCGTTTCATTTATCGCGCCCGTGTCAGCCCAGGATTGCCGGCTGGAATTTCGTCTGGGAAGCATGCCGGGCAACATCTGGCTCGACGACGTGCAGATGGTTCAGGCGGCGCTGCGCATTTACCGCCGTGACTTTACAAACGGCGTCGTTCTTCTGAACGGCACAAACAGCCCACAGACGATTACGCTGGACTCCGGGTTGCAGCGTTTCTCGGGAAGCCAGGCGCCCCGCTATCAGTACATTGTCGATGACACCGCGCCAGGTTTCACGACGTCCGGCACATGGCTCGTCGATACATTCGATACCGGATTTCGAACTGCGAGCGGTCCTTACTACCACGCATGGAACAAAACGCTGCATGAGCTGGACGCGAGCAGTGGCAGCGCGCAATGGAATCTGGCCATTCCGTCGGACGGAAAATACACGATTCAGGTCTGGCTGCCTGCCGCTCCCTCCAGCAGCACGTGGACACCGAGCGCGACGTATCAGATCACCGCGGGATCTCAGGTGATCGCCACGGCCACGCTGAACCAGAGCTCGGCCGCGATCGGAGATCAATGGTTTACCCTTTTCAGCAACCTGAATCTGACCGCTGCGACTGCTCCCGTACTGAGCGTGCAGAATGGCGGATCCGGCCCTTTGATCGCGGACGCGGTTTACGTATTTTCTTCCGCGCTTTATAACGACGGCTCGGCCGCGAGCCAGATTACACTCGCCCCGATGGATGCCATTCTGCTGCAAAGACAGACGCCCAACCAG